>JAKFFO010000178.1:0-2028 GCA_036675035.1 Oxalobacteraceae bacterium
CGAATAAATGGATCTTGTCGTAACGCGCAATCTGTTTTCCGGACGGATCGAAAACCAGACTGGCGTTATAAATGCGGTCTGGCTCTTCATTATCGAGCGGCACAGTACCTCCGACCAGCCATACGCGGTGCCGGCCGGCCTGATCGGCCAGGAATTCCTGGATCGGACCTTTTCCGGGCATTTCCTTTAGCGCCAGCTTATCGGTGTCTTTGCGCCCCATAAAGCAAAAATACTCTGGAAGCGCAATGAGTTGAGCGCCGTCAGCCACAGCTTGCGCTATAAGATCGCCTGCTTCCCGCAGGTTGCGATTCAGGTCGGTAGAGGAGACTGTTTGTATGGCAGCGACCCGGAAACTATTCTGTGCATTCATTAATTAGATAATCGTCAGGCTAAAATCAAATAAAAATAGCGGCGTTTTATTTATTAAATATAAAATACGTTAAAATTCAGTGGCCTTGAGATACAAGACCATGATCGGCGTCTGAACCCTATTACCAGGAATATCGAATGACTCGTGATTCTTACACCGCTCTTAAACAAAAAATCGAAAAAGAAATCCTGAAGCTGCAAAAACAGGCTGAAAACCTGCAAGCAAAGCGTCGCGGCCCTGTTATTACATCAATAATCCGCTCGATGCGCGAGTACGATATCACTCCTGAAGATATAACAGCAGCGTATAGCAAAAAAACCGCTCGCACTGTTGCGCGCAAGCCATCCGCTCCATCGGGCACCCCCGCCAAGCGAACCGTACCCGCAAAATATCGTCATCCGGACACGGGTGAAACCTGGACGGGACGCGGCAAGGCTCCACGTTGGCTGGCAGCCGCACAGGCCGCCGGTAAAAGCCGGGACGATTTCCTGATAAACAAATGAACTGTTCGAAAAGATCGCGGCGCCGGTAAATCGGCGCCGCGACCCATAAATGCGCCGCAAGGCCAAGGCCGGTGCCTACGCCGACCATGCCACGAAGCTGCAACATGCTGCTTAACGTCGCTGATCGTACTTGACCTCGCGCACCTGACCGTTATTGCCAGGAAAATTATCAAATACCGCTTGCGCCAGATAAGGCATGACCTGCAATAGATTTTCGCCGGAGCTGACATTTACTGCGCTTGATCGATATACTTCCGCGCCGTTATTGCGATTATCTTTGATGGTCACGGTTAATGTGTTTTTATACACCTCGACGGGTACATTCGATACCGAGGGCGACATATAAATACCACCGCCCCATCCACGGTAGCCGCCGTAATATCCGCCGAAAGCGGGACCGAATCCCCAGCCATCGTTTAAATAGGCATCGTTATAGCGCTGCACCCAGGTTTGCGTGACCGGATTATCGTAACTGATATGCACATCGAATCGCGGCGAGCTTCCTGATGCGGCCTCGACCAGGCCGGTTGGGCCGATGTTGGCGCGTATCGTGTCTGCGATACTGTCGAACTCAAGATTATTAACCTGGGACGTCGCCGGGACGATGCGGTAACTTTGCCCCGATGCATCCGCGGGCCATTGCTGGAAACTGGTGACCCGCGCCGATATCGTTGACGCGCACCCAACGAGCAGCGCCGTGCTCGCCATAATGGCCCAGAATCGCAATAGTGTGCCGGAGAGCCGGCCAGACTTGTTCCACATACATCCCCCTGCCTGATATACCCAGGTTGTCAGCATAATGCGTTCCCACGTTAGACGCGCCTTATACGCTATAAGACCATGGTATGCGTCATAAGGTTGCATCCTTCTTGTAAAAACCGCAACACGGCGCAAACACTACAATAGACGAATCTGGAATACTTTGAAGATCGAACATGCGTACCGATAGCGCCCCCACGATTTCCCGTCACGATTATCTGCCCTACCCCTACAGTTTGCCTCGCGTCGAATTCACATTCGATCTGGACCCGGCGCAAACCCGGGTGCACGCCCACATGGAGTTCGAACGAATAAGCGAGCAGGCCCAGCCTCTGGTGCTGAACGGCCAGGATCTCGAACTTGTCTCGGTGTTGCTCGACGGCCACGCTCTGTCGG
>JAKFFO010000042.1:0-12472 GCA_036675035.1 Oxalobacteraceae bacterium
CGCTACTGGCGGGAGTTGGCCTGATCATTGGCTCTCTGTCGGTGACCGGTCTGGCTGGCACGCTCGCCAACGATCTGGTTTACCTCGCGGGAAATAACGTTTACGTCTTATTGGTAATGGGTGCGCTGACCAGCTTTATCTTCGGCATGGGCATGACCATTACTGCTTGCTACATCTTCCTCGCGATCGTTCTTGCGCCACCGTTGATCGCATCCGGTTTCGATCCGGTTGCCGTACATCTGTTCATGATGTATTGGGGCATGGTGTCATTTATTACGCCTCCGGTTGCGCTTGCGGCATTTGTTGCGGCAGGTCTGTCGGGTGCGCCGCCACTGAAAGTGGGATTGCAATCAATGCGATTGGGGAGCACGATGTATTTCGTACCGTTCTTTTTCGTGCTCAATCCAGCGTTGATCATGCGTGGCGCGCCTGGCGAAATTGCGATCGTGGTCGTAACCGCATTCATCGGCATTCTTTTGATTGCATCGGCGCTGGAGGGATATCTTCTCGGTTTTGGCCGGTTAAGCGATCGCCCTGCCGGATGGGTATCACGGCTGTTGCTGTTTGCCGGTGGAGTGTCAATGGCATTGCCGGGTGGCGGCGAACTTGGCTTGAGCCATCTGCAGCTTTCGCTGGTTGGAGTCGCTTGTGTCGTCAGTGCATTGATCCTCGCTCGCTTAACGACGCCAGTCGCGCGTGTTACGACTTCTGCCTGAGTGTGATTCTACTAACCGGCAATTAAAAAGCCGGCATGCATTTAATGCATGCCGGCTTTTTTAATCAGCTTTTCAGCGCGTGGTACACGATCCCAGGTATTTTCAGCCAGGATGGATTGGCTTCGAACCTGAATAACTGTTCCGCAACCTTGTTCGCAGACTTGTGTGAGACAAACCAGGGCGGCACTGGAAGCAGGCCGAATTGTCCTGCGAAAATTCCGTCCGGGAATGGATGAAATGGTCCGTACAGTACCGTTTTTTCAGGATGATCGAACATCATCGTGTTGTGCACCGTACCGATGCCACTTTGAACGTCATCGACCGTGTGACCCGGATATGCGCCCCAGGAGGTTTCGGTGAGCAGGAAGCCTCCACCGGTCCACAAATTGACTGCAATGCAGCCATAGCGCAGCCGCGCGATTTCCGACTCAAACTGTTTGCCGAGCTTTGCAAGGGTCTTAGGATGAATCAGGATGTTCGCACCCAATGTCCCCGTTAACCTGGAGTTCGAAAAATCGATTGCTTTTCGCAAGAAGTCCAATTCATCGCGATAGGAAATATGCGGAATCCCGAGAACCGGTGCGAAGGCTTCCTGCCGGAATACAAGCTGGTCCGAATTTGTTTCGTCCGCATCTAACGAAATCGTCAATTGATCGCGCGCCAGCGACTTGCGCACGCTTTCGATTCTCCCGTCATAGTGCAGGCGAAAGCGCTCCTTGCGCTGCTCGGTACCGGGATAGTACGGCGGCCGATCCGGTGCCTCGGACATCGCTCTTGCGACGGCTTCTTCAAGCGCTTTAGCTTTGCTCCAGCCATCCGGCAATACCAGGATTTGCGCGGCGATACAGTTGAACCCGCCATTGTGCAGGCGCTGGGTCGCGATATTCCGGGCCTGGAACTCAATGTCCGATTGAGTCCACGGACCCGGGACTACAATGGTCGGGCTGACCCCGCCCAGTTCGCTGGTAATCGGCTTGTGATTGATCCGTTGCCGTGCAGTGCCTTCGCGCCTTTGAGCGCCGAATACAATTGCGTCGTGCGTATCGCTGCTGCCGGTGATATGGAGCGTATCGATTCCGGGATGATTGCACAGGTATGCGCCGATGTCGGCACCGCCACCGGTAATCCGTACGAAACCATCCCGGATCAGCATCGCAAAAATATCTTCTATGTAAGGGCTCAGATAATCGTTGATCGGGTTGAGCTTCAATATCACGACCGACAGATCGGTGAAGAGCTTGTACAAGGTATCCAGCGGCGCGATGCTGCTGATGTTTCCCGCCCCTAAAACCAATCCGACCGAACCGACCGGCATCTCGGGTTGCGAAGCGTAGGTCGATGCCACATGGCTTTGAAGCGTGTCGGGCGTAACCTCCGGCTGCATCCATATTTCAGCGCGCACGCGGTTGAGCAGTACGCGATCGAAGCTTGTGCGGGGAAAAACCTGAACCACTGTCTGACCGGATGCAGTCGTGCGTACAGGCAGGTCCGCCACGGTTTTTTTGCTGCCGGAAGCGATATTGTCCAGCGTTTCAATCAACTGTTTGACGCCGCGAAGTATCGCCCAGGGTCCCGACATCCATTCTTCGCCGGACAACGCAGGCGCATGACCAATTCCTTTTGCGTTGACTGCGGCTGAGACCCAGTCCGACGCAACCAGTTGTATTCGTTCGCGGATGTCTTCGAGATAGGCGATGCGCGCGCGTACCGGCATGGTGGCCCAGCGCACCTTGCTCAGCTGAAGCTCGGCAATTGCATCATCGATCACTGGGTTGGGAACAGAAGTAATTTTCTGGGTCTGATGCGTGTTCATAGAGTGACTCCGCCATATAGGGTTGGCCCGCAAAGCGAAAAATTCGCCTGAATTGAAACGGTGAGAATTTGCCTGTAGGTCGCTTGTAGTCGTTGCCTGATGACTCACCCCGCTGCGGCCGAGTCGTGCGCTGCCTCGGCAAGGCATTATAGGAGAGAAATTCCGGGATTATTGTTGTTTCGATTCGTGCTAGAGCGAATCCACTAAGGACGGCGAACCACCGTCAGCTACGTAATGCGTCCCTCAATCGGATGCGCAGGTTGCAGGTCTGTTGCCAGGTTCTTCGTTCTTCAGTCGCATGTGCTTCGGCATCGAGTTCCGCATCGGTTTTTTGCGCCTGGGCAAGCACCAGCCGGTTCGCCTGCTGCGAATCGGGTGGCACAGGACCGAAAAACGTTACGGTGTCGGCGCGCTGAATCAGTAGCGTAGGAAAATTTTCGACGTCCAGATCGCCCACGACGTCGGCCTCGTCTTCAATATCGATCCAGATGAAATGCTTGTCCGGATGACGCGCCGCCAACTGCTCGAATGCCGGCTGATATTCCCGGCATACGTCGCACCATGCGGCACACAGACAAACGATGATCCACACCGAATCATCGGAAATGATTTCGGCAATCCGGGAACGGTTTTCGAACGTTAAAGTCGAGAAAGACATGGCTCCATTTTACCGTACAGCACCGGCAATCCAAAGCGCACTTGGCTGGTATCAGGCGCGGTAAAATAGAGCATGGCTATCATTCTCGCTTTGGAAACGTCGACCGAAACCGCCTCTGCCGCACTTTTGTACGATGAGCAGCTTATCGCATGCGAATCGCCGGGCGTACAGACGCACTCGCAAACAGTTCTTCCGATGGTGCAGCGGCTGCTGGGCGAGGCCGGCATAACACTTTCTCAATGTGACGCTATTGCGTTCGGTGCCGGCCCCGGGTCGTTTACCGGTGTCCGCACGGCGTGCGGAATCGCGCAGGGATTGGCTTCCGGCGCCGATTTGCCTATGATTCCTGTCGTTACCCTGATGGCGATGGCCCAGGCCTGTCGTGAAGCGACCGGCGCACTTGATGTGATTGCGATGCTCGATGCACGCATGGACGAGCTATATTGGGCCCGATATTGTTTTACCGGCGAATGGCGTACCGTGGTTGAACCGACCTTGTCGACAGGATCCGACGTGCCGGAAATCGAGGAGGCGGCCGTGTGCGGAAATGGAATTCCGGTTTATGCTGCAAATGCCGGAGCGCATTTTCCAGTCGAGAATACTGATCCGGGCATCATGCCTCACGCGAAACATGTTGCCCAGCTGGGTCACATCGAATTCGTCGCAAAAAGAACGATTGCATCGCGCGACGCGCAACCGATCTACCTGCGCAACAAGGTGGCGTTAACCACGATGGAGCGCCTGGCCAAGGTGACGGCATGAGTTCGGTACGTAAATCAATGTATCCGCAAGAACGTCCCGGCTCAATGCAGTTTATGCCAATGCAGGAAGCGGACCTGCAGGAAGTGCTGGCGATCGAGTATGCCGTTTATCCGTTCCCTTGGACGAATGGAAATTTCCTTGATTCTCTTAACAGCGGATACGAGTCGTGGGTATTGCGGAATTCGTCGCGGACTCTGGTCGGGTATCTTTTGATGCTGCCTGCAGTCGACGAGGCGCATCTGCTCAATATTACGGTCCATGCGGACTTGCACGGGCAAGGCATCGGTCGAGCAATGCTCGATTACGTTGTCGAATGCACGCGGCGCAAGGGATTGGCATCGGTTTTACTTGAAGTGCGTCCGTCGAACCAGCGTGCGCTCACCATTTACACGAAATATGGTTTTCAACGAATCGGCGTGCGCAAGAACTACTATCCGGCGGCACACAGTACGCGCGAAGACGCAATCGTGATGAGACTGCCCCTATGAGTTCATCATCCAGACGTCGCGAGAAATTCCTGACCGAAATGGGCGTCGGTCCGCTATGGAGCCGGCGTAGCACCACCTCGGCTCCGATCGCGGCACCGCAAGCCGTGCAGTCGAAAGATGGCGATGAATCCGATACTGCGGCTTTTGCATCCGTTCTACACGAGGTGACCGCGGTTGCGGCGACTGCACCATCGGATCGGGAAATCGCGGCCATGGATTGGACGCAGCTAAAGACAGCGGTGGCCGGCTGTGTCAGATGCGGATTGTGTAAAAGTCGAACCAAAACGGTGTTCGGCATCGGCGATGAAAAAGCCAAATGGCTATTCATTGGCGAAGGCCCGGGCCGAAATGAGGATTTGCAAGGAGAACCTTTTATCGGTCCGGCAGGAAAACTGCTCGACAACATGATGGCGGCCATAGGACTGAAGCGCGGCGAGAATGCGTATATCGCCAATATTGTCAAATGCCGTCCAACCGGCGCAGACGGGCGAGACCGTGCGCCGACTCCGGAAGAAGCCGCCGCATGCCGTCCCTATCTGGAGCGCCAAATTGCATTGATTCAACCGACTATCCTGGTTGCGCTTGGAAAGACCGCTGGAGTGTCTTTGCTGGGAGTCGATTCTGAAACATCAGTCACGCAGATGCGAGGCAGGGTGCACAAACACAATGATTTGCCATTAGTCGTTACCTACCATCCGGCTTATCTGTTACGCAAATTGACGGACAAAGGCAAGACCTGGGCCGACCTTTGTCTGGCAATGGATACTTACGCCGGCAATCAGTAGCGAGTGGACTCCTTTCAATCGCAATTTCATCGGCGCTGGGGGCATCTGAACGACCCGCATGTCCGTGCTCTCGCATGGTTGCTCGATGCCCCCGATCTGCTGGACCCCGTTTGTGCGCATTGGCAAGGACGGATTGCAACGCTCCAGGACACGCCTGATCAACACGATGAGGATTGGCTGGCGATGCTGGACGGTTCGCCGGAGCAATTGCATGCATATCTTGACCTTCAGCCATTTTCTCGCCTGGGCCGCTATGCCGAAAAACTGCTGGCATTTTATTTTCAGTATCGCGGCACGTTGATCGGTCACGGCGTGCAGGTACGCGCAGGGCAAGGCGGCACCATCGGCGAATTCGACTTTTTGCTGCGTAACGGGTCGGCGCTCGTCCATTGGGAATTCGCCACCAAATTTTATTTGCTCGAGCCGACTGGCAGCGGAAGGGAAGCCGACTATTTTATCGGCCCAAACCTGGCCGATACACTCGGTACGAAAATGCGCAAGATACTTGATCGGCAGCTTTTGCTGGCCCAGCATCCGGCGTCACGAATCCATCTGCCGCAGCCGGTTGCGTCGGCGCAGGCATTGATAAAAGGCTGGCTTTTTTATCACGAAAACGATGTAAGTCCGGATCGGTCGCTCGGCGTATCCGAGCAGCATTGCCGGGGATTCTGGTGCAGCTTGTCCGAGCTCGATTCGATTGCGGGTGAACGATATGCGATCTTGCCGAGATTGCGTTGGCTGGCACCTGCCAAGCTCGACTGGGAGACGGTTCTGGACGCTCCAACTCTTCGGGAAACGCTAGCCGGGCATTTTGATGCGAACACAATGCCGGTAATGGTAGCGGTGGTGGAGCGAGATGCAGGCTGTGCGATCGAAACCAACCGAGGATTCATTGTCCCTGAGGATTGGCGTTTCCGGGCCCGGCAACGGATCCGGCAAGCGGGCGAATCAGGCAGTTGAGTGTGCCGGTAGATCAGTGCTTCGATTCACCGATCAGCGCCAGCGAATCATATTCGCGCTGGTTGGCCGCATGTTTCCGGATTACCAGATACATTACGCCGGAGACGAATAATCCGAACATGACGATGACTATGTTGACGTCGAGATCCAACTTGATCATGAAGGCGTACAGTACCAGCATGGTCAGGACCGACAGGTTCTCATTAAAGTTCTGTACCGCGATCGAATGGCCTGCGCTCATCAAAACATGACCACGGTGCTGCAACAGCGCGTTCATCGGAACCACGAAATACCCGGCCAGGGCGCCGACAAGAATCAATAACGGATACGCCAGCCAGACGCTGTGAACCATCGTCATCGAAATGATGACAATGCCCATGCCGATGCCTAGCGGCATGACGGAAAGCGATCTTTTCAATGGAACGAAGCGTGCCGCCGCGATCGCACCAATGGCAATGCCGACAGCAAACACGCCTTGTAGCACCGCTGCCTTGTCAAGGGGCAATTGCAGTGATTTTTCAGCCCACTTCAATACGATGAACTGCAAGGTTGCGCCCGCACCCCAGAACAAGGTGGTGACCGCGAGCGAAATCTGCCCGAGTTTATCCTTCCACAAAGTGGAAAAACACCTCGCGAAGTCAGCTATAAGTTTGATCGGATTGCGTTCTTGATGCGCATAACGCGCTCCGGTGTCCGGAATTTTAAGATTGAAAATCGCCGCCACAATATATGCGGTGATAATGACGCACAATGCTGCTTCCGTTGGCGTGTTGACGCCGGTGGCGAAGAGCGGAAAGTCGAATGACAGCAGTTCAGCGGAAATATGGGAATTCACCAGTGCCCCGCCCATAACGGTGCCTAGAATAATGGAAGAAACCGTCAAACCTTCGATCCAGCCGTTGGCCAGCACCAGTTTCTCCGGTGGCAGGAGTTCGGTCAAAATGCCGTATTTTGCCGGCGAGTAAGCCGCTGCGCCGAATCCCACTATTGCATAGGCAATCAATGGATGAACATGGAAAAACATCAGCGCGCAACCGAAAATCTTGATCAGGTTGGTGATGAACATGACCCGCCCCTTGGGCAGGGAATCGGCAAATGCGCCGACAAAGGCGGCTAGCAGAACATAGGACAGCACGAAAAACAACTTCAGCAGCGGCGTCATCCATTCCGGCGAATCTATCGAAATCAATAAGGCGATGGCTGCAATGAGAAGTGCATTGTCTGCCAGCGACGAAAAAAACTGCGCCGCCATGATGGTGTAAAACCCGCGATTCATTCGCATCTTAGCGTGTAACAAAGTGTCTTCGGCTTGCTTTATACCATGAAAGTATCTGCCCACAATGGAATTAACGGCGGCTATATTCCGGGTCCGGTAGAATGTGTCGTCTACCTAACAAGCAACTGATATTGCTCTCATGCCAAGACCTCTGGTTGCCACCGTCGATATCACTGCACTGCGCTCCAATCTTGGGGTTGCAAAAAGAAATGCACCACATTCGAAAGTGCTGGCAGTGGTAAAAGCCAATGCTTACGGGCATGGTTTGGAGAACGCGCTGCGCGGGTTTGGCGCAGCCGACGGATTGGGCTTGATCGAGCCGGAAGGCGCCGTCCAGTTGCGCAAAATGGGGTGGCAAAAACCGATCCTGCTGCTGGAGGGATTTTTTGACGCTGCAGATTTGTCGGCGGTGATCGATTATCGGCTGGATGTCGCAATTCATTGCATCGAGCAGATCGAAATGCTTGAACAAACTCGTACCGCCGCGTCAATCAATGTGTATTTGAAAATGAACAGCGGGATGAACCGGCTGGGATTCAAGCCGGAGGCATTCCGCTCAGCCTATATGCGGCTGCGCGCAATCGATGCGGTGAGTGACATCGTGTTGATGACGCATTTTGCCAATGCAGACAATGCAATGCATTCCGCGTTGCCCTTGTCCGAGCAGATGCGCCGCTTCAATTCCGCGACTGCGGAATTGCCATGTTTGCATAGTTTGTCCAATTCGGCCGCTGATCTGCTGCATCCCGAAGTCGCTTCCGGCTGGGTTCGTCCGGGTATCATGCTGTATGGCGGCACCCCAGGCGCAAAGAGCGCCGCGGAATTCGATTTGCTTCCGGCCATGACGCTCAGCAGCGCGCTCATAGCGGTGCAGGATGTGGCCAAAGGCGAATCAGTCGGCTACGGCAGTTTGTTCGTCTCGGAAAAACCGATGCGTATCGGTGTGGTCGCCTGCGGTTATGCCGACGGTTATCCGCGCCACGCCGTTACCGGCACCCCGATTCTTGTTGACGGCGTACGAACCAGAATCGTCGGGCGCGTTTCGATGGACATGATGATGGTGGATCTGGCACCGGTTCCGCACGCACATGTCGGTAGTCCGGTCACCCTGTGGGGTGTCGGCTTGCCGATCGACGAAGTAGCCGAGGCGGCCGGTACGATTGGCTACGAATTGATGTGCGGGCTGGCCCGCCGAGTACCGGTAACGGCGCGCTAAAGGCTGGAGCAGCACGAATTTTTCCCCGAATTTCATATTAAATGGCCAAACCGAAAACCAATTACACCTGTACCGAATGCGGCGGCGTCAGCAACAAGTGGAGCGGGCAGTGCCCGTCATGCGGACAATGGAACACGCTGGTTGAAACCATAGTGGAAGCGGCCGGGAACCGGTTCTCTGCGCAGCATCAGGGTCTGGCGCAGACATCGCCGGTCATTACGCTGGCCGATATCGACGCAATCGACGTACCGCGCTTCGGCACCGGCATCGAAGAGTTTGACCGCGTGCTTGGCGGCGGCCTGGTCGCCGGCGGTGTGGTACTTATCGGCGGTGATCCGGGAATCGGCAAATCGACGTTGCTGCTGCAGGCATTGGCGAATTTGTCGCGTACGAAAAAAGTTCTGTATGTCAGCGGCGAAGAGTCCGGCGCACAGATTGCGCTGCGAGCCAAGCGGCTTGCGGTCGACGCAAAGGAGCTCAAGCTGCAGGCGGAAATCCAGCTTGAGAAAATCCTCAACACGCTGGCCGAACACAAGCCGCAGGTTGCCGTCATCGATTCGATCCAAACTGTCTATTCGGACGCGCTGAGCTCGGCGCCCGGATCGGTCGCGCAGGTGCGCGAATGTGCGGCACAACTGACACGAATCGCAAAACAGTCGGGCATCACGATCATCATGGTCGGCCATGTCACCAAGGAGGGTGCGTTGGCCGGGCCGCGCGTGCTGGAACATATCGTCGATACCGTACTGTATTTCGAAGGCGATACGCATTCGAGTTTCCGGTTAGTGCGCGCGTTCAAGAACCGGTTCGGTGCAGTCAACGAACTGGGCGTGTTCGCAATGACGGAAAAAGGATTGAAGGGCGTGTCCAATCCTTCCGCACTGTTTTTGTCCCAGCATGACAATCAGGTAGCCGGATCGTGCGTGATGGTGACGCAGGAAGGAACCCGTCCGCTGCTGGTCGAGATTCAGGCATTGGTCGATACCTCGCATCTGCCGAACGCGAGGCGCCTGTCGGTCGGGCTGGAGCAGAATCGCCTGGCAATGCTTCTGGCGGTATTGCATCGCCATGCCGGCATTGCCGCATTCGACCAGGATGTGTTCATCAATGCGGTGGGCGGGGTAAAAATCACCGAGCCGGCTGCGGACCTTGCGGTATTGCTGGCGATTCATTCCTCGATGCGCAACAAGCCGTTGCCGCGCGGCCTGGTGGTTTTCGGCGAAGTCGGGTTGGCAGGTGAAATACGCCCGGCGCCGCGCGGTCAGGAACGTTTGCGCGAAGCCGCCAAGCTGGGTTTTTCAATTGCGTTGATTCCAAAATCGAATGCGCCGAAACAAAAGATCGAAGGCCTGACCATCATCGGCGTTGAGCGCATCGATGAAGCGTTGACGCGTATTCGCGAACAGGAATAGAAACTCAACTAACGGAATAAATGCTGTGCCGCCTTCACGCCGCTTCTGACTGCGGCTTCCAGCGTGGCCGGATATTCGCATGCAGTATAGTCTCCGGCCAGTGCCAAACCCTGCAGGCCGGTCGCATTGTCCGGACGCACGAGGTTCGGGATGCACGAAAACGTTGCCCGTTTTTCTGAGATCACTTTTGTCCACCGCGGATGCGCCAGCGCCGGCGACTGAAATGCCTTGGCCAGCTGGGCCGCAACTGCAGCGGACAATGCATCGTGACCCAGCGCAATTGCGTCGGTCGACGCGCTGACCACTACAGCCAGCAAACCGGCTTGATTCCGGTCTAGCTGTCCGCGATCGAACACGAACTGGCCCCATTCACCGGTTGCAGGATTATCGATCAGCGCAAAGAATGGCCGCCGCAGTTTTACCTCGGGCGAATACTGCAGATAGCATGTGGTGATCGGCTCGTGGATGAATGAAGCCAGGCCGTCGATACTGATCAAATCTCCCAACATGTTGGTGGCATGCTGTGGCTGCGTTGCGACCACCACTGCATCGAAAACCGGTTCGTCCGCAGACGCATCGCCCGAGCCGATTCGCCAGCGCATGCCGTCGCGTTCAATCGTCTTGACAGTGGCGCCGCATTTCACGCTTCCGCCGTGACGCTCGATAAACAACGCTGCATGCTGCGGAAACATTGTGGTCAGATCGACGCGCGGAATCAGCATGTCCGACGCTCTGCGGCGCGCCCCGAGACTGTCTCCCAGCACGCTCAGAAATACGCGCGCGGATGCGCGATCGGGTGGCGTATTCAGCGCTGCAATACAGAGCGGCTGCCACATCAGCTTGATCAGGCGCTCGGTTTGATCGAATCGATGAAGCAACTCGGTAACGCTACAGTCGACATCGAGTCGCCAGTTCATCCAGCGTGCCGTGGTCGAAAACCTGGCAAGCGCCAGCTTGTCTTCTCCGCGTAAACCCTTCGCACGCAGCAATGCGAACAGTAAATGGAGCGGGGCCGGCAGGCGCGGCGTAATGAAATCCATCCCGCCGCTGTTTTCCGGATAGCACATCTGTAGCGGAAGTCGCAGCAATACCCGATCGGTATCGATACCTACCGTTTTCATCAATCGCAGGGTTTCGGTGTATGCGCCGAGCAGAATATGCTGACCGTTATCGAGTGTTTTCCCGTCGATCTCGACCCGCCGGGCCCGCCCGCCCGGCGTGCGTGCAGCTTCAAATACCGTAACTTGGCAGCCGCGGCTTGCAAGTTCAACGCCGGCTGCGCATCCGGCCCAGCCGGCGCCGACAATGGCGACATTCCGGATAACGGTGTGCGCTCGGTTTTCTGCGCGGACAAGCGACGAAGTTTCGGATGTGGCGGAAGCGCCGAGTTGCAATTTATTCTTCCTAACCTCTGACATAGGTCTTCCATGCCAGCCAGAGCTTGCGAATCGGCGTCAGCGAAATCCGTTGGGTCAAAACATGAAATCCATCCCGTTCGATTTCGTCGAGAAGGGTCCGGTAGATTGCTGCCATGATCAGGCCGGGACGTTGCGCGCGGCGATCTTCCGCAGGCAGCAATGCGAACGCGTCATCGTAGGCACGTTGCGCGCGTTCGACCTGGAAGCGCATCAGATTTTCGAAATTTTCGCTGTGCCGGGCGTTCAGAAGGTCCGCGGCGGTGACATTGAATTTTTGCAGTTCGTTGACCGGTAAATATATCCGCCCCTTGCGCGCGTCCTCGCCGACATCGCGAATGATATTGGTCAATTGAAATGCCAGCCCGAGCTTTTCCGCATACGCCAGGGTCTCCGGGCGGCTTGCACCGAAAATGCTTGCGGACAGAATGCCAACTACGCCAGCCACATGCCAGCAGTAACGCTGCAAGCCGGGATAATCGAGATAGCGGGTCTGATCGAGATCCATTTCCATGCCGTCGATGATTGCCTGCAGATTTTTCCCCTCAAGCGAATAGGTGATGAGATGCGGTTGCAGGGCCAGCGTTACCGGGTGTGTCGGACGTCCCGCCAGCATCGCCGCGATCTCGCTACGCCACCACATAAGCTTGGTGCGGGCGATCGCTGTATCGGTGCACTCGTCGACCGTGTCATCGACCTCGCGGCAGAATGCATACAGTGCGGTAATCGCGCGCCGGCGTTCCTTGGGCAGGAACAGAAAACTGTAATAGAAACTGGACCCGCTTTGCGCGGCCTTTTGCTGACAATAGTCGTCTGGAGACATGTTAAATTCGGTTCGGAACACGATCGAATCGCTATGCTAGCCGACTATGGCGTAATTAATAAGGAAAAGTTGGGTGGAAGCTATGCGGATTTGTACTGCTGCTTCATTCGGACTGCGCGCAAGATCAGAATCGGCCAGTCGGCCTTGC
>JAKFFO010000148.1:0-1996 GCA_036675035.1 Oxalobacteraceae bacterium
CGGGTTTTCGGGCAAGGAACGTCACATCATCGATTTTCTGGTTGATGAAGTACTGTCGAACCAGGCCGAACCGATTCAATCCTTCCTGATGCGCACGTCGATCCTGGAGCGATTCAATGCCTCGCTGTGCCAAACGCTCACCAGGGAAGCCGACAGTCAGGCAATGCTGGACCACCTCGAACGCAACCACATGTTCCTGGTGCCGCTCGACGCGAATCGGGAGTGGTATCGCTACCATCATCTGTTTGCGGACCTGCTGCAAAGCCGGCTCGCCAGGACCAGGCCGGAGCAGGTTGACGGGCTTCACAGCGCGGCCGGACGCTGGTACTGCGAACAACAGTTTCCCGCCGACGCATTGCGTCATGCGCATAACGCGCAAGACACAAAGCTGATCGCGGAGATACTAGACCGCCATGCCCTCAACATATTCGTGCTTGGCGAGGTGCGCACCGTGGCCGGCTGGCTCAGGCTGTTACCCGAAAAGGTCATACTGCAGTATCCGCGCGTTGCGTTGCTGGCAGCGTTCAACATCTATTTTCGTCCGATACCGGATGCCGCGCTGGCGGAGCGTTACCTTGCCGGTATCGACCACGTGCTGGCCGCCGGCGAAGGTTCGGAACCCTATGGCCGGGATCTGGCCGGCAAGGTCGCGGTGGTGCGCGGCTATCAGGCTCGCTACGGCGGTCAGGCCGATGCGGCATTGCGGTTTTTTTCGATGGCCTCGGAATGCTTGCAGAAGGATGACGTGTTTTACGACATTGCGATCATCAATCTCGGCATCCTGGATGCCGCGCTGGGGCGGCTCGACGAGGCTGCTGAAATATTTCGCGCGTATTCGGAAGTGAGCGACGATCAGCCGAATCTCTGGATGACGATGACGGGGATCTACGGCTTGTCGCGCATTCAGCTGATACGCGGCAATCTTCGGCTGGCGCAAGCGATCTGCATCGATGGATTGCGCCAGTTCCGGGACAAGGGCTTGCAGGACCTGCCGGTGTGCAGCATGCTGCATCTGCAACTGGCAGAAATCGCCTATCTGCAAAACCGGCTGGATGACGCCGATATGCAGGCAAACCGCGCACTGGAATTGGCCAGGGCCGGCGGCATGGAACTGAATCACGGTTGCAGCGAGGTGCTGCTGGTTCAGGTAAGGATGGCGCGCGGCGAACAGGCCGGACTGGAGCCGGATTACGAGCGAAGATTGCTCGGATTCTGGGCATCGGCAAGCCTGATCCTGCCTCTGCTGTCAGGTTATCTCGCACAACTCTGGCTGATGCAGGGACGAATCCCGGAAGTCGCTGCGCACCTTGCGCGGCGCGGCATCGATTCGAGCATCGGCAAGCCGGAGCGGGAACTGGAATACCTGGTGCTGGCGAGGTTGTTGCTGCAGCAGCAGCGCACCGACGAAGCGTTCGAACTGCTTTCCCGGTTGCTGCTGAACGCTGAACGAGGCCAGCGCCGCGGCATACTGGTCAATATCCTGATTCTGCAAGCCCTGGTACGGCAGTCGGAAGACAAGCTGAAGTCGGCGACCAGTTTTTTGTGCCACGCGCTGGCGCTGGCGCAGGAGAACGGCCACATACGACCGTTTCTCGATGCCGGTCCCGCATTACGGCTGCTTTTGCAGAAAGCCGACGTGCCCGCTTCGGTGTCGGTGTTTGCCGAAAAAATTCTTGCCGCATTCGATACCGGATCCGGTTGCGCCCAGGAATGCGAGAACGCGATTGCCGCATTCAGCATCAAGGAAGAGAAGGTGGCACGCCTGCTGGTGGCGGGATTGTCCAATGAAGAGATCGCCGCCCGATTGTTCGTCTCTCCCAATACCGTCAAATTCCATCTCAAGAATCTGTACCGCAAGCTCGGCGTCACCAAGCGCTTCGACGCCATTCAAAAAATTCGCAGTTGAACGCTGGCCGACCGCCTGGTCGGCCATGCCCCGTCCGTTCCTTTCAAAACTACCCTTACCTTTACCCGCCCGGGTGGAGAAACCGGCCAG
>JAKFFO010000041.1:0-1982 GCA_036675035.1 Oxalobacteraceae bacterium
TCACTGCCGCCTCCGCCGCCGATCATGCTGAAACCTGTCAGCGCAACTGCTGCGACCACGATCAGAGCGATGACGACTTTCAGCATTTCATTTCCTTCTACGGCAGATCGACGATATAAACTGCGCTGTTGCCGTCCTGATTGTAAATACCGCCGATGACCAAATCGCCATTGGCCGTGAAATTGAATACGAGGTCACCACGCATTTCGATCGGATCGTCATCTTGATCGGTGCCCAAATCGATGAGAAGCGGCTGGGCTTCGAGAGGCTCGGCGTTCAGGTCGAGCATCATCAGCCCATCGCCCGGGCTCGGTACTGTGACGGCGATGCCATCATCCGACAGGCCAAACCAGAGCCCGTCCAGCGGGTATTCTGCACGCATGCGGTCCGTGCCAAATATGACCAGTGAGTCCGTATTGGTGTCCTGAAAGGCGAGCGTGCCGTCATCCAGTACCAAGAGATTACGCACGGTGAAACGCATTGGCCGCTCGTCGGACGCGGGATAGATCAGTTCGCGTAGCCGCGTTTCGGTATCCCAGCGGTAAACGTCACCGTTGGCACTCGCGCCGTATAGCTCGCCGTTTGGGCCGACCGTTTGTGCCGCAATACTATAAATGCCTATCTCCAGCAGGTCGCCCGCGATATCTCTTAATTCTGCATAGGTGTCCGGTCGCAGCCCCAGCATATCCGTGATGCTGCCGGATGTCAGATCGAACAGAACGTGTTGTCCTGAAATGCCGTTGTTGGTCACCAACGACAAGGTCTGACCGTCGGGCATGTAATCCATAAAGGCGGCGCCCATCGGAAGCCAATCGTAAACTTGCAGCGCTTCCTGCGTGGCGATATCCCAGATGATCAAATCACCGTTCATGTGATACGACGCGAGCTGAGTGCCATCCGGCGAGAATGCCACGCTGCGCGCCACATCGACCTGCACGCCTTTCAGACGGCCAATTTCGCTGCCCGTTTCTACATCAATCAGAAGGATTGGCAGGTCGACCGACACGGGGACTTCACTGCTGAGTAGCGCCTGATTTTCATATATGGCCAGCATTGTGCCGTCCGGGGAAAGCTCGACAACCGGCCCATAAAACGGCGTCGAAATCGTGCGCTGCGGCAGGAATGTCGATTCCTGCGCTGCCGCGCTGATCGTCAGCGCGAGCAGGATTCCGATTGCCAGTATCCGTCGAATCATTGTCATCTCCCATCTGTAAATTAAAGCCCGAGTTGTGTCGTCGAAATGACCGCCATCACCAGCGCGATCAATGCCATCACGACCGATGTACGCATCCAACCGCGTACGAACGTCTCGAATTGGGTGAGCTGTGCGTCCATTCGGCGCGGTTCCGCCCCCGCACGGCGGTGACGGTAAAGCCAGTTGGCCGGCACTTTTAAGATCGGTAGCACCGCCACCGACCATGCCACATAGCCCAGCGCGAGGATCAGCAGGTTCGGAAATCGCTCGTCGCGCAGCATGGGCAGCATGATAAACGAGATCACCGTTGTCCAGATGAACAACAGCAGAGTCTTTACGTAGCGCAGCAGCAGACGCCGCAAATATAGTACGTTGCGAGTCAGATGCATTTCGGAAATGGCGACTTCCTGAATCAAGTCGCGGTCGAGCGACCGCGCCAACCCGAACGCCGCGTTGAAGTGCAGCGCCGTCTGATCGTCCGTCTGGCCGTTTAGGATTCCTTCTTTTCGCAGCGTTTCGACATCGCGTGACTGCGGCAGCAGCGCGCCGCCGGTCTCTTCGATCATTGTATCGAAATAGAGTTCGCGCTTTCCCCTGCTGAACGGCAGCATGAAGTCCATGTGTTCCGGGATGTACTGGAACTTCATAATCTGCCGCTTGGCGCGGTGCGACTCGTCCGGGCTAAAGCTGATGCCGCCGAGCGCAAAAGTCGGGTTCAGCAGCTCGTGATCGAATCCCGGCATGTACAGCGTGTAATAGAAATGCACGAGGTCTTTCAGCAGCAGAT
>JAKFFO010000029.1:0-12384 GCA_036675035.1 Oxalobacteraceae bacterium
AGCCCCGACAACGTTGAGAAGATGACCGTGGCCTCGCCGTTGTCCACCAGCTTGCAGGCCGACATATAGCGACGTCCGTGAGGGAGCAGGAATTCCTGATAGAACGGATCGTCTGCAACAAATTCGTCGTCCAGCACCTCATGGCAATGTACCCAGCCGAGAAGCGGTTTTTCCATCACCAGAGGCATGCGCGGATCGATGAAGCGGTAGCTCTGCATGTAGGCCAATTCACCCTGCACCAGCAGATTCGCCCCGTCGCTGTAGGACAAAGTGCCATGCTGCTTGTCAAGAGCGAGCACATGAACCGACGTCGCGCCGATTGCGCCGCACAGCTCCTCGTACAAGGTGCGCCAGCTTTCAGGCTGCTCCAGTGCACCGTATATCAGGTCAACAAACCGATTGAACGACTTTTCGGATAAATCCATTGCTTGGTTTTTGATATCAAAATTGCAAAAACAAATCGCTGCATACCGGCACATTAAGGTGGCACGTTCGCAGCAATGATTGTATGAGATTAATTGATTCTCCGGCGGACACATGTTGCCGGATCGTTACAGCATCTTGCAGGCGGGAACCCGCGTTTGTATTTGCCGGACGAAATGAACGATGACGAATATCTCCATTGCGGAATTTGCGGCTTCGTCGAGAGTCACAGCTTATCCGCGAACTCATGCAAAGGACTGGACAATGAGCACGACCGTAGCCAATACCAAGCCGGACTCGCCTGTCGTCACGCTGGTCGGCAAGCTTCGGGATGGCGCCTACGTCGCCGAAGCGATGGAGGAAACCAGCGTTCCATATGGCTATTACTGGGACAACGCGATAGATCAGGTAATGGTCTACATTGATCCCAATGATGCGCAGCTCAAGGAAGTCGTTGCGGCACTGAACGATGGACGGCTCCCGTTTTCATCGCTGCAAGAGTATGGCTCCTCCAACGGCGGCATATCGACGCTGCCAATTTAGAAGGCCTTTACGAGCGCCATAGCAAGCGGCCCGGACTGAGCCTCGCGATGCAAGACGTGAAACGACGCTCGTCAACTGCGCAACCGGCTCGCGGGCGACGCCATGTGGCATCAATGCTTTTGACGTCATCGCGCAGCATTAGCATCAACAGGGAATGATGCTTGCATGCCGGTTAATGTCGGCCGTATTTTGGCCGGCTGATTTCATGCAAACTTTTCAACGGAGATTTCCATGGCTCATGAACAATTTCAATCCTGCATCGAGGAGTGTTACAGCTGCGCCGCGGTTTGTGACCATTGCGCGACCGCGTGTCTGAGCGAGCAGGACGTAAAAATGATGGCACGCTGCATACGTATGGATATGGACTGCGCGCAAATGTGCCGCACGGCGGCAAGTTACATGGCGCGCGGCAGCGAATTTGCGACCGCGATCTGCAGCATGTGCGCCGACGTCTGCGACGCGTGTGCCGAAGAATGCGCCAAGCATCAGGCGGGTCATTGCCAGGAGTGCGCGGCTGCATGCCGCCGTTGCGCCGAAGAATGCCGCCGCATGGCAACCGGTGCGCCATCGGGCGGAGCCGGCAAAGCCGCGGGCATGGCTGCTCACTAGATTCGTCTGTTGAATGGGTGAGGAAAAGGGGCCGGCCCGATCCTCACCTTGTCACGATCGAACCTTGTCGGTTGCGCGCCTGGACAGATCCACCCCGGCCAGCGCCAGCCGCGCCATGATTTGCGACACATGGGTCAATCCCTGCGGAAAGTTGCCCAGCATTTGCTGATTATCGACATCGTACTCTTCGGAAAACAGGCCGACATCGTTGGCACAACTTACCGCCCTGTCGTAATATTTCCATGCCATGTCGCACTTCCCCTGATGCGCCAGGCAATCGACCAGCCAGAACGTGCACGGCAAAAACATGCCTTCCGACCCCTGCAAACCGTCCGGCGAGTTATAGCGCAGCATCAAGCCGTCGGTTTCCAGGTCGCGGCAAATCGCATCGGCGGTGCGTACCATCCTCAAGTCGTTGTAGTCGACGAAGCCGACGCGCGGCAACAGCAATAGCGCTGCATCGAGAGAAGTTTCGCCGAATGCCTGCACGAACACGCCTCGCTCGGCATCGTAACCGTCGCGCTCGATGGTGCGCCGAATGTCGTCGCCGGTTGCGGACCATCGATCGATCGGCGCGGGAAACCCGTTTTCACGCGCCAGCATCGAACCGAAGTGGACCGCTACCCAGCACATCACTTTCGAATGAACATAATGGCGCGGCTTGCCACGCACTTCCCAGATACCGTGATCGCAGCCGTGCCATGACTGGCACACGGTGTCGATCACGTTTTCCAGGAAGCTCCAGTAATGCGGATCGGTCGCATGACCGCTGATGTGCCATTCCCACGCCATTTCGATCAATTCACCGTAGATGTCGAGCTGATTCTGCTTGGCCGCCCGGTTGCCTATGCGCACCGGTTTCGATCCTTTGTATCCATCCAGCCAGTCGAGTTCGATTTCGGTCAGACGACGCTTGCCGTCGACGCCATACATGATTTGCATTTCGGCGGCGTTGCCGGCGGAGCTGCGTTGAATGAACTGGTGGAAGCGGTCCGCTTCGGCGACATAGCCGAGCTCGTGCAATGCGCGCACCGCAAATACCGAGTCCCTGATCCAGCTATAGCGGTAGTCCCAGTTTCGCTCGCCGCCTATCGATTCCGGCAGCGAAGTAGTCGATGCGGCGGCAATCGCGCCGGTAGGTTCGAAGGTCAGCGATTTCAATGTGATGGTGGAACGCAGGGTCTGACTGTCGAGCTCGAATGGCGGACGCATGCGCTGCGCCCATTCCTGCCACCATTGCCGGGTTCGCTCAAGAAAATGATCGATATCCGTTGTGCCCGGCAAGCCACGGGAAAGCACGGCATCGACCTGTTCCGGACGCTCGAACTGGATCACCAGATGGGTCCGCTGCCCCTCGCCGACCAGGCATGTCGCCGCAAGATCCGTGTGATCGATCACTTCGAGCGGCACATCGGAATGGATAATCAAGCCATTGTCGCTTCCGGTCGCGGTATACGCGCCGCCTTCATGGCGGCTGATGTACGGGGTGGTTTGTCCGTAATCGAAGCGCGGGCAAACCGCCACGCGCAATTCCATCTCGCCCGCGACGCCATCGACGATGCGGACCAGGTCGTAACGCGGACGGTCCGCCTCGGCTTCGTCCATTGCGAAAAAATCGAGCAATACCGCCTCGCCGGTCGAGGTCTTGAAACGCGTTTCAAGAATCTGGGTTTCCGGCAGATAGCGGCGGGTTGCTTCGAAAGCATCGTCAACCGGCGTGATCGCGCAATAGCCGCCCTTGCTCCAGTCCAGCAGACGGCCGAAGCAGCTGTCGTCATCGATGCGCGGCATGCAGCACCAGTCCACCGATCCGCTGCGTGAGATCAGCGCGGTGCCGTGGCAGTCGCTGATGACTGCATAATCCGCAATCGGCGGATAGTCGGGTGCGCTATCGTTTTGCTTATGCTGCATATTGTCTACCGGCTTCTATTTGATATCTTCAAGGGTGTAAAGGTAGTCGGCAATGTCGCGCGCATGATTTTCGGTTACGCCCAGATCGGGCATCGCCGACAAGGGATCGATCTGCTGCGGATGTTGCAGCCAGCGCACCATGTTTTCCGGATTGTTGACGATGACACCGCCAATATATTTCCGATTGGCGATGCCGCTCAACGGTGGGCCGACATGCCGGCTGGCACCGACGATGCCGGGAATCTGGTGACAGGTGGCGCACAGGTAATGCTGTATCGCGCGCCGACCAGCCTCGATATCGCCAAGCCGGCGAGATTGTTCACCAGATGCTCTGATCGGCGTGGTCGGTGGCGGTGCTGCCGATGTTGCAGGTGCTGCCGATGCACCGGCAACATCGCCACCGCTGTTGGGCGGCGGCCGGCCGGCATCCTGTGCCGGCCGGCGTGCGTGCTGCTCCGGAAGCTCGCTGACCAACGCCGCATATTCTTTCGGCGACAACGCAGTCATCGTCTTTACGAAGGCGACGATGTCCCACATGTCCTGATCACTCATGTGCATGCCCCATGCCGGCATTCCGCTCATCTTGATTCCGTTCTTGACGACCCAGAAGATTTCGTCGGGCTTCCACTCTCGTGCGGTCGACACCAGGTTGACCGGCGCCGGCGTCATGCCGAATGCCAGCCGGTCCGGTGCGACTCCCGGCGCGCCATGGCATTGCAGGCAATGTGCGCGATAGTGGCCGGCCCCGCTGCGAATGCGTTGCCGATCCGCCAGGTCGGGAATCTCGATCGAATCGACCCGCGCTTTCACCGAGCGGCGCATCGCATAATCCAGCAGCCGGAACACCGGGCCGGTATGCTGCTCGGTAGCAGCAATGTTATAGAACCCCGAATAGACGACCAGGCCTGCGCCGGCCGCGCCAAGCACAAGCAGCAGCAGGATCGCGATTCCGATTGTGCGTAATTTCACTGTCATCGGTCGGCTTCTCTTCTGGTCACTTCAATGTATAGAGATAGGCTGCCATGTCCTTCGCTTCGGCTTCCGATATCCCGAGGTTCGGCATCGCGGTGCGCGGATCGACTTCGGGCGGATTGCGCAGCCAGCGCACCAGATCGTCCGGCGTATTCGGCAATACACCCCCGACATAAGCGCGCAACGCCATTTTGCTCAGCGGCGGGCCGACATTGCTGCCATGGCCGGCAATACCGGGAATCGTGTGACAGGCAATGCAACCGTAACGCTCGATCGTTGCCTTGCCCCGGCCCGCATCGCCGCCCGGCACTTGCATTAGCGGCTTTTCCTGGCTGCAGCCGGTCGCGATGCTCATGATGAACAGCGCGGCACTGCACAGTGACACCATCCGCCACCAGATCGGCCGGCCCATGCTAGCGCCCCGATCCGCGCACAGCATCACGCTCGGTATGCCATCCGGGCATGATTGCATTCGCCACGACCAGCAAGCCGGAAAACAACAGAACGAATCCGGCCGGAACCCACATGATCAGCCCGCCCAACTGCTGGTCTTCCAGCACGGTCAATCCCCACGCGCCCGTGGTCTGGGCATACAGCGGATACCAGATGCGGGTCGAGAACGTGAGCAGCGCACCGAGCATGCCGGTATGGATCGCAGTCGTCAGAATGTAGATCACAGCGGCACCGGCACGCAGCCGCCAATGCGGTCCGATCAGCGACGCCCAGAACAGCAGCGCCGATGCCAGAAAACTGAAATGTTGCAGCGCATGTACCGCGTCGCCGCGCAGGCCGGCCTGGAACAGCGTCGGGAAATGCCACGCCCACAACACCACCGCGTGCAGCAACCATGCCGCAAGCGGAATTGTCAGAAGCTGCCACGGCCTCTTTACCACACGAGAGTTCACCAGTTGCGCGATCCGTTTGCGAGTGTCTGGGCGAAACGCCCAGACCGACACCGCCAGCGGACGACCGCATACCAGCAGCGGCGCTGCAACCAGCATCAGCAACTCGTGCTGCACCATGTGCATTGAAAACAGCTGGCTGCCCAGCGTATCGACCGGCGACAGCAGTGCGACGATCAGCGTCGCGATCCCCGCCGCGAAACATGCGGCGCGCCAAACCGGAACGCCGGCACCGCGCCGGGAACTGGCCCATAACGCGCGAATGCCGCGCAGATATAAAAATGCTGCGGCCGCAATGCCGGCGATGACCCACGGATCGGAATTCCATGACAACGCCGCCTCTTCATGCGCATCAACCGAATGCGCGAATGCGAGCGGCATCATCACGACATTGCCGGCGAGGATATAAATGAGACAGGACGGTCGCGGTATCGGCATGGGCGGTCGTGGGGGTCTGTTGTATGCGCCGGACTTCGAAGACGCTTTTGCCACGCAATATCTCTGCCAGTCGGCGATTACCGCGAAACAAGCGTGCATTGCCGGTTGCATCAGTACGCCTTCGTTTGCCGAAGATGCCTGAGGCAAGTGGCCTTGCTCTTCGCAACAGATCCGCTAATGGACCTCGGCAACACGCGGAATTGCCATGTAAAAAATGCATGGCATTGAAAAATCGGTAAGGACCGGGGCCGACGGACCACCGAAATACCGCGCCGGCACGGACACTGTTGCGTGGTATGCAATCTGCATGGAGCATCGAACCGGTTCGCTTGCTCGACTCGTCCTATCGACGACACGTTCGCCGCCAATGCCATCGCGGCGGGCGGTTGTTGCCGCCTTTTATCCAATTTTGCCCATGCCAGTTCGCATCATCGTCGCTTTGCTGCTGTCCCTGCCCGCCATTGCCCATGCAGGCATGCAGTCGGCGTTCGACGCGAAGGGAAATGATGCGGAGCAAATTCTTGAAATCGCCTGGATCTTGTTCGCCGGAGGCGGCCTCATCTTCGGTGTCGTCATGGTGCTCGGACTGCTCGCGCTGTTCGGTCCTGCCTCGCTGCGCGATTCGCTTGGACGGCGCGCATGGATCATCGGCGGCGGGGTCGCGTTCCCGGTGATCGTATTGTCCGCGCTATTGATCTATACGTTCATGGCGGCAACCCGCATGGTGCAGGCGCACGATCCCGCCGCGGTGCAGATTGAAGTGACCGGCGAGCTCTGGTGGTGGCGTGTCAAATATCTGGACGGCGCGGGAAACACGATCCTGGAGACGGCCAACGAGATTCGCATCCCGGCCGGCCAATCCGTCGATCTCAAGCTGGTGTCGGACAACGTGATTCACAGTTTCTGGGTGCCGAACCTGGCCGGCAAGATCGACATGATTCCGGGCCATGTCAACAAGCTGCGGCTGCAGGCCGATGCGCCGGGTCAGTTCCGCGGGCAATGCGCGGAATACTGTGGCGCGCAGCATGCGCGGATGGCGTTCCATGTCGTCGCGCATGCGCCGGATGAATTTGCCGCATGGCTTGAAGCGCAGAAACAACCCGCCGCAAAGCCGGCAGACCAGATGCTGGAGCGCGGCGAGGCGCTGTTCCTGAATAATCGCTGCGGCTTGTGCCATACGGTGCGCGGCACACCGGCCGAAGGAAGGCTCGGCCCCGACCTGACTCATGTCGGCAGTCGCCTGTCGATCGCGGCCGGAACGCTGCCGAACGGCCAGGGAACGATCGCCGGCTGGATCACCGGTGGCCAGCATATCAAGCCGGGCAACAAGATGCCTGCCTTCAATCAATTTTCCGGCGAGGAACTGCGCGCATTGTCGGCTTACATGGAGAGCCTGCAATGACACGCCTCCTATTGATTCGGCCCGGAAAAGGTTTGATTTTTCCGGCCTCCATTCTCACCCTCTCCCTCTGGGAGAGGGTTGGGGGTGGAGCAGGGGTTTTGTGGAGCATGCTCTACGCCTGCGTAACGGTATTCGCGTGCAAGCGAATACGCGCACTGCAAGTGAGGGGATCGGGTTCAAACTTTATTCGTTCCCGATCTATATACGCCGGGTGCAGGCCTTGACGCGATGGACTATCTCGATTTCAAAAACTATTCGCTATGGTCCAATCTTGCTGTTTTCGGGGCCTGTGCGCTTGCGGTCTGGATCGCCGGCACCAGGGTCGCGCGTTATGCCAATACGATCGCGGCCAAAACCGGCATCGGTCGTGTCGCAATCGGCATGGTGCTTCTGGGCGGCGTCACGTCATTGCCGGAAGCGGCCGTTTCGATTTTCTCGGCGATCGCCGGTAATCCGGCGCTTGCAGTAAACAATCTGCTCGGCGGCGTTGCGATGCAGCGAGCGGTATTGGCCGGCGTGGATGGATTCATCGGTCGCGACGCGCTCACGATGATCGTCGCGTCGCCGGCCGTGCTGTTGCAAGCGGCGCTCGGCATACTGATCCTGCTCGTCGTCGCGACCGCAGTGCTGGTCGAAGACACCGCCATCTTCGGCATCGGCGCCTGGTCATGGGCCATCGTCGCACTATACATATTCTCTATATGGATAATGTCCGACTCAAAAGGACGCCGGTCCTGGGTTACCCCTGCCAGGGAGTCGCCCGCATCCGATTCGTCCGATACCGGAGCCAGTACGCCGGAGAGTGGCGACAGCAGCGACTCGCTCACGTTGGTGATTGCAAAAACCGTTGCGGCGGCAGCAGTGATTATGGCTGCCGGTTTCTTCCTCAGCCAGTCAGCCGAAGCGATTGCGGAACAGACCGGCCTGGGGCTCAGCTTCGTCGGCGCGGTACTGCTTGCGCTGGTCACGTCATTGCCCGATCTCAGCACCATCATATCGTCGGTGCGCATGCGGCAATATGAGATGGCAATATCGGAAGTGCTCGGAAGCACCCTCTTCAATGTGCTGTTGATATTCCTGGTCGATGCGGTTTACGTCGGCGAACCGGTGCTGAACGAAGTAGATGATTTTTCGATGGCTGCCGCGCTGCTCGGCGCGGTGCTCGCGTCAATTTATCTGATCGGACTGGTCGAGCGGCGCGATCGCACCATCGGCAAGATGGGTATCGATTCGTTCGCCACGCTGGTCGTGTATTGCGCCGGCTTGTTCATGCTGTACGAGTTGCGATAGGAGACTTCATGGCGGCATTCGAATCCGATAATGCGACCAACGCTCTTCCGAACTTTGAGCCAAGGCCGGAAGCCGAGCTGGAACAGCTCAGGCAAATCTGGAAGCCGCCGTCCGGATTCAATTTCATCACCGTCGTCAACAACACCTATATCGGCGTGTTCTATGTCGGTACCGCGCTGCTGTTCTTTTTGCTGGCCGGGATACTCGCGCTGCTGATGCGCACCCAACTGGCGGTGCCGGAAAACGACTTCCTCGGCCATAACCTGTACAACCAGATTTTCACGATGCATGGCACCGTGATGATGTTCCTGTTCGCGGTACCGGCGGTCGAAGCAATGGGTGTGCTGCTGCTGCCGAACATGCTTGCCGCGCGCGACCTGCCGTTCCCGCGCCTGAGCGTATATGCGTACTGGGCGTACGCGGTGGGCGGCCTGGTGTTCTTCGGCACCCTGTTCTACGACATGGCGCCGCGCGGCGGCTGGTTCATGTATCCGCCGCTGACCAGCTATGAATATTCGCCGGGCCATAACGCGGATTTCTGGCTGCTCGGCATCGGATTCATCGAAATCTCGGCGATCGCCGGCGCGATCGAAATCGTGGTCGGCATCCTGCGCACGCGCGCCCCCGGCATGACGCTCGACAAGATGCCGATCTATGCATGGTCGATGCTGGTGCTGGCCGGCATGATCATCTTCGCCTTTCCGGCCGTCATCCTCGCGACGCTGCTGCTGGAAATCGAACGCACTTTCTACTGGCCGTTCTTTATCGCCGCCAAGGGTGGCGACCCGCTGCTGTGGCAACACCTGTTCTGGTTCTTCGGCCATCCGGAGGTGTACATCATCTTCCTGCCGGCAGCCGGCATGGTGTCGATGATCATTCCGGCGATGGTCGGCAAGCCGCTGGTCGGCTACCGGCTGGTGGTGCTGGCGCTGATCGGCGCCGGCTTTCTCAGCTTCGGGCTGTGGGTGCATCACATGTTCGCGGTCGGCATACCGCAGTTGTCGCTGAGCTTTTTTTCCGCAGCCAGCATGGCGGTCAGCATTCCGAGCGGCATCCAGATCTTCGCATGGATCGCGACGATTGCCGCGGCAAAGCGCATGTGGCCGCTGAAAGTACCGATGCTGTTCGTGCTTGGCTTTTTCTTCATTTTCGTGCTGGGCGGGCTGACCGGCGTGATGGTCGCCGTGGTGCCGTTCAACTGGCAGGCGCACGACACTTACTTTATCGTCGCGCATCTGCACTATGTGCTGTTCGGCGGCATGGTGTTCCCGCTGTTTGCCGCGTTCTATTACTGGGCGCCGTTCGTCAGTTGCCGGCAATTGTCCGAGCGCCTGGGAAGATGGGCGTTCGGCCTGATGTTCGTCGGCTTCAATGTCGCATTTTTCCCGATGCATATCACCGGCCTGGCCGGCATGCCGCGCCGCGTGTATACCTATTCCGAATACCTGGGCTGGGGGCCGCTCAACATGGTATCGACCATCGGCGCGTACATGATTGCGGCCGGCGTGCTGGTGTTCCTGATCGACATGGCGATGAACTTCCGTATCAGCGGGCAGAATGCCGGCAATGTGTGGAATGCCGGTACGCTGGAGTGGCTGCCTTCGGGGAATTACGCGAACCGCAGTATTCCGATCATCACCAGCCGCGAGCCGTTGTGGGATCAGCCCAAGCTCGCCGAGGATGTCGATGCCGGGCGCTACTTTCTTCCGAACGCGCCGACCGGCGGACGCGAAACCATCATCACCAGCCCGGTCGATGCGCGCCCGCAATACCTGCTGCAGATGCCGGGGCCGAGCTGGGCGCCGCTGCTTGCCGCATTCGGCACCGCCGGTTTCTTTCTGCTGCTGACCGTGAAGATGGTGCTTCTCGCCGTCGCCTGCGGCGTGCTCGCGGTAGTCATGGTGCTGCGCTGGCTGTGGTCGACCGATCCCGGCCCGTCCCATGCGCCGGTCGACATCGGCGGCGGCATCAAGCTACCGGTCTATCTCAACGGCGCTTCGTCGCATTCATGGTGGGCGATGGTGGTGCTGATCATGGTGTCGGGCTCGATTTTCGGTTCGCTGATATTTGCGTATTTCTTCCTGTGGACGGTATCGCCGGATGTGTGGCCGGTCGCCGGTGAAGGACTGCCGCATGCCGGATGGCCGATCGCGTCGGCGGCGCTGCTGCTCGCCAGCGGCGCATCGATCGCCTATGCCGGGCGACGGCTGGCGCTGCAACGGCCGCATCGCCGCTGGCCGTTCGATGCGGCGATGGTGCTGGCGATTGTGCTCCTCGCAAGCGCATTCGCGCTCGATTTCTACAGCCAGTCGCAGACCGGGTTGCGGCCGCAGCAAAGCGCTTACGGTGCGGTGGTGTACATGGTGATGAGCATGCAGGGGTTCTTTCTTGTCATCATGATCATCATGGGCCTGTACACCGTTGCCAGGTCGGTGGCCGGATTGCTGAATGCACAGCGCCGCGCCACCTTCGATAACACGATGCTGTTCTGGTATTACACGGTGGTACAAGGAATTCTCGGCCTCGCACTGGTCCATTCATTTCCGCGTCTGATCGGGTGACAGTAATGCGCGCATCCTCGGCATCTTCATTTACGCACAATTTCCTGTTGCTGTTTTCCGGCCCGCTGATCTGGGCCGTGCACTTTGTCGCGATTTACGGTTTCATTGGAATCGTATGCGCGCGTCCGCCCGCCGACGCCGAATGGCTGGGCATCGGCGTTGCACTGTGGGGAGTCTGTGGCGCATCGCTGCTTGCTGTTGTAGCAATGGCTGCAATCTGCATGTGGATAAAGCCGCGCGATACGGTGCGAGACAATCAGGTTTTCATCCGCTGGATGTCGATCACGCTCTGCCTGCTGTCGGCCGCTGCGATCGGCTGGGAAACACTGGCTGCGTTCATGGTGCCGGTTTGCGGGTGAGCGATCAGGCGGAATGTCCAGTCGATGTGCGATAAGCGCTTTTCCTGTACCTGTCTTGCCCCCATTGCAGCGATGTCAGAGAACCACTGCGCATTCTTGTTTTCAAAACATCAAGCAGTAGCTTGCTCAGTCAATTTCATTGCAATATGATCAACTGCCAAGTTGTATCCGATTGCAACAGGCGTTTCCAATTTTCGATTCTCCATTCATATTTCTGTCACGTATGAAATAGTCGGTTCATCACGACGTTTGCCGGCAGTCTGAATCCAACGATGCGTGCCAATTACAACCGTTGGTCTTTTCATATTTATTACGCGAGGTAACCGGCGTAATGCCAACATTGATCGAAAAGGGGAACAACATGAATTTCACAGTCCGTAACTTGTCATTGGTAGCCAGTCTTTCCGCCGCCGGCTTGCTCGGCGCATGCGGAGGCGGAGGTGGTGGCGGTTCGCCGGCCCAGGGCACGCTCAGCGTTGCGATGACGGATGCACCATCCTGCGGATATGACGAAGTCAATGTCACCGTTAACAAGATACGCGTGCACCAGAGCGGCGCTGCCGGCGAGGGCGAATCGGGCTGGTCTGAAATCGCATTAAGCCCGGCACGGAAAATCAATCTTCTCGATCTCACCAACGGCGTGCTGGAAGAACTGGGACAGACATCGCTTCCTGCAGGCCAATATACCCAATTGCGGCTGGTGCTCGATCCGAATACCGGCGGCAAGGTCGCCAATTCCATCGTCCTGTCCAACACCACCAACGAAATTTCTCTTGATACGCCGAGTGCGGTCCAGAGCGGCCTGAAGATCGGTCACCAGTTCACCGTCGGTGCGGACGAGCAAGTCAAACTGGTACTGGATTTCGACGCATGCAAGTCGATCGTCACCAAGGGAAATGGCGGCTACGCGCTCAAGCCAGTGATCAAGGTGGTACCGACCATACCGAACGGCATCGACGGCTACATCGCCACCA
>JAKFFO010000134.1:0-1955 GCA_036675035.1 Oxalobacteraceae bacterium
AACGTGCCAGGATCTCCGGTGACTCCAACAAATAACCGCAGCGTTTCCGCCAAGAATATCCCGTCCGCTGATGACGCGAACAATCCCGCTGTCCGTGCCGTCAACGTCGTCGCTGGCCGTGTCATTGCCGTTCGCGCTCCACTCCGTTTTGTCATTATTGATTTCGCCGGCGGGCGCATGCCGCAACTCGACCAACGCCTCTACATTTATCGCCTCGATCAAAAAGTTGCCGAAGTAAAAGTTTCCGGGCCTTATCTCGGCACCACCGTCGCCGCCGACATTACCGCCGGCGACGCTCTCGAAGGCGATTTAGTCCGCGACCGCTAGTCAACTCAATTTCCTCGGACCGAGCCGCGCTACTTCGTCTGGCACATCGGGCACACCCCAAAAAATTCCAGCTTGTGCCTGATCTGCGCGAAGCCATTCCCGTTCGCGATTTTCCGCTCCAACTCTTCTGGAAAACATTCGTCGATCTCCACCACCTTGGCGCAATCGGTGCAGATCAGGTGATGGTGATGCTCGTCGTCTTTGTGCCGCACCAACTCATACCTGGCAACGGCATCCCCAAAATCAAACCGCGTCACAATCCGCATTTTCTCGAGCAAATGCATCGAACGATAAATCGTCGCCAGGTCGCATTCTGATTCGCCAATGCACGCGTGAATCTCCCGAATGGTCAGCGGATGCGCCTGCTCCTCCAACGCCGCGATGATCGCCCGCCGCGGCCCGGTGATTTTCAGAGACTCCGCCCGCAACCGTTGTGCAATCGGCATCGATTCGCTGGCTGTCTGCTGCTTATGGCGATGCGAGTGTCGTTTCATGTTTTGAAGCGCGATTCAAAAACTTCCCCGCCACCAGTGTTGCGATGAATAGCCCGATAGAAACCAAAACAATTGCCGGCCCGCATGGCACATCAAAATGGAAGGAGGCCATGATCCCAAACACACCCGCGACCAAGCCAAGCAGCAGGCTGTAAATAATCTGTTGCCGTAAATTCAGGCTGATATTCCGCGCGGCCGCCGGCGGCACCACCAACAGCGCTGTCACCAGAATGATCCCAAGCAACCGTATGCTCATGGCCACTGTGATCGTCAGCCCCAGGATAAACAGATAATTCAGCGCCTTCACCGAAATCCCGCACACATGCGCCATTTCTTCGTGCGCCGAAAGCAAGGTCAGTTGACTTAACTTCCAAAATATCCCCCCGAACACCGCGGCGCACAAAATCGCCGCGAATACCACATCCTGCGTTCCCAATCCCAATATATCGCCGAACAAATACCCGTGTATCCTGGACAAACTCCCGCCGAGCAACCGCAGTATTATAATCCCCAGCGCCACCGATCCAGACAGCAGCAGCGCCATGATGGTATCGGTCATCAATTCCGTGTTTTCCTTGATCCACAGAATCGCCGCCGCCACCAGCAGACTGAACAGTATCATCGGCACCGTCAGATCCGTCATGCCAAACCATACGCCCAGCGCCACACCCGCCAGGGCGCCATGGGCAATCGTGTCGCTGAAAAAAGACATTCGCCGCGCGGTCACAAACACCCCCAGCAGTGCGCAAGCCGGCGCCAGTAACGCCGCCGCCGCCAGCGCTCGCAGCATATAAAGCTCAGTGAACATGATGATGATGCCCGTAAGGTGAAACGTGAATGCCGTAAGCCTGCCGCAGCGAATCCGCGTTCATCACGTGCTCCGGCGTTCCTTCGCAACAGATCACGCCGTTCAGCGCGTAAATCCAGGACGCATACCGATAGACCATCGACAAATCGTGCGACACCAGCACCACCGTCAGCCCGTGCGCTTTCTGGATTTGCCCGATCAATTCATAAAAACTCTGTTCGCCGGGCGTATCGACCCCTGCCGTCGGTTCGTCCAGCAGGAGCACCTCCGGCTTCGTCAGGAGGCTGAACGCGATCAACACCCGTTGCAACTGCCCACCCGAAAGC
>JAKFFO010000001.1:0-1941 GCA_036675035.1 Oxalobacteraceae bacterium
GTGACGAATTGCTCGCCCATCAGCCGCATCGCCATGTCCACGCCCTTGCGGATCAGCGGTTCGCCGCTCTTGCCGATGATGCGGTTGAGCGAACTGGACAGGCCGCCTTCATTGTGGGTCGCAACCAGCTTGCCGGTGATCAGCAGCCCCCACGATGCCGCATTGACGAACATTGAGGGACTGTGGCCGAGGTGCTGCTGCCAGTTGCCATTGCTGATCTTGTCGCGAATCAGCGCATCGCGGGTACCCTTGTCCGGAATCCGCAACAGCGCTTCGGCCAGGCACATCAGCGCCACGCCTTCCTGCGACGATAAAGAAAACTCTTGCAGCAAGCCCTGCACCACGCCGGCACGGCCGCCGGCGCTTTTCTGCTTGCGCAAGCGCTCGGCCAAGCCATATGCCATGGTGTTGGCAGCCGCAGCCAGCTTGGCAGGCAGGCGCGCCTGCTCCAGCAGCATCGGCACGACCTCCTGCTCGGGGCGGCGACAGGCACTGGTGATCGCGGCGCGCAGCACCGATTGCGGCAGGATGCTCTCGGCAAATTCGAGGAATGGCTGACGCTCGGCCGCCGGCAAGGATTCCAGCGTTGCCACATCGCCTGCCGCGATGCGTGCAGCCACGCCTTGCAGTTCGGGCAAGGAAATGCCGCTTTCCATCGCTTCGAGGTAACTGAAAATAGATTGCTTGATGATCCAGTGAGGCGTGCGGTCGATCTTACGGGCCGCCTCCTTCAGGCGCGTGCGCGTCGCTTCGTCGAGCTTCACGCCCAGAGTAGTGGTCGTCACGGGGGTGGTCATAGGGTTTCTCTGCGGTGTTGTAATGCGCCAGAGTTGCTGCGAGTGCCTTGAATGTATCTGATCGACATTCAAAGTGCAACCAAGTGCAACCAAAATTTAATTGACCATGTATATTATGGAAGTAAATAACGACTCACAATACTTAATTTTTAGCTCAAGAAAAATGCTTGCAAATGTTCTTTATAACGAACATAATTGATTTTTTAATTAAATTTGTGCGGTATAAAGAACATGAAAACTGGTCTATTCTCTGCGACTGATTTGGGCGAAGCATTCCGCGCCAATCGTCGTGCGCTTGGGCAAACACAGCAAGCCATCGCCAAGCGCGTGGGCTGTCGCCGGCAAACGATCGCGGATATCGAAGCCGGGAAAAATGTTGAAACTTATACCTTGATTGCAGCGCTCAGCGCGCTTGGCAAAGGTCTTGACATCGTCGATGCAAGGGCGGATGTCGATCGTCTGTCGGAAATTTTCAAGGATGACTGAAAAAATCAAGAAACTGATAGTGACAACGCCCCAAGGCGAAGCCGGGGCGCTGCATCATGACTCGCGCTATACGTTCAACTATACGACCAGCGAGCGGGCCTGTGAAGCGTCGCTGACCATGCCGCTTCGTCCGGAAAGCTATTCGTCCGGTGCGCTCCCGATCGCGTTCGCGATGAACCGGCCAGAAGGCGAGCAGCTAATCAGAATCCTCAAGCGGTTTGCCAAACAAGGTGGACTGGACGACATGAAGCTGCTGGCAATCCTGGGAGAGAATCAGATTGGCCGGCTGAAATATTACGATCCAACGATTCCGCGCCGGGCTTCTGAACCGCCGCAAATCGGATTGCATGAAATACTCAAGACGCCTTCCACAGACTCGCTATTCGATTTTCTGATCGACACTTATCTGGAAGCCGGCATATCCGGCGTGCAACCCAAGGTGATGATTCCGGACGCGGATAACGCGATGGTGGCAGCAGGTAAAACGACCGCCATTCATTCGGAGTTGATCGTGAAGGCGGCAGGCGAAGATTATCCATTTTTGACGCAAAACGAATTCCTCTGCATGGAAGCAGCACGATTAAGCGGGATATGCGTGCCGGATTTCTGGTTATCCGATGATCGCGGTTTATTTGTCATGCAACGGTTCGATCTTCAA
>JAKFFO010000186.1:0-12099 GCA_036675035.1 Oxalobacteraceae bacterium
GTCGTTGCCAGCACCACCAGCATCAGCCGGCGCGATATCGACCGCTTGATGGATTGCATCATCGGCGCGGCCCCACCACCGACGACGCAACGGACAACAATCTGGAGCTGAACTTGAAATCGCTTTTTTCGGCAGCGGTCAACGACACCTCGAACCGGACTCTGCCATCCGCCAGGTGGAAATTGATCACGCTTCCCTGCGCCAGCCCATTTTCCGTCTCGGTGACGCTGACGATCGAATTCTGCCGCGCGATGTCCAGCAACTGCGCCTGGCGCACGCCGGCACTGCGCCCGATGAACAGCATATGAACCCCGGACAACGGTTCGCCCTCTTTGATTTTACGGACCACGACCGGCCGGCCGTTCACGCTGCGGCCGGCTGCAATCCCGGCAAGCTCTTCCGCGATCGCGTCGGCCGAGAACACGCCAATGACATACGGGGAATCCGGTTTGGGAAAGGCGGTCGCCGGCCAGTCTATATAGCCGAGAAACTTGTACAGAAATGCGGCTTTTACTTCGCTTTCAAGTTCGCTGGCACCATTGCCATTGCTCGCACCGAACACCGGCACCCCGGGCGCCATGATCAGCAGCCCCAGCAGGAGAATCAGCGCACGGCCGGCAACATAGGCGTGCAGCATCGCGAATGCGGCGCACGGGCCGCGCATCACAGCCGCCATAACAATTTGAGGAAGACGCTGCGCTCGATTTCGGAGCGAGTCGCGGCGCCGCCGAACTCGACATGGCCGGCATCGAACATGTTTTGCAGGGACAGGGAAACTTCGAGATCCGGGTCCGGCCGCCATCCGACGCGCGCATCCACGGCGGTATAGGATGAAACTACGGGATCGGGCAAGGAGCCGACATGGCGCACGGTAACGTCCAGCTCATGGCGCGGGCCAAGATCAAACGCGGACTTCAGCAACAGCGTGCGCTCCGGATCGTTACCCAGTGCGGCAAGGCCCCGCACGTCCGCGCTGCCGGCTTCGCGCCTGAGATTCCGGTTCATCTCGACCAGTCCGCCGCTCAGGCGCCACGCGTCGCTGACTCGATAGGTGCCCCACGCTTCGATGCCGCTCATGGTTCCTGCGATCCGGTTTTCCAGTACGCCACCGACCGGCGTCGGCTCGACGCTGCGCAAGCGATCGAAATCATGATGAAACGCGGTCACCGAATACGAAACCGCGTGCGTCGGCTGTGCGCGGTAACCGACCTCAAATACGTGGGCTACTTCGGAACGGAAGTTCGGGCCGCCCGCGATTGCAACGGCCGGGCTGCCCGGAATGAAAAATTCACGGTCTATGCGTGCCGGCGCCCTGACCGTCCGCGACAATGCGCTCCACAGCATGCTGCTTTTGTCCGGGCGCCATGCAAGACGCATATTCGGCAGGTACTCAAAACCGGTGTAGGGATTGCTCTCGGCCTTCAAGCCGATCGTGACATCAAGATCGGGTCGCAATGCGATCTCATCCTGGATAAAAAGGTTGCCCTGTTCCAGGTTGCGTTCTGCCGGCAGGAACGAGAGCACCGCGCTGTTGGTCACCCGGTCGCGGGCATATCTGTAGCCGCCGCCCCAGATAAGCTTGTGGCCGACCGTGGGCTGCAGCGCATGGTTGAACTCGATATCGACGGTATCGAGTTTTTCGCGAAAGACGCCAGGGTGATCGCGCTCGGTGTGGTCATAATAAGTTTGCAGATGCAACGACGAACCGTTCGCCAGGCGCTGATCCCAGCGCGCCAGCAGATTGGCGCCGGAAATTTCCCTTTTCCCCGGCACCTGCTCGATGCGGCCCCGATAGACATCGCCCTGAATCGTCAAACGCTCGGCATCGCTGCCGAAATCGGCACGGAATCCTCCCTGTCCTGTTCGGCCGGCATCGCGCACCCGTGTACCGCTCTCCGTCTCAAAATGCGCGCGGTCGAAGATTTGGCCGTAGATGCGGTAGTGACCGTTTTCGCCCAGGGTGCCGCCGGTCCTCGCTGCCGCCCGCTGCACCAGGTTGCCGGCGCCGGCGGCCACCATCGTGCCTTGCGTATCCTGCGCCGCGCGCGTAATGACGTTGATGACGCCGTTGACCGCATTGGCGCCCCACAAGGTTCCGCCCGGCCCGCTGATCACTTCGATTCGCTCCACGTCTTCCAGCATCACCTGCTGAGCATCCCAGAACACGCCGGAATAGAGTGGCGTGTAGACCGTGCGGCCATCGATCAATACCAGCAGCTTGTTTGCAGTCGAACTGTTGAAACCGCGCGCACTGATTGCGTACTGGTGGGCATCGATCCGTGCCACCTGCAGGTTCGGCGCCAGCCGCAACGCTTCCGGCAGACTGGCCGCGCCGGAGCGCCGGATATCATCGGCACTGATCACGAACACCGAGGCGGCCGCATCGGCCAGGCGCTCTTCGCGGCGCGATACCGATGTAACGACTACATCGGCAAGCTGTTCGAGCGACATGTCGGCAAGAGATGCATGCTGCGTACCGTTCGCCGGAGCGATGCCGGGTGCGAGAACAAGACACAAACTCAATCCGCCAGCGCGGATGTTCATTTTTTTTCGGGCCATCGATTTCTCAGATTAGAAATTGGGACGAACGCCGGGTGACCGGCTCGTGCGTCTGCAATTCCGCGGCTTTTCAATTCGGCCAGCCTACCGCGTTGCCGAATAAAAATCTGTGATTTACGCCAACACATTAGTTAACAATTCCCGGAACTTTAAAGAAAGACGTCGCTTCTTAAAACTTGAGCCGACGCTGATTCCGGCGCTGAACCATGTCAGAAAAAATCCGGGCATACCGGCAAACGGAACTAGAGACTATGTAACGCCAGGATCGGCCGTCCCGTTGCGAAGCGCTTCTGCTCCGGCCGTCGGCGCAGCACGATAGTGTTACCGTAGTCCGGGGCTCTGTTGAATCTCGAAGCAATTGAGATCGGTCGTTGCCTGTTTTGTCGGCTAAAATACCCGCGATCCTCAACACCCGGACCAGAAAGAATCTCATGCGCTTCATTATCCCGCTCGCCCTCGCAATTTCCGTCTCTTCCGCAACTGCCGCAACGCCTGCGTCAGTCGAAAAGCTGCCGTCCGGCGTGACCGTTCAGCACCTCAAGGCAGGCAGCGGCGCCAGCCCCAAAGCATCCGATACCGTCACTGTTCATTACCGCGGAACGCTGCAGAACGGCAAGGAGTTCGACAGCTCGTATTCGCGCAACCAGCCCGCCTCGTTTCCGCTGTCGCGTGTGATCCCGTGCTGGACCGAAGGCGTGCAGAAAATGAAAGTCGGAGGCAAGGCGAAGCTGGTATGTCCTCCTGAAACCGCCTACGGCGAGCGTGGTGCCGCCGGCGTGGTCCCTCCCAATGCGACGCTCAATTTTGAGGTCGAGCTGCTTTCGATCGGCAAGCAGGACTAGCGGAGTGCGAGCGGGCAGTGTCAGCGCTGGAACAGGCGAGTCGGATTTAAGCGGACTTCATCGCCGCTACCCATTTTATGGGATGGCGACGTTTGCACTAATCAGATGTAATCCCGCCATTTCCGACCGCCGATAAACCATATGACCCGCATCTGCCCGAAATGCAATTACGCACGACAGGCATCAGACATTGCGCCTGAATGGCAATGCCCATCCTGCCAGGTCGCTTACCGCAAAGTCGGCTCAGCGTCCGCCTCGACAAGCGATGCGCGCCATCGCGCATCGCCTGCGCACGTGGAATCGCCGGGTTTTTCTTCTTCGATCAAATGGATTTTTCTGGCGGCAGCGATCGGTGTCGGCATATGGATCGCCAAACCCTTCGAAACGGCCGAACCGATTGTCCGGGCACCGGCCGATTCGTCATCCCAGCCGACCGTCATCCTGTACGGCACCGAATGGTGCGGCTATTGCGACGCGGCGCGCAGCTTCCTTACCAAAAACGGCATTCGATATGACGACGTGGACGTTGAAAAAACCACGGCGGGATATGAAGAACACAAACGGCTGGGCGGCAACGGCGTACCGCTGTTTGTCATCGGCGACGAAGTCGTTCACGGTTACAGCGAACAAAGCATGCGTCGAACGCTCCAGCCATGGTTAAACGGGTCCTGGTAAATCATCAAGCCGTCCGGGATATGATTTGAATTCGATCCGGATGCGCTCCCTGACAAAGACCGCCTGAATCGCATCGGCTTCCTAATACACTTCCTGTCCCGAACCGGCCCTTTCCCTTTCATGCGGCATGCAGGTTTTGCAAACGCTGCTCTCGGGTCCGCGCGAGAATATGCGTCGCGTTGCCTTGATTAAAATCAACTCGGTTTTCCCTTGTCAAATCATGCACTTGGATAAAATTTATTCGGGTTATCCACAGTTTTACCCACCGTTTCTGGTGATAAGTTTGGTGGAAAGGAAGTGACCAGAAAGATTGCGCTTCATCACAAAACCGGTTATCAAAACATGTTTTGATAACAATGTCGCGAGCAAATATAAATTCGAAAAAAATAACCGGAAGCGATATGAGCAGGGCCGTGCCCAGGCCGGGTGCCGGCAGCGGGAATTTCAATCGAGGGAGGACGGGATGAGGTTTTTGGCAATGTCGCTTGCGTCGCTGTTGTGCTTCGCCTCTGCGTACGCGCAGATCGTGCCGCAAAATCCCGACAGCCCGGCAGTCGCGTCAACCGCGCAGATCATGCCCGACCGATTCATGTACGTGACCGCCGAAAACGGCCAGGAATGGATCGAACAATGCGAATGGCCGGCGCACAAGAGTGACAGCATGGCGCGGATTGCCGCCTGTGTGTCTTTTCTGCAAGGCGCGCGGGTAATCGCCTCCAAACGTGACCCGCTGGAAAACTGCCCCGTCGATCTGGCCAGCCAGTCGCGCGGCACCTTGTTGACCAGCACCTATCAGATTGCCAGGCGATATCCGCGCATGCCGATCAATAAAATTTTCAGGATTGCATTCGATTCCGTCTTGCCCGGGTCGTGCTGAACCGACGCCCGAACCGGCTTCTCAAACCGACTTGCAATTTGTACCAGCCTGGATAAAACCGGCCAAAACCAAGTCCGTTCAGCGCAGCGGCATTAAAGTGCTTTTACTCTGAAACTCCTCTCTGCGTGCCCTTTCTCACGGCCATCAATTTTATTTCGTTTCCGGCGCAACCATTGCCGCGTATGCCTGTCCTAAAAACTGCTCACTAGAAACGTTGCCGCCAATACAGTTTTAATAACTTGTTGTGATGCGGATAAACATCTTGACTGTTTACGGGATTCGACAATGCCAAGTTTTTCAAAAATGTATCAATCGTCCAAGAATGCCTATGTTCGCGCGGCGGTGTTTTTATTGATCACGATCGGCATCGTGGCCGCAGTACTGTACAAGCCATTGGCGTTGCAGACCACCAACCCGGTGGTGCAATCGCAGGACATATCGGAAGTGACTGCGCTGGCGGCAAACAAGGATCGCCTCGAATATCTGTTGCTCGCGAACCCGCTTTCCGACTTTCCGCGTTATGTTTTCAAATACAAGGACGCCGATCAGATCCATGTTGTAAAGGTGCCAAGCACTTCGCACAGCAATCTGGAGCGTGAAGTACTGCTGAAGAATTCGATCCCCTACTCGATCGCAACCGATGAATTCCTGAACACCTACAAGGCCGCGCTGAACGATGGAAATGCGCAGAACGGCATGCTTTCGAATGTCGGGACCTTTTTGGCGCGCAATGCGATCGGCCTCGCATTGCTGATCTTCCTGGTGGTTGCGATGAAAAAAGGCATCCCCGGCATGGCTTCGAGCGCATCGGTGCTCAAGCCGGAGAACCTGAAAGGCAGTATGGACGACCTGATCGGGATGGAAGACATCAAGCAGGAAGTCGCGCATCTTGAAGAGATGATCGAAAACCGCAGCCTTTACAAATCGCACAACATCGACAAGCCGTTCAACGTGATGCTGACCGGTCCCGCCGGAACCGGCAAGACCAAGCTGGCTGGCTATCTGGCAAAGAAACTCAACATTCCGCTGATCCAGGCATCCGGTTCCGGACTGGAATCGGGTTTCGTCGGCGGCGGCTCGAAAGCGCTCAATACAATCTACAAAAAGGCTTGCGCGCAGGGACGCTGCATTATCTTCCTCGACGAGGCGCAGACGCTGTTCACGCCGCGCGGCCGCGGCGATAAAAAATGGGACGACGATACTGCCAACACCTTGCTCGGACTGCTCGACGGCATCAAGAGCGATGAGGGTGCCGGCGTGATCTGGGTGGTGGCATCCAACTTCGACGATGCGAGCACGCAGATGGACGAAGCGATGCTGCGCCGTTTCTCCGTGAAGATCAATTTCCGCTTGCCGAATCGCGCGGAGCGCCGTGAATTGCTGAAGGTGTTCCTGTCGAAGAAAGATGAAGGCTGCGTCGACTGGAACGATCTGAATCTCGACTATGCGGCCGACATCACCGCCAACCTGAGCCCGGCACTGCTGGAGACCGTGGTCGACCGCGCCAGCATGATCGCGATCCATGAAAAAACCGTGATCAATACCGACCTGCTGTTCCGCGCATTCGAGCGTGCATCGATCGGGTTGACCGACCGCGCCACCACCGCCGAGAAAGACAAGCAGCGCGAGCGGGTTGCGCTGCACGAGCTCGGGCATTTCTTCATGCAGATCGATCCGCATCTGCGCAAGGGCCTGAGCTGGGAAGAAGTAAAGCAGAAATCGAACTTGCTCAAGATCAGCACCGAATCGGTTTCCAAGATCGGCGCGCTGGGATATGTGCTGTCGTCCGGCGAGGATGTATCGCTGCAGACGCTGGAAGAAATGGAGCAAGGCGTGATCCAGCTTTACGGCGGCGTCGCGGCCGAAGAAATGTTCTACGGTTCGCGCGGCATCTCTACCGGCAGCCAGAACGATATCCAGAAGGCCACGTCGATGCTGGACTTGATGGTGAATCGCCTGTCGATGTATTCGCGCTCCAAGCTGGACTATACCCAGCTCAAGCGCGACGGATCGGCGGACGAGTCGGTCCGGCAACTGGAAGACAAGGCGGACGAGCTGTACAACCGCACGCTTGAATCGATGAAAGGTTACAAGGATGTCATCTGGGCGCTGAAGGGTACGTTGCTGGACCGTTATGTCCTGTCCAAGGATGAAGTGTTCGGATTGCTGGAAGATATCATGCAGTTGCCGCCGGCTCCTTCCGAGCCACAACTGAAGGCTGCCTGAGCTTCGGCTCCGAGCTGACAAAAGCCGCCACAAGCCCCTCGAATCGAGGGGCTTTTTTTCTGCCACGGGAGTTCGCTTGGGGCGCGGGCGCTGCGGTTGCCTGGTCTGACGGGTTTAGCGGACCGCCTGCGGGCTTCCATCCGACATCAGCGGATAACCATGATTTTCAGCCGGCTGAAATAGGCCTTGCATCGGTAATACGTATGTTGACCGAAGGTGGACAGCGCACCAACCGTCGGCATGTGCGACAGACCGCGCACCAAGTTTCATCCTGGTCTGTCACGTGACTCATGTACGATTTGTCCTTGCATGATGATCTCGCAGCATGATGGAATATCGACAGAACCGTATTCCCGCCAACAGTGCGCGGCGGATGCGGTCGCTATCGTTCCTCGGCGCGGCGCAAGCGCGTACTTCACGGCGAAATTAAGTATTTCCGTCGGTTTTGTTGGGCAATAGACAGGAAACAACAGGTTACGTAGACTACCAGGAGCATCCACTCGCCTCGTGCAAAACACAGAAAATGAACCTGTCTGAATTCAGATATGCCCCCTTTTGTTTCGCGTTCCTGCTGTGCCAAACCGGCCCTGCCTCTGCGGCGGAGGTCGGTTGTCAACTTGATAGAAACAACTCGATCACCACCGGCGAGTGCCTCGCCCAGATCCATAACGCGCACGATGTAGAGCTGAATGAAAAATACCAGACCATCCTGCGCGGATTGAAGCAGGCGTCTGCCCGACAGCCCGATTCGGCGGAAGTCCGGGCCCAATTGATCGCGGCCCAGCGCAACTGGCTCCGGTTCCGCGATAGCGACTGCAAGGCCCTTGCCTTGCACTTGGCAGACGATCCGTCGGTGCAGTCAAGAAACACGGCGTGCCTGTTGGCGCGCACCGAGCAGCGCGTCAAGGAGTTGGATCGCTGGATTGCAGTATTGCCACCGACCGTCGCTTCGGATCCGACATTCTCCCTGGTCGAACTCGGCCAGCCGATCGCGGGGCAGCCGCTAACTTTCTGGATTCAGCGTTACTGGCAATGGCAACGTTCATTTCCGCGCGGCAGCCAGCCGAGCGACGACAGCACCGGCATCCGCTGCGGCGTCCGGCAAAATCAGCCAGTGTTTTTTCTGGCCGGAAGCGGCGGGACGGCGCCGATCGTACGGAACTGCACGATACCGCGCGACAAATACATCCTGGTGCCGATCCTCCATGTGCTCGCCCAGAACGACGGCACCGCCAGCATACGTTGCGAAGCTTTTATGAACGCGGTGCGTGAAGTCAACGATAGCGCAGTCGACCTGTCGTTCACGATCGACGATCAGGCGATCCGGAATCTCGCTGCCGGCAAGGCAGAGAGCGGCTGCTTCGCATTGAATGACGCGTCGCGCGGTATTGCCGGCACAGCCGCCGGCGCAGGTTATTGGATTGTCCTGAAACCACTGAGACCCGGAAGCTATAAATTTCACTTTTCTGGCCGCTACCTGGCGGACGGATTCGGGCAGGACCTCAGTTACACGATCAGGGTGGAGTAGCGGTGGAATAGCGTACAGCGCGGCGCTGCTGCGACCGGCACCGCGTTGCGTGGATGTCGTACGGTCAGACAGCTGAAATGCGAGGCCGACGAACTGTACAATCGCGCTCTCGAAGCGATGATGGGTTAAAGGCACATGAGCTGGTCACTGAAGGTGGCTCGGATTGCTCGCGGAGATAATGCCGCAACCATCCGTCGACGCGGCTGCGCAACTCCCTCGGAATCATATGTCCGGCCCTCTTAATTGACGAGCCGTGGCTCGCCATCCAGCACGAGCAGATAGCGATCGCTTTCGTCGGGGCCGAAATATGCTTTCGCGGTGTAATACACCTGTTGATCCAGCGTAAAAGGCTCGCCCAGCGGCGGCATGTGGGACAGCTCATGGATACCGAGTTCCATTCTCGGTCCGTTCGCCGGCTCGTGGATGATTTGTACTTGCATGACTGGCCTGCGCTATGAACGATGGTTGATAGATTCATATTCGCCAAAACAGTTTCATGCCTGATCCGCAGCAGCAACCGAAAAACAGATATCGAGGGCACCGTGCGCCGATCCCGACAAGACCCGGGTCACGAATGATGGTCTGTAGTGAGGTCTGCGCAGCAAAGCCGGCCTGATAACAAATAAAGCAAAGTTGCTGCGCGCTCAATTTTTTTTCGCCTGCCCGAAACCACTAGCCGCATCTGGCGTGGCGTCAGGAAAATATTTCATGCAAAGCGCACGCTTCTGTCTTGCCGTCAGCCGCTTCAATTCGTATTCGCCCTTCGATGCCGAAGACCGGTCATCGAATTCGAACACCGCGAGCAAGCGTTGCGGCGGACGCGAGCGGGTATAGCGCGCACCCTTGCCGCTGGCATGGGCCGCAAATCTTTTTTCGACATCGGTCGTAATGCCGGTGTAGATGCTGCCGTCGCTGCACTCCAGCAGGTACAGGAACCAGCTTGCCACCGCTAGTCGAACAACGACAGCATGTGGCCCTGATCCGGCCTCGCGCGGCCTTCCAGCATTTCGCGGTATACGCGTTCGACCGCTGCCGGGCCGCGTCCTTCAACGACGGTCATCCAATTGCCAAGCGGCTTCATGAATTCCTTCCATTTGACGGCGAGACGTTCCGTCACGCCGTGCGGACCCCAGTCGGCTGCGCGCTTCTTGATCTGTGCGGGAGCAAAAAACAATGTCGGCCGGGCCCCGGGCAACCTGCCCTCGCCTTCGCGCTGATCCCAATGGGTGCCGCCGACCGCGCACGAGTACTTCATGTTGTCGTTGAAATGATGATGCAGGCCGCTGCGCACCCGGCCGTTGCCTGCCATATCGACATACACCACTGGCAGATCGTCCGGCAGCGATGCGATCCGGTCATAGGTGACGACCCGATCATAGCAGCCGAGACTTTCGGTAAACGCGACATTGCCCGGCGATGTAAGGCCGATGACTTCGCATTGATCCCGACCGCGCTGCGCCAGCAGGAATGCAAGGCCGTATGCGGTCTTGCTCGATGCGCTGGACAATATGACTGCGCGTGCACCGAAGAATTGATTATCGGCCAGAAAATCGTCGATCATGAATGACGTGATGAACAACGGCCTCAGCAACGCAATTTCGCTTTCATGCGTTGCGTCATAAGCCGGGTCAGCGGTGGTGCGCAAATACTGGTTGTACAGCGGGTGCATTGCCTGGCGATGCGCAACGCCGTCGAAGAACCCGCTGTCGCTGAGTCGGTCCGGTTGCATCACGACGTAGCCCGACATCGGGAAGTAGCCGTAAAAGCGTTCGCCCTCCTTGACCGCGTCGCTGCGCGACTGGACCACATCGCCGAAACCCCAGACCGGTATGCGCCCCCATCCTGGTTCGGCCGGGAAGAAGTTCCAGTACGACATCGCATCGCCGAACGCCGCGTAGGTCACGTTATTCGAGGTAAACGCAAACTTGTCGATCCGGATCAGCACCTGCCCCGCTTCCAGCGGCGTATCGGCGCGCGCGGCGCCAGGTACAAACTTGTGTTCATGCAAGTCGTCGCGCCGGACCACGAAATCCAGGGCGCTGGTGTGATGATCTGTCGATGCCATATGTCTCCCTATGCAGATGCAGGTAATTTCAAATCGGATTGTGAGCGGATTGTGAAGATTGTGAGCGGATTGTGAAGATTATGAGAATTGTGCAGATTATGTAATGCGGAAGTATCACATAAAGCGGGCATTTCGATTCGGCATCATGCCGGTCCCGACCGCTTTTCGCGGCAGGCCGCGCCACCCGCATCGCTCCTGCACGTAAATTTTTCCGACTATTGAATAAAACATTCGGCCGCGATCCGGTGTTTTTAAAATGCAGCGTAGGTTTCATGGACATTCCGCGATGCAAGTCAGTAGCACGGCGCATGGGCACATGTTTTGCTGAAGCTCCTCCTTATCAGCCATTCACAGGACCTGCCGACCATGAAATCATTTTTGCTTGCATTGAGCACCGCCGCGCTTGCCGCCATCCTTGCAGGATGCGGCGGAGGCTCGTCCGACACTGCCGCCACCGGCGCATCCGCCGGTACCGAACAAGGCGTTTCACCAGGGAATCAGGATGGCGCCGGCGGTACTCCCGTTGCGGGCACTGCATTACCGAAGATATATATCATGACTGAAGGCGGCGCTGAAGTGACATCGACTGATGATTACCTGAATGCGACGGTAAGAGTGGTCTCCGAAACCGGCAGCGAGCTGATGGAAGTTCCGACTGAAATCCGCGGTCGCGGAAATACTACCTGGGGCATGCCGAAAAAACCGTACCGCCTGAAACTGGCTGAAGCGGCATCGATGCTGGGCATGCCGGCCGAGCGGGACTGGGCATTGCTGGCCAATTATGCGGACAAGTCGCTGGTGCGCAACCGGTTTGCCATGGCACTCGGCGAACAGGTCGGACTCGCTTACAACCCGCGATCGAAGTTTGTCGAGTTGTACTTCAATAATGAATACCAGGGCGTTTACGACTTGTTCGAGCATGTGAAAGTCGATGCGAACCGGGTCAATGTCCAGGAGCTGGACCCGGATGCCGATACCGCCGCCGACACCATTACCGGCGGCTATTTTCTCGAAGTCGACCACCGGCTCGACGAAGATGTTTGCTGGTTCACTTCAATGAACGTGCCGATCTGCTCCAAGGATCCGGAATACGATCCGGAAGATGTGCTGAATCCGGCGCACGCATCGTACGCGCAGTACAACTACATAACCAGCTATCTGAATGCGGCCGAACAGTCGCTGGCCACGCCCGGAAACACCTATGAAGAATACTTCGATGTCGATGCGATGGTGAACTGGTATCTGGTAAGCGAACTGCTGCGAAATAACGATGCGCGCATCAACAGCGAGATCCCCGGAGTCGACAATTTCACGAGCAGCGTGTTTC
>JAKFFO010000006.1:0-12066 GCA_036675035.1 Oxalobacteraceae bacterium
CTGGGCACCTTGCATGCCAACAGCGCCAACCAGACCATCGACCGGATCATCAATTTTTTCCCGGAAGAGCGGCGCAACCAGTTGCTGATGGATCTGTCCTCGAACCTGCGCGCGATCGTGTCGCAGCGGCTGGTACGCACGATCGACGGCAATGGCCGCAAGGCGGCGATCGAAATCCTGATCAATACCGCGACGATTGCCGAGCGCATTTTCAAGGGTGAATTCCACGAAATCAAGGCGATCATGGCCAAATCGAGAGAACTCGGCATGCGCACCTTCGACTGGGCATTGTTCGACCTCTATAACGCGGGCCATATCGCTTACGAAGAAGCGATCCGCAATGCCGATTCGGCCAACGAATTGCGTCTGAACATCAAGCTCAAGAGCGAGCGCGGCGAGCCGGCCTCCGCAGCAGCCATGGAGCTGTCGATCGACCACGGACCGTCAGAGGAAGAACTGGAAGCTCAGCGGGCCGAAGAATTGGTGAAACAAAAGGAAAAGCGGCGCCTGCTGGAAGAAAAGCAACTGGCGGAGCTGCAGGAAAAGAAAAACCAAATGGCGCAACAAAAAACCGCGTAGCAACAATCCGAGCAGAAGATTCATAAGGAAACAAATCAACGTGCGCAGCGTGATAGTGCACGATAGCAGTAAATTTACATATGTTTGGCGAATTATGACGGATGATGATTAAATTTGTTTATGGCTTGATGAAAAAATTAGGGCCAGTTTTCGCGCAAATGTTTCCTGTACGGTCACATTTCATTTAGATATTTTCATCGGTTCAGGTAGCATTACGCGTTCCGCTTCTCCAATCCAAGCTTGCGGAGCAGTCGGTTACTGCCGATCTGCCCAAGTCTGTTACGAAACCACAATTCAATGTTCATTCAAAGTCCTGCAGGGTCGCCGGCCGCCGTTTTGCCTTGTGCAGATCCGAGCGTCTCTGATAAGAAAAAGCGGCATCGCATAACAAGCCGTGCGGTCTGCCTGTTGGCAGTGACAGCTCCAGTTCTTGCGCTTGCGCAGGACGCACGTGATTTGACCGAGTTGAGTCTCGAAGAGCTCGCGAACATACGCGTCACGTCGGTCTCAAAAAAATCCGAATCGATTGCCGACGCACCGGCATCGGTTTTCGTCATCACCGGGAATGAAATCCGGCGTTCCGGCGCAACGACGCTGCCGGAAGCATTGCGATTGGCGCCCAATCTGCAGGTCGCACGATCCAATGCGAGAAACTACGCGATCACCGCGCGCGGCTTCAATGGCACTTTTGCAAACAAGCTGCTGGTGCTGATAGATGGCCGCACCGTGTACACACCGCTGTTCTCGGGCGTCTTCTGGGATGCGCAGGATGTCGTCCTGGAAGATATCGACCGGATCGAAGTGATCAGCGGGCCGGGCGGTACATTGTGGGGAGCCAATGCGGTCAATGGCGTGATCAATGTAATCACCAAGGCCGCCGCCGATACGCAGGGCGGACTGGTTGCGGTCGGCGCAAGCAGCAATGAAAAAAGCGGCGCGCTCAGGTATGGCGGTGCGCTCGACAACGGCGGCCATTACCGCGTCTACGGCAAATACGCCGATCATGACGATACCAAGACCGCCGCCGACGTCCCGATACTGTTCGGCTGGAGCCGGCAACAGGCCGGGTTCCGCACCGACTGGAGTAACGCCAATCAGCAATTTACGCTACATGGGGATGCGTACGATGGCGCCTTGCATCAAGCGGGAACGCGCAACATTACCATCACCGGCGCCAATCTGCTGGGCCGCATGAATACCCGATTGGACGGCGGCTCGAACGTCAGTCTGCAAGCCTACTGGGATTTCACCGAACGCAATCAGCCCGGCGCGTTCATCGAGCATTTGCACACGCTGGATGTCCAGTTGCAGCAATCGGTCCAGGTTGCGCGGATTCACGATATCGTATGGGGCGCCGGTTACCGGCTGGCCATGGATAATGTGCAAAACAGCGGCGTTTCGTTCTTGCCCGGCAAGCTCAATATGTACTGGGGTAACATGTTCGTCCAGGATGAAATTGCGCTGCGCGACAATGTGCGCCTGACTGCCGGCCTCAAGCTGGAAAACAATAATTACACCGGTGTCGAATATTTGCCGACCGTGCGTCTGGCATGGGAACCATCGGAAAATAATCTTCTCTGGACCGCTGCTTCACGATCGGTACGTGCGCCATCGCGTTTCGATCGTGACATTCTAGGCGCCGGCCTTCCGGAGGACCTCAAATTTGAATCGGAAATCGCAAACGTTCTGGAGATCGGCTATCGTGCGCAGCCGTCGCTTAATTTTTCTTATTCCGCCACCGCGTTTTATAGCCGCTATGACGAACTGCGCACACTGGAATTAAATCCTGCCGGTCCTGCACTGGCTTTCAGTAACGGTGCCAAAGGAACGACGCGCGGGATCGAGATGTGGGGTAGTTGGCAGCCCGCATCGGCATGGCGATTGTCGGCCGGCCTCGTGGCACAGCGCATCGCTGCGGAACTGAAACCGGGCAGAACCGACCTGACTCCTGCGCTAGGATTGGCGCCGAACGATCCGAGCAATTACTGGATGCTGCGTTCGTCATACGACCTCGCGCCGGGACAGGAACTGGACCTGACCGTTCGCCATAGCGGCAAACTGCGCAGCCCGGCCGTTCCCGCATACACCGCAGTGGATTTGCGCTATGGATGGAAGATTCGCCGGGACCTGGAGTTGTCCGTGGTCGGGCAGAATCTGCTGGATAGTTCGCATCCGGAGTTCGATGCGGCGCCCAACCGCAGCGAATATGAGCGCAGCGTGTTCGTCAAGCTGGTCTGGCGGCAATAGCCGGTTCGATACACTGCCTCGGATCAGAACATGAAATTTCCCGCGCACCGGCTTCAAGTCTGGACACCAACATGCCCGTTCGCGGCATGGTGGCCGCATTGCCGGCCATCCGTGTGCAAGGCGTTGTTGTGCCTGGTGCTGTGTGCACCATCCTTCGCGGTAGTGGCGCAAACTTCGCCCAACATCGGTTCCAGTGCGGCAAGCACCGAAGAACGCGTCAAAGCGGTTTTTCTGTACAAGTTTTTAAGTTACGTCGAATGGCCGCCGAGCGCGTTTGCAGCCAATGATTCGCCATATGTCATCGGCATCTTTGACGACGACATCGCTGACGAACTATCCAGAATTTCGGCCAACCGCAAATTGAATAACCGGGCATTGACGGTCAGGAAGCTCCGTGCCGGAGACCCGTTGAACGGCGTTCATGTGCTGTTTTACGGTGAACGGCAGACGGATGCAATGCTGCACGGCATAAAGCAGGCCCAACGCCAACCGATTCTGGTAGTCACGGAAACCGAAGGCGCGCTGGCGCAGGGCAGCATGATTAACTTCCGCATTGTGGATGACCGGGTTCGCTTTGAAATATCCGTCGATTCATTGGAAAAATCCGGCCTGAAGATCAGCTCCAGGCTGTTGGAAGTCGCCATATCGGTTACAAAAGGTTCGAAGCAATGATCAAGAATGCGATTAAACGTTCCATATCACGCAAGTTCATGTTGGCAGTGCTGGCCACTACATTTTTGGCGCTTTTGATCGCCGGCATCGCAAATTTCGCCTACGACCTGCAAAACTACCGAACCGCCCTGGTCAATGATCTGACCACGCAATCCGACATTGTCGCGAAGATCAGCAAAACCGCACTTGAATTCAACGATCCCAAGGCGGCGCGGGAAAATCTGCAGCAACTTCAGGCTCGTCCCATGATCCTTGCGGCGGCCATTTATGCGGCGGACGGCACCTTGTTCGCGACATATTCCAGTGACAAAGTCGTGGCGCCAGCCTTTCCGAGCGCCCCCGGCGCACCGGGATACAGAATAGCCAATGAACGGATAACCCTGTTCAATCGCATCATCCAGAATGGAGAAGTCGTCGGGAACGTCTACTTGCGCGCCGAGTATCGATTGACTGATCGGCTTATTCGCGACACTGCGATCATGGTCGCGGTGATGATTGTCAGCCTGCTGGTGGCCGGACTGGCCTCGTTCTGGCTGCAGGCCGCGGTGACCCGGCCGATCCGCGCGGTAACCGATGCGGTGAATCAGGTGATCCGCCGGCGTGACTTTTCATTGCGCGTGCATAAATCGACCGAGGATGAAGTCGGTGTGCTGGTGGATGCATTCAACAGCATGCTGGCCGAGGTAGGCCAGCACGCGAAGGCACTTGAAGAATCCAATCTGTCGCTGCAGCATGAAATGAAAGAGCGCCTGAACGCGGAACAGGCGCTGCAACATCTCAACAATACGCTGGAACAGCGCATAGTGACGCGCACGGCGGAACTGGAACGTGCGCATGAACAGCTGCGTCAGGCACAGAAAATGGAAGCGATCGGCCAGCTGACCGGCGGTGTCGCGCACGACTTCAATAACGTGCTGCAGGTGGTCGCCGGCAACCTGCAACTGATGCAGATGAGCCTGGCCGGGAATCCGCAGGCACAAAGGCGGCTCGAAACCGCGATGTTCGCGGCGGACCGGGGCGCCAAGCTCTCATCGCAACTGCTGGCGTTTGCACGCCGCCAGCCATTACAGCCGGCACCGACCAACCTTGGGCGGATATTGCGTGAAATGGACGATTTGCTGCGGCGCGCCCTTGGCGAGTCGATTCAAATTGAAACCGTGGTGGCAGGCGGCCTGTGGAACACGTTGGTTGATCCGAACCAGCTCGAAAACGTGATTCTCAATCTCGCCATCAATGCGCGCGATGCGATGAAGGGCGACGGAAAGCTGACCCTGGAATTGGGCAACGCGATGCTGGATGATCATTATGTGAGCGCCGAGCCGGAAGTGCCCGCCGGCCAGTATGTGATGCTCGGCATCTCCGATACCGGGGCTGGCATGACTCCGGAAGTCATGGCTCGCGCCTTCGAGCCTTTCTTCACGACCAAGCGGGAAGGTGAAGGAACCGGCCTCGGGCTGAGCATGGCATACGGATTTGTCAAACAGAGTAACGGTCACATCAAGATTTACAGTGAAGCCGGCAGCGGAACGACCGTGAAGATTTATTTGCCTCGTTCGCATCAACCTGAAGCGGAAATGCCCGACATGCAGGCCCTGCCGATTACCGGTGGTGCGGAAACGATTCTCGTGGTGGAAGACGACATCGCAGTGCAGGCAACGGCGGTGGACATGCTGTCCGAGCTGGGGTACCGGGTGTTGAAGGCGAACGACGGGCAGGGTGCATTGACCATCCTGCAGAGCGGCATACCGATCGACTTGCTGTTTACCGACGTCGTGATGCCGGGGCCGATTCGCAGTCCGGATCTGGCACGACACGCAAAACAGCTGATCCCCGGGATTTCGGTATTGTTTACATCCGGTTACACGCAGAATGCGATCGTCCATGGCGGTCGTCTCGATCCCGGTGTCGAATTGATCAGCAAACCTTATCGCAGGGAAGATTTGGCCCGAAAGATGCGCTACATGCTTGGCAGCAAGCAACCGGGCGCGTCGGATGATCGGCCTGTAGATGACCGCATGCCAGCGGGCACGGAAGCAGATACGACCGTACCGCGGCAAATCCTGGTTGTCGAAGATAACGACGACAATCTGAAAATAACCTGCGAGCTGCTCATGCTGTTGGGCCATCGGGTAGAAGGCGTGCCGGATGCGGAGCAGGCGCTTCGTGCATTCACCTCGGCAAACTTTGATATCCTGCTGACAGATGTCAACCTGCCGGGCATGTCCGGGCTGGATCTGGCACGCAAGGTAACCAGGGATATGCCTTCGCTGAAAGTAATTTTTGCATCAGGGTATGGCGCCATCGACCCGAGCAGCCTCGAATCCAAGTCGGTGTCACTGCCGAAACCATACGACCTGAAAAAACTTCAGAAGGCGCTGGCTGATCTGAACGACAAATAAGCGCAGTGCCGATTTAAATCCGCCTGCAACACGACCACGCAAATGCGGCCATCCTACATAGTCAAGGCATCTCCGGTACACGGCAACGGTGTATTTGCACGCCGCGAGATACCGGCTGGCGACTGCATCATCGAATACCAGGGTGAGCGGATCGCATGGACAACGGCGCTCGAACGAGCCGATGCTGCCGGCGGTCCGGTCAATCATACTTATTTCTTCAGCCTGGCCGACGGCCGGGTCATCGACGGAGCGAGCCATGGCAATGACGCGCGTTTCATCAATCATTCTTGCGAGCCCAATTGCGAACCGCTGGAACACGACGATGGCCGCGTCCATATTTACTCGTTAATGGATATCGCGCCAGGCGAAGAACTGACTTATTACTATGCGTTGATTTTCGAGGGGCGGCATACGCAGGCGATCAAGCGCGCCTTCGTGTGCCGTTGTGGCGCGCCGGGTTGCAGCGGCACCATGCTTGCGCCGAAAAGCCGGAAAAAATCGGCGAAGCAGAAATAGTTCTGCTAACGGTTCGCGAACCCGAGAGGTTGTTCACTCGTGCTCACCATGTCCGCCGTTCCGGCCCGGTTTTCCTGGCCTGTTCAAACAAGCCCGTTTCCGCGTCAATTTCGATTTCATTCATTCGCCGCGTCACCCATATGCGGAAATGCCTGTTTCGTCTTGGAAGGGCAAGGACACGGCATGAACCGCCAGAGCTATCCCCGCACCCTCTACTTTCTGTCGCGTAGTGCGCGTAGCACTGCGATTTCGGCAAGATCATCTTCCGCGTCGTAGCGATGACTGTTGCAAATGCCGACCCAGTTGGAGGCGCCGAGGTAGATCACATATACCTGGCCTTCGATCAGATCGATTTCGCAATATGTGCGCGGACGTACGCCGCTGCGCAAAACATCGCCGTCGCGTGGCGTGCCCTTGAAAACCTCGACGATTTTGATCGTGGCCTCCATGTGTATCCAGCTATCCTTTCCGATGATCTCGCGTGCAGGGATCACCTTTGCCAGAAACACCTGGCTTGATTCCCTGTATCTTTGATCCGGATCGGAGTGCGCGCAGCTGCATGCGAAAACAGAGCTGGAGGCGAGAATCCCGAATGCCGGAACGACGAAGCGCCAAATGCCTTTCATTGTTTGCCCGGTGACAGATAAGCGTTAAATGCGCAACAGGTGATATTCAAGCCGCCTGAAAGAATGGCGGTCGCCGGCTTGCATGTTGCGACCCTCCGGTCATGGCAAAGCGCGCAGCAACCAGCGGCAAGAAGAGCGGTCGATTTGTCAGCGCTGGTACTCAATGTCGACCCGCCGGTTTTCTGCCCACGCCGCTTCGTCGCTTCCCAATGCCTTGGGCTTTTCCTCTCCGTAGGATACGCTTTCGGTCCGGGTTTCGGGCACGCCAAGAAGCATCAGCAATCGCTGGACTGCCTGCGCACGTTTCTGGCCCAGCGCAAGATTGTATTCGCGACTGCCGTGTTCATCGGTATGCCCGACTATCGAAATGGAGCGCGCCCGGTGATTGAGCAAATAACGCGCATGCGCTTCAAGCATCGGCCTGAATTCCTCCTTCACGATATAACCGTCGTGGTCAAAATATACGCTGCGCTGCGCAAGAGGTCCGGCCGGGTCACTCAAGGGATCGCGCTCCGGTCCATCCGGATTCATGCAGCATGTGTGGCGATGCTCCTCCTTGTTGAGGGCATTTTTGTCGAGGTTTTTATCGATGACAGGAACCTCGTTCAGTGGAACCGTGGTACCGCAGGCCGAGAGTGCCGCGACGACGATCGTCGCCAGAGTAAGGTCTTTAAAAGAGATCATGTTGTTCCTTTTGCGTTGTCATTTCCGAACTGCCTCTGAAATGCCGTGGTGTTTTCGGTTCTTGTTTGAACGCAGACGATCGACGCAAGGGGTTAAATGCGGGTTAAATGCCAATTCTCGCGTACCGAATCGGGAAAACATTATTTCGCGAACTCACGCGGGAAAAGCCGGGATGGCAGCGATCCAGTGCGGACCGAAAACCGGCAGTTCCTTGTTTACCAAAAATCGGATCGATTAAACCCGCCGGCGCGGATTCACCGTTAAACAGGAATCGGCAATCGCCGAATCATGTATCCAGCTATAAAAGGACATCATCATGAATTTCACAAGATCGTTTTGCATGCTTTTTTTTGCTGCACTGGCCGGCGTACACACGAGTGTATCGGCGGATGATTTCGCCGCTGATACTGCGGTTGGCGCCGTAGTCGGCGCAATGATCGGCGGCGCGATCGATGGCAAGGATGGTGCGGTGGTCGGCGGATTGGTCGGCGCAGCAGTCGGTGCCAGCGCGAGCACGAGCCACGGTTCTCACTCTTCGGGGTTGTATTTTGCCCCGGTAATGTACGGTCCGCCGCCAGTGTATGCCTATCCGATACCCGGCTACTATTCGCCGCCGCTGATCTATCCGCCTGCACCGGCCTACTATCAGCCGACGCCGGTTTATATCGCACCGAGGGCATACCGCGGACATCGGCATCGCCACCATCATGGCCATCGAACGCATCATCGCCGGCCGTAAACACCGCCCCCCCCTGGATTTGCGTTTCATCCGAACACTCAAGGAGATCGACATGAAATCCTTTGTTTTCCTGCTTTTGTCGGTTGCACTTCATGCCGGTGCAGCAGAACCGCTCAAGCCGGCAACACAAAAAACCGCCTGGTTCAGCGGATTGCAAGGACTGAAGGAAGCAATGAAAGGGATAAACGGGCTCGGCGAAAACATGGCGCAACGGCCAGGCGCTGAGTTATCACAGCTGGGAAATCTGGAAAATCCGTTTCGAAATCTTGAGTTGATCAAGCCGGCTGCCGACATTCATCTTGGCTTGCCCTGAGTGACTCGGCTCGGTCTCTTTGCAGGGGGCGGAGTGAGGAATTCGAACGGCATTGACGGTGCGGGGATCTTATGAGGATAGCTTCGGTTCAGCGAAACGACATTGCCTTGCAAGACAATGCCGCTTCATCCTTTTGCGTTTCCCTCACCGCATCCCGGGAAGCATATAAGTCTGGCGTCCCGGTATCGGTGTCGGCACAAATCTTTTCGGCGCACGCTGCGGCTCCCACGACCGTTCCTGCTGACGCGCAGAACTGTACTCCTCCCGGGACGAGGATCTTCGCGGAGCGTTGAACACGATTGTTTTGCCGTCGAGCGTGCAGGTCAGCGCTTCGTCGCTCGCCGGGTCTTCGCAATCTCCTACTTCGACAGTCGTGCCGCCTACTTTGCGCACATCGGCCCAACTACCGTTTGAAAATGTGATTCTGCCCCATCCGTGCAATTCGATATCAACCTCTCCCTCCGACCCATATCGGGGAACGCGCGGACCGGGCCGGGGGCCATAGAGAGGCGAGTCGGGCTGGAGTCCGTAGGTGGCATTTTTCAAACGGAACGGGCCTTCAAAAGTGCCGCCATTGCTGAACTTGTATGTTCCGGATTCGCATTCGGTCGGGCTGGAAAGGCGGTGGCATTCGGCGACCACTTCACGTTTGGCGGCAACAAAATCTTCCCCGCGGTAAGCAAGCACAGCGCCGGCACCCACAGGCTTGATTTCACCGTTAAGATACCGTACGTCGCCGCGCCAGGTGTAGGGCCCAGCCATTTCAATCTCTGCCTGGTCGGAACACTCGCTCCAGTCGGGATTGCATCGTAACGCGCGATTCTTGTCCAACTCCGTTCCTAGAAGATAGACGGCCGGATCCGATGATACGTTCAAGCCTTGTGCGCCTGCCTGCATCGCCAGGCTGAACGCAGCTTGTTCGGCATGAAAGAAGAAGGCGGTTCCGGCCGGCAAATGTCTGATCGTTCCATCCTTGCAATCCCAGCCGGCAGTCTCGAAGCGCCAATCCATGCACTGGGCCAGAAGATAGCTCTTTTGATTCGGATATTTTCTATAGTCCGGAGCTCGCACGAATACTGCCGCGACCGGCGCGCGGTAATTCCAGCTCTGGACGTACATGGTCCATTCGTCATCGTCGAAATAGATGGTCCCTTCGACCGGCCGGCCGCGTTGTACCTGTGCCTGTTCTATATAGGGTGTTCCTTTGGGACCGAACGCCAGCGTAATCACATCGCCCACCGCTCCTTCGTAAGGCTGACTGCGGACTTGGCGCAACAGGCCGTTCGGCAACCCGGCCACGAAAGTGCCTGTGAGCTGGACCGCGCTTGGCCGGTCAGCCGGCGCACCAATCCAGGTGCGCTGACCCTGACCGGAAAGAAAACCGTGAGCGAACATGCCGTAAAAGTGATAGCTGTCGTGGATCGGCGTCTTGTCCGCCTTGTAGTGAATGTTGGTTTTTTCGCCAACGCCGGAAAGCATGCCATTGGCGAAGGTGCCGCGCATTTCATGCTGAACCAGATTTTCGCCGCCATCCTCGGTCACGATTTTCGCTGTGATGCGAAGAACGCCTTTTCCGGACAACGCGTTGCCTTTGCATGCGGGTCCCTTCCAATCCGCATGGGTGGCAGCGGTCCTGGCAGTTTTTTCATAAAAGAAGATGCATCCGGTATTGGTTTTGTACGCGCTGTTGTAATCGTCGGCGCCGGCCGGTGCCGGCACGCTGGCGGCAGTCACCGCCGGCATGACCGCAAATGGAGGGAACTTGAAGCTGGCTTTCAGCGACTGGATTTCTTTTCGGTCGGCGCTCGATTGACCAAGCAATCTCGGCAAGTCATCAATGCTGTAGTCATGCATGAAAGTTTCGGCACCTTCCCTGGTGCGGCTAACCTGGAATATATTCCAGGACGAATCGTTCTTTACCGGCGCACTGGAAAAGTCGCCACTCCGCATTTTCTTCAGCATTTCCCCGGTATCGGTGTCGAGTTCTTTCGAGGAAAACCACCCCAAATCGCCTCCGGCGCTCCGGGACAGAATATCGAGCGAATTCTCGCGGGCGAGTTGGCCGAAGTCGGCTCCACTCTTGAGCTTTCGAATGATTTCGACGGCCTTCTTTTCGCTGTCCACCACAATTTGCGCGATTCGATATTCACGTTCGGTATCGGCCGCAAGGGCGGAATGACAGAAAAGAGCCAGCAGCAGGAAGATTTTTTTCATTATTTTTTGAAGGCGAGATTTGGGAAACCGGGGTCGGAAAAAACCGTAAAAGTAAAAATGTTTGCACGGAAATGATCATGACAATGGAACGGCATTTCGGCAATAGCGGGGTCGCGGATCATGTAATTAATTTGCAATTTGTGGCGCGGTTGGTTACGGCCTTTGCGGGTGGCCTGTCGCGGCGCCCGCGAATGCGCCTTTGGTTTGCGCGAACACTGGATGCCAGCGCGAGTCACGCATGGCCTGACATCCAAATTGCGCATTCGGCAACATGATCGGGGCGCGACGGACTTGAAGAAGAACAGTCAACCCTGTATAACGATAAGTTGCTATCGAGTAATATTTTCCGTTACTCCGGCCGCTCACCCATCGCGCGATTTTGAGCGCGATACAGACGCTGCATTTGGCCTTGCAAGACGAAGTAAAAAAGCCAGGGAATGTTGCAGAAGCGTGAAATGATGAAATTCGGCGAGACAAGCGTAGCCGGTTATGACGATGCGAACGGGGCCTTCGCATGAAAGAGGTGGCAAATGGATGCAGCAGATGTTGAACGTGACCCGTCCTGGCAAGAGTTGGAAAAGTACAGGCGAATTTTTTATGCGACGCCGGATTATGCGACATTTACCAACCTGGAAACGGGCAAGTTCATAGACGTTAATCCGGGTTTCGAAATGATGACGGGCTATCGCCGCGAAGAAGTGATCGGCCGTACTTCATCGAGCATCGATCTGTGGGTGAGCGACGACGATCGCAACACGCTCGTGAATACGCTGCGGCAAGCCGAAAAAGCATTCATCACCACGCGCTTTCGCAAGAAAAACGGCGACACGGTGCTGGTGGAAGTATCGGCAGCGACATTCAGAATGCACGATGAAATCCTGCTGGTCGCGGTAGTACGGGATATCACGGCACGCCATCAGGCCGAACAGGAAATTTTGCAGTATCGCCACCAGCTTGAGCAGCTCGTTGCTCAAAGGACCGCTGAACTTGAGCAGGCGATGTTGCGTCTGCAGGAGCTGACGGTTCATGACGAACTGACAGGCGTAGGCAACCGGCGTGACCTGAACAGCAAACTTG
>JAKFFO010000023.1:0-1917 GCA_036675035.1 Oxalobacteraceae bacterium
CTGTCCGGCGTCGAGTTGCCAGTCGTTCAGTTGCGTCATGAGTGCTGCTGCGGCATCGTCGGTAAGGCGATCCACCTGCGCCTGGCAGTGTCTGGTATGCAATGTGCTCATCACGGTTCTCCTGTTATTGAGCCAACGCTTGCAAGCGCGCGATCCGTAGACCTGCCGGCGGGTGCGAGTCGTAAAAAGCGGAGTGTAGCGGGTCCGGCGTCAACGTTGCTGCATTGTCCTGATAGAGCTTCACCAATGCGCGTATCAGATCTGGCGCGCCGGTCTGTTGCGCAGCATAGGCGTCGGCTTCGTATTCATGTTTGCGTGAATAAAAATTACCGAGCGGCTGAGCGAAAAAGATAAAGCTCGGTACGGCCAATATAAAGAGCAATAGCGCTGTCGCAGTGCCACGATCGTGTACGCCCAATCCTTGGTAAAACCACGTCTGCTGCGCAAGATATGCCAAGCCGGCCAGGAATGCCAGACTGACGGCAAACATCAACACGCTACGCTTGACGATATGGTGGCGCTTGAAATGGCCAAGCTCATGCGCAAGTACCGCTTCGATCTCAGCGGGCGCAAGACGTGACAACAGGGTATCGAAAAAGACGATTCTCTTCGCGGTGCCGAGGCCGGTGAAGTAGGCGTTGCCATGACTTGAACGCTTCGAGCCATCCATGACGAAGACGCCTTTGGTCCTGAAACCGCACTTGGCCAGGAGTTGTTCGATGCGTTGACGTAGATTGTTGTCCCGCAACGGACTGAACTTGTTGAACAGCGGCGCAATGACGGTCGGGAAGATGATCAGGATCAGTACATTGAATGCCATCCAGGTGAGCCACACATAGAACCACCACCAATTACCCATCTGGTTCATCAGCCACAGCACGACGAAGAGCAATGGAATGCCGAGTGCCGCACCGACCAGCAATTGCTTGCTCAAGTCTGTCACAAACAGACGAGGCGTCACGCGATTGAAGCCGAAATGCGCTTCGATGACGAAGGTGCGATAAAGTCCGAAGGGCAGATCGGCGAGGCCGGTGATGGCAAAGACACCGCCGATCAGCGCAATGCCATGCGCGTAACCGTTCGGCGCGAACCATGTCGACCATTGCTCGGACAGCCATTGCACGCCGCCGCCCAACGTCAGCAGGAGCAGTACCAAGACACCGAAAAGCATTTCGATGACGTGCAATCGGGTCTTGGCGATGGTGTAACCGGCGGCCTTCTGATGCGCCTCCAGCGTCACGCGATCCGCAAAATTCGCCGGTACGGTGTTGCGATGCGTCTCGACGTGGCGCATGTGTCGATACGCAAGCCACAGACGGATCGCGGTCCCCAACCCGATCGCTGCGACGAAGGCATAGGTGAAAGCATTCATACGAACATGATGATGCGCGGCGGCCTATGAGACAATTTCATTTTACTTGAGACGATGTCAGCATGGCCCAAGACCAGAACAACCTCATCTGGATCGATATGGAGATGACCGGTTTGAGTCCGGAACGCGACCGGATTATCGAAGTGGCGATCGTGGTGACGAACTCCCAGCTTGAAACGGTCGCCGTGGCGCCCGTGCTGGTTGTGCATCAGGCGAATGAAGTGCTTGATGGCATGGACGATTGGAACAAGGGCACTCACGCCCGATCAGGGTTGATCGCCAGGGTGAAGGAATCGAACCTGTCGGATGCGGAAGTCGAAAAACGGATGCTCGATTTTCTTCTTCTCCATGTGCCGAAGGGCGCTTCACCCATGTGCGGCAACTCAATCTGCCCGGATCGCCGATTCCTGGCGCGCTATATGCCGGCGCTGGAAGCCTATTTCCATTATCGCAATCTCGACGTCAGCACCTTGAAGGAACTGGTGCGGCGCTGGAAGCCTGAGCTCGCCAAGGGACTCAGCAAGCACGGCAAGCATGAAGCGCTG
>JAKFFO010000172.1:0-1888 GCA_036675035.1 Oxalobacteraceae bacterium
CGGAATCGACTCGATCATCTGGATGGCGCGCTCAACGCTACCGTTGTGGTTGTTGCCGATTTCAGCGATGACGAACGCGCGCCTCGACCCGATCTCGAAATTGCCGATTTTGATATTCATTGCTCCTCAGTTTCCAAGTGATTCCTGCGTTCGCGTACCGACCATGCGCGCAAGCCGTCGGGCTCAAAACGGAATGGAGAGACTTTCAATCCGGCTGCTTCCAGGCTGTCGATCAATTCGTGCTTGCGAAACGGTGGAACGTAAAAGAGAAAAAATCCTCCGCCACCCGCACCGAGCAATTTGCCGCCAATCGCGCCATGACTTATGGCTGTGTCGTAAATCCGGTCCAGTCTCGGGGTCGATATCTTGCTGCTGAATTGGCGCTTGAATTGCCATGCCTCATCCAGCGCCTGGCCGAACTGCAACAACCTGCCGCGCAGCAGATGGTTGCGCATTTGATAAGTCAGCTCTACATTGGTCTGCACTTTCTGACGGATGTCGTCCTGCTGCATGTGCTGGCGCTGATCGTCATGAATATTGCCGGAATCATGAGTCGTGCCGGTATCGCACAGAATCAGGCTGGCCTCCAGCTCCAGCAGTGTATCCGGCTGAATCCGCAGCGGGTGGACTATGTTCTGGTCCATGCGGAATTCCATGAAATTGAAGCCACCGAATACCGTTGCATACTGATCCTGCCACCCGCCGGAGATGCCGAGGTAAAGTCGCTCCGCCTGAAACGCCAGTTCGGCCAATTCATGCTGATCCCAACGGTCCTGGCGGAATTGATTGAAGCAGCCCAGCACCGCAGCCGACACAACGGCCGATCCGCCCAGACCAGAGTTCATCGGAAAATCCGAATGCAGGTACAGTTCGAATCCGAAATCCGGATGAACCGCCTTGAGCAGCGCCTGGATTAGCCCGAACCGGCCCTTGTGAGCAAACACGCCCAGCAAATTCTCGGCATGCAGCGATTCGCCGAGGTCGCGGGAATGAATAATGATCTGACTATCGCTTCGCACCCGCAATGTGGCGTGACTGTATAGCGAGATAGTGGTATTAATTACCGCACCGCCTTCGCCGGCGAAGTAATGCGTAAGGTCGGAACCGCCTCCGCCAAAACTGATACGCACCGGCGAACGCGCGCGCGCGTAGGTACGCTCCTCGCCCTGCACCGGAAGGTGATCGCGACTGATTATGCCCGTTAGCCGACGGCCAGCGTCAAGTAAGGGGATTACACGGATCCGGTGATCAAGTTGCTTGAGCAGCAATTCACGCGATGTCGCCTGGTCCGCCCATACGAATTCCGAATTCTTGCAGGACGAAATCTGGTCATCCAGGGAGCCACCGTCGAGTAGCCGGCGACGTATATCGCCGTCGGTTGCCAGGCCGGTGGTCACCGTCGCTCCATCGGTTGTCAAAATAATGCCGTGGTGATTCGCCTCGATCTGGGCGAGTGCGTCGCGCAGCGAAGCACTCTCGGATATCAGGAACAAATTTAAATTCACAGAACGCCTGTCTTTTCGGAATCAATCCAGCGGCAAAAACGATAGTAGTCGTCAGGAATGCCAATATCGATAAAGTCGGTTTTCAATGGCACGGCGCGTAATTCTCCTCCGGCCACCAATTTGGGAAACAGCGTCTGTTCGAGTGAAAACGGCTCACCGCCCCAGTCCCGGAACAGATCGGCATGCAAATGATAGAGGCCGGCATTGATCAAGCCGGGCCCGCCGCTGTCGTGCTTCTCTTTGAAACTTGCCACTTTGTTTTGTCTAACTTGAATGCTGCCGTAACGTTCCGTATTGTTCACTTGTACGCTTGCCATGGCCGGCGCAACCGCCTCGGAAGTCTCTGCGACTCCAGAGCCCAGCCAAGTATCGGCATTAGTAAC
>JAKFFO010000217.1:0-50840 GCA_036675035.1 Oxalobacteraceae bacterium
AATTCATTTGATGCTGATCGGTTCGGGCGTCACGCACAAGTGTTTCGATCGGCGTTGCGCTGGATGTCGGCTGCGCCAAAGCACATTTGGTTGAGACGTCGGGTCGGATCAAACTTTGCCGCTTAAAAGTGCAGGTGGCGGTCCTGGTTTCCTTGGAATTATGCAGGTGATTGCGGGGTTTTCGCTGTTGCGGGCACCCTCTCCCCTTGCCCCTCTCCCGCCTGCGGGCGAGGGGTAAAGGCGGTCGCGCTTCAGTGGTTTTCTGTGGCGTTTTTCACTGCCCACTTGATCTTCATGCCGAGCCGGCGGCCGACTTCTTCGGTATATGCCGTTGCCGAGGTGTGATCGACTTCGGCTTCCAGCATGTCTTCGAACACCTCGTCCACCAGTTCGAATGCCCATGTGTCAAAGTCGATGACTCCGGTATTCGCGGATTGTGTTTTGGCGATGACCTTGGCGTATCCGGTACGCAACTCGGTTTCGAAGCGGCGGACGTTGGCTTCGATCAATGGAATGACTTCAGGCGTGTGATGCTCGGCCACCAACGCCGGCGGTGCTTTGTAGGTCATGTTTCTTTCCTGTGGCTGGATAAATCAAGATCTAGTCTAGCCGGTTTCGGCGAATATGCGGATTCGCTGTGAGGAACGGCCTGCCTGATTAATCCAGCGTCGGATTCCGCGCGGCCGCATCGACAATTTCCATTGCCTTGCGGATCACCGGAAGATCGATCATTTTTCCATCCATCGCGACCGCTGCGCCGTTTGCCGCTTGCGCCGCCGCCAATACTTTTTTCGCCCACGCAATACTTTCATCGGATGGGCTGAAGCATTGATTGACGATGTCGACCTGGCGCGGGTGAATACACAGCTTTCCCTTGAATCCGAGCCGGTGTGCGCGCTGTGCTTCCGTTCGGATTTGTGCAACATCGTCGATCGCGGTCGTGACGCCATCGACCGGTGGCTGGATCCCGGCGATACGCGATAGCAGCACCAACTGCGAGCGGAAGTAAAGCAGTTCCAGATCGTCTCCGTCGATACCCATATCGAGCTGGAAGTCGATCGAGCCGAAAATCAAGCGCTGCACGGACTCGGCTTGCGCGACGCTGTGCGCGTTCGAGAAGCCGCGCGCAGTTTCAATCAGCGGCAACACGGCGATGCCTGGCGCTGCCGCCGCTACCATTTGGATCTGGTCGGGATGCTCGGCTTTCGGAAAAATTACTGCAGCAACACCGGGGCGGCCGCACAATGCCAGGTCTTCTGCAAACCATTGCGTATCGGCGCCGTTAATTCGCAGCAGCACCGGATGCGCTGGTGACAACCATGCTGCCACGGCCGCGCGCGCCGCGTCCTTGTCGGCTGGCGACACCGCATCTTCGAGGTCGACAATGACTGCGTCCGCCCCGGCTGCACAGGCTTTGGCGAAGCGTTCGGGCCGGTTGCCCGGCACAAACAGGTAAGAGCGGGCAATCGCGGATCGCATGAGCTTCTCTCGATGATCAGTCAAAGAAATACGGCACCTTGCCGGCTTGCGCCAGCGTCCATAGTTGCTTGAACGCGCCGTACATTTCATCGGCGGTGGCCGCGTTGCTGAATGCCGCGAGTTGCAGCGCCTTTTGTTCGAGCTCGGGCCGGGTCAGCGTATTGCCCGGATCGCCTTTCGGTTCATCGACCCGGCCGTGCAGGATGCGGCCGTCATTCGTCTCGATGCTGACCTTGCCGATCCAGCGCGCTGGATACGCCTGGTCGACTTCGTTATCGAGCGCCATGTCGACTTTGCCGCGGAACGCGGCCACCGGCGCCTCGTTGAACGAAGCTTCGAATTCATTGACGCCGGCACGCTGGAATTGCGCGATCAGGCCGAGCACGGTTCCCATCGAAAACTTGGCCTGGTGTACTGTCACTGGATTGACGACCGGGCCGAGCACATCGATCGCGGCCTGGTGAACATGCGCGGTCACGCGACGGATCTGATCCGGCTGCAACTTGTGTTCAGTGACAACCTGCAGCAATGCATCCGCCGCCGGATGCGTATGCCGGCACGATGCGTGAAACTTGAACGAAGTTTCGGTCAAGGCCCAGCGCTGTCCCAGGCGGTCGGTCAGCTTTGCCGGATCGGCATCTTTCGACATGCCCGCCGCCATGCCTTGCGCGCCTTCCAGGATGCGCCGTGCGCCAGTGAACCCCTGGCTCGCGAGCGTCGCGGACATCAAGCCGTCCGCCGCTGCTTTCGCGGTGTGCAGCTGCTTCGAGTCTGCCGCGTCGCGCAGAAATTCCCACAAGCCTGCCGCCTGCGTGCCGGCGGAGCCGAACGCGTGCAGCATCTGGTCCGGCGTCAGCTTGAGCAAGTTGCCCACGGCGGCTGCGGCGGCCACGGTACCGGCCGTGCCGGTGGTATGGAATATCTTGTAATGCGAGCGACCCAGGAATTCACCGATCCGGATGCCGGCCTCGTAGCCGGCGACCGATGCAGCAAGCAGTTCACGCCCGGAGTTGCCGTTGGCCTGGGCCACGGCGAGCACTGCCGGGAACACCACCGCGGCCGGATGGAATACCGAACCGTTGTGGACATCGTCCTGTTCCGCGAAATGGCTGGCGGCGGCATTGACCATCGCGGCGAAGTACGGCGTGGTGCGGCGGCGCGAGATCAGGATTTCGGACGGGCCGGATGCGGGACTGGCCTGCTTCGCAAACCATTCGATGGTTTCGACCGCGCGTGCGCCCTTGCCGGCGAGCGTGGAGCCGAACCAGTCAAGGAACAGGTCTTCGGCGCGCCGGACGACCGGTTCGGGTATGTCTTCGAAACGCAGGTTGGCGGCGAACGTCGCAAGGGTTTGGCTGGGGTGGGATGTCATAATTTATCTCTTTTCATCGGGTCTGTTCGTAGAGGCGCATTTAGATCGAGCCCGGCTTTTGCAACGTCCCTCACCCCCGGCCCCTCTCCCGCCCGCGGGAGAGGGGAGTGAGACGCATCGACTTGTGAGTAATCCTCAATTCCATTAAGGAGCGTTAAGGACGAGATCGAAAGTATCAATATGCGCCGCAGTCAATTAGTCAATTGTTAAAGTAGCTCTCATCAAATCGCCTTCTGTTCGCGCAATGCGCCGATCGTGGCATCGTCGTAACCGATCGATCGCAAAATCGCATCGGTATGCTGACCGAGTGCCGGAACCGCATCCATGCGCGCTTCATCCGGATTGGCCGCGCCGGGCGGCAGCAGCGATGGAATGCTTCCTGCCGGCGAATCGATTTCGACCCACCGGCGGCGCGCCTGCAACTGCGGATGTGCGCGCAAATCATGCATGTCGTTCATGCGAGCATTGGCAATTTGCGCATCATCCAGCAGCGCGATCACCTGTTCGGCGGTCAACTGCGAAAACGTCTCGACGATAATTTTTTTCAATTCATCCCTGGCAGCGGTGCGCGCCGCATTCGATGCAAAGCGCGGATCCTTGGCGAGGCCGGGCTGCTTCAACACCTTTGCGCAAAACAGTTCCCACTCGCGTTCATTCTGCAAACCCAGCATCACTGTCTTGCCGTCACCGGAAGGGAACGGGCCATACGGATAAATCGTCGCGTGCGCGGCGCCGGCGCGCGGCGGCGGCTCGGCGCCCTCGAACGCGTAGTACAGCGGATAGCCCATCCACTCGACCATGCTCTCCAGCATCGATATTTCAATATGGGCGCCCTTTCCGGTCTTGCCTCGCTGTATCAGCGCGGCCAGGATGCTGGAGTAGGCGTACATGCCAGCGGCAATGTCGGCGATCGAGCAGCCGGCCTTGGCCGGTTCATCCGGCGAGCCGGTAATCGACAGGAATCCCGCTTCGCTTTGAATCAGAAGGTCGTAGGCTTTTTTGTCGCGGTACGGGCCGTCGGCGCCGTAGCCGGATATGTCGCACACGATCAGGCGCGGGAATTTTTCGTGCAACGCTTCATACGACAGGCCGAGACGAGCGGCCGCGCCCGGCGCCAGGTTTTGCACCAGCACGTCGGCGTCCTGCAGCAGCTTGTCGAGCACGTTTCCGGCTTCCGCATGCTTGACATCCAGCGTCAGGCTTTCCTTGGAGCGGTTGGTCCACACGAAATGCGATGCAAGGCCGCGCACCCGCCCATCGTAAGCGCGCGCGAAGTCGCCGACGCCGGGGCGTTCAACCTTGATCACCCGCGCACCGAGGTCGGCCAGCTGGCGCGTGCAGAACGGCGCGGCGATCGCGTGTTCGAGGGTGATGATGGTGATTCCGTCTAGTGCGAGCATGAGTCTTTTTTATCTGTTTGGCTTTACGTTAGAAATTTATTGCGTAGCGATTGATACTTTCGACCCTCTCCCTAACCCTCTCCCTAACCCTCTCCCTGCCAGGGAGAGGGGACTAAGCTCCTTCCCCCTGTAAGGGAGAAGGTTGAGATGGGGATGGTAGGCATCAATTTATTCCGGCATTCCTTACTGCCATATCGCGCAAGAACTCAAAAAGACCTCGGCATCCCCAGCACATGTTCCGATACATACGACAAAATCAGGTTGGTCGAGATCGGTGCCACCTGATACAGCCGCGTTTCACGGAACTTGCGCTCGACGTCGTATTCACTGGCAAAGCCGAACCCGCCGTGGAACTGGAGGCAGGCATTGGCCGCCTCCCACGATGCATCGGCGGCAAGCATTTTCGCCATATTCGCTTCGGCGCCGCACGGCTTATGCGCGTCGAACAAGCCGCATGCCTTGTAGCGCATCAGGTTGGCCGCCTCGATGTTGACGTACGCTTTGGCAATCGGAAATTGCACGCCCTGGTTTTGTCCGATCGGCCGGCCGAACACTTCGCGCTCGCTGACGTACTTGGTGACCTTATCGATGAACCAGTAACCGTCGCCAATGCACTCCGCCGCGATCAGCGCGCGCTCGGCGTTCAGGCCGTCGAGAATGTATTTGAAACCCTTGCCTTCTTCGCCGATCAGGTTTTCTTCCGGGATTTCGAGGTTCTCGAAAAACAGTTCATTGGTTTCGTGATTCACCATGTTGCGGATCGGACTGACGCTTAATCCGTTGCCGATCGCCTTGTGCAAGTCGACCAGGAAGATCGACATGCCTTCCGATTTTTTCTTGACGTCGGCCAGCGGCGTGGTGCGCGCCAGCAAGATCATCAGGTCGGAATGCTGGATGCGCGAGATCCATACCTTTTGGCCGTTGACGACATAGCGGCCATCCTTTTTCACTGCGGTGGTCTTGATCTTAGTGGTATCGGTGCCGGTGGTCGGCTCGGTCACCGCCATCGATTGCAGCCGCAGTTCGCCGCTGGCGATTTTCGGCAGGTAGAATTCTTTTTGCTGTTTCGATCCATGCCGCAGCAGCGTGCCCATGTTGTACATCTGGCCGTGGCAGGCGCCCGAGTTGCCGCCCGAGCGATTGATCTCTTCCATGATCACCGACGCCTCGGTCAGGCTCAGGCCCGAGCCGCCGTATTCGTGCGGTATCAGCGCAGCCAGCCAGCCGGCCTTGGTCAGCGCTTCGACGAACTCGGCGGGGTAGGCGCGCTCGTCATCGATGCGGCGAAAATATTCTGATGAAAATTCCGAGCACAAGGCACGGACCCCGTCGCGGATGTCGTGATACTGATCGGCTGCGTGCTGCATGAAATTATTTCCTTTTTTGTGAATCGGGGTATTCAGGCAAAGGGTCAAGCGAAAACGGCGCTTGCTTCCATCGTGAGCCAGCCATCCGCATCTTTTGCCCACAGCCTGACGGTCTTGCCGTCTTCGTCCAGCCGGCCACAGACATGAAACGGCGCGATATCGAATACCGGGCGTATCGCGCGGAATGAAAAACTCTTGACCGTCGCGCCCGGATTGTTGCGATGAAGCAGATCCATCAGCAATGTCGCAATCAGCGGACCGTGCACCACCAGTCCGGGATAGCCTTCGGTTTCAGTCACATACGGGCGATCGTAATGAATCCGGTGACCGTTGAAGGTGAGTGCCGAATAGCGAAACAGCATCACCACGCTCGGCACAATTTCGCGGGTCCACGAATGATTCGACGGCGCTGCCTGCGGCTTCGGTGCAGGCGCATCCGGCAGCGGATGATCGCGATACACGATGTCATGCTCCTCGCTTACCGCCACGCCGGACTGATTGCTGATTTCATGCCGTACCAGCACGAATACCAGCGCCCCGGTTTTCCCCTCTTTCAGGCTGACATCGACGATGCGCGAGACGCGCGAAATCTTTTCTCCGACTTGCAGCGGCTGATGAAACTGCAGCCGCCCGCCCGCCCACATCCGGCGCGGCAATGTCACCGGGGGCAGGAATCCGCCGCGCAACGGATGGCCGTCAGGCCCGATTTCCGAGGTACGATGATGCGGCAGGAAATAAAGCCAATGCCACAACGGCGGCAACGTGTCGAGGCTGGCGCCGTCGCGATCGAGCGTTGCAGACAGCGCAGTGACCGGCGCGCGCGTTACCTCGTCATTGCCGGTTTCGGTGCGCCCGATCCACGTACGCAAATGGCCAATATCCATACGTTAAGCTTTTCGGTATTTTTGGTGTGCGAGCATGTAGTGTGCGGCGTATCGACCGGAAGAACAATTTGCAAATGCCAAACCCTCTCTTTTGAGTGGGTTAACAATGTGTACGCAAGGTGAGCAGCGTCGGCTCGATATCGAGGTGCTTCTCGATCAGCGGGCTCCAGTTACTATCCTGTGGACAACTTTTGTGATCGGGAAAATCGTGTCGAGGAGGCAGAAGCTTGTTGCCAGAGCGATAATTGGTGCAAACCGGAGGTTTCGATATACATCGCATACCGATTGCATTGGCTACCGTAGCCGTATCTCCACTCTGGCTCAGTGGGGCAGGTCGACATTGCGCTGGAGTTTTCGGGCATAAATACGTGCGGCGTGGCTTTGCCTTGCTGCAGGAAAAGGAAGATAGAGAATGAGCAATTCAGCGCTGGTACTTTTACTGTTCATTTCATGGACGCTGTTTTTGCTGGTTGTGATGGAGGTTCTGCGCAGTGTTCGCGTCCTTACCGGCCGCATTCGCGCAAATGCATTCATGCCGGACAATGCGAACCTTTCGCCTTTCATGCAACGGCTCGCCCGCGCGCATGCCAACTGCATCGAAGGCTTGCCGGTGTTCGGCGGCTTGCTGGCAGTGGCGCTTCTGACCGGACAGGGGCACCTTACCGACCCGCTCGCACCATTGCTGATCGCCGCACGCATTGTCCAGTCCGTGATTCATCTCGCATCGTTGAGCGTTGCCGCGGTCAATGCGCGTTTTGCCGCGTTCGCGATACAGATGGGTATCGGCATCTACTGGGCCTGGGCGCTGCTTGCACAGGGAATCATGCGCGCGACCTGAATGCGGCCGGGCTGGTCCGGCTGCACGCAATATCGAGCCTGTGGCAAACGGCAGCGGCTCGCCATTGGCGTGGTCAAAGACCAACTTTCAATCCGCGTTTTCCGGGAAATCCGCACCGAGTGTCGTCGCTTCCCACGCATCGAAATCCTGGCGCATGAGATCGACTTTCTTGCGCGCGAATTCGAGTGCGGCCTTGCCAAGCAATAGGCGCAATGGCGGCGTATCGGACAAGGTAGCGTCAATGATCGCCTGTGCAGCACGCACCGGATCGCCGATCTGCTTGCCGTTACGTGCTTCGAGCTGCTTCTGGCGCTCGCCGGCAGTCGGTGCATAGGCTTCGATGCGGGTGCGTGTCGTCGACTGCCTGAGCGACTCGCCGGCCCAGTTGGTACGGAACGGCCCCGGCTCCACGATCAATACACCGACGCCAAGCGGCTTCATTTCCAGCGCGAGCGCTTCCGATATGCCTTCGACCGCGAATTTCGTGCCGTTGTAATAGCCCATGCCCGGCGCGCTCCGGATGCCGCCGACCGACGATATGTTGACGATCATCCCGCTGCGCTGCTCGCGCATCACCGGCAGCACCGCCTTGGTCATGTCGATCAAGCCGAATACATTGGTTTCGAACATCGCGCGCACCACCTCGTCCTCGCCCTCCTCGATCGCAGCCATGTAGCCGTAACCGGCGTTATTGACCAGCACATCGATAGCGCCGAATTTCTGCCTGGCTTGCGCGACCGCGTCATCGATCTGCGCGCGCTGCGTGACGTCGAGCGGCAGCACCAGCACCCGGTCGCCATGGCCCTCGGCGATATCAGCGACTTTCGACGGATCGCGCGCAGTGACCACGGCACGCCAGCCGCGTGCGAGAACAAGTTTCGCCAGCTCGCGGCCGAAACCGGTGGAGCAGCCGGTAATCAGCCAGACCGGGTTTTCTCGATTCACCATTTCAGATCATCCTCGCGAAGAAATTATGGAAACCGGAATGCGTTACCGCGCGTCGGGCAGCAGGCGCAACGCGTCTTCCATCGCCATCGCCTGCTCCGACAACAGCCGCTGCTGGAGCTGAGGTTCGATCGCCGCCTCGGAAGCAAACGGGTCGACCGGCATCAGCTTGTAGCGCATCACCAGATGCGCAATCGCAAGGCGCCGGTAGTCCGGCGCCTGCCGGCTGGCTTCCCATGCCATGAAGCAGGCGGCGACCGTGTAATAGAGTGCGGTTGCGGCTTGCCGAGTGCCGTATTCACCGGCCTCCTGTTCGATCGCGCGCGACACCGCGGCCGCGGCCTTGTCGAGCATTTTGCGCAGACTGTCGGCCGAGGCTTGCGGAATATTCGGCTCGTCCAGCAGACGCCGCAGATAACTTTGCAATGGGTTCAGCACGTTCTCGCGTCGTACCGCGCGCAACACATCCAGTGCAACGATGTTGCTGGTGCCTTCCCAGATCGAGCCGAGGTGCGCATCCCTGAGCAGGCGCGCGTCGGACCATTCTTCGATGTAGCCGCAGCCGCCGCGCACCTCCATCGCATCGCCGGTCACCTTGCGGGCATCGCGACAGGCACGGAATTTCAGCAACGGCGTGAGTATGCGCAAAATCTTGGCGGCTTCCGCATCGCCGGCATCGGACCGCTCCAAGACACCGGCGGTATGCATGAACACGGAGCGCGCGGCTTCGGCCGGCACCATCATTTTCAGCAGCTGGCGTTGCATCAGCGGCATGTCGATCAGCTTCTTGTTGAACGCGCTGCGGTTCTCGGCAATGAACAGCGCTTCGCGGAATGCGCGCCGCATCATGCCGGCGGAGCGCACGCCGTTCGACAGCCGCGACATGTTGACCATGTCCGCGATCTGCTGGAAGCCGCGCGTCATGTCGCCCACCGGATAGGCGATAGCCCCATCCAGATGGATTTCGCCGCTCGCCATCGAACGGGTGCCGAGCTTTTCCTTCAGGCGGATGATCCGGTAGTGATTGCGCGATCCGTCCGGCAAGCGTTTCGGCAACAGGAACAGGCCCAGGCCCTTCAATCCTTCGGGCGCGCCGTCGGGCCGCGCCAGCACCATCGCCAGGTCCGCGTCGGCATTCGAACAGAACCACTTGTCTCCGGTCAGGCGCCAGTCATCACCATCACGGTGCGCACGGGTGGTCACGCCGCCGACATCGGAACCGGCGCCCTGCTCGGTCATGAACATCGCGCCCTGATAAAGCTGGTCGAAATCGGTGGATGCCAGCGAAGGCAAAAAGCGCTCGACCAGTTCCGGGTCGCCGAACTTGCGCAAGGTGCGCGTCAGCGAGTCGGTCATGCTGACCGGGCAGCACAGCCCGAATTCGGCTTGCACGAAAAGGTAGGTCAATGCATATTTCCCCAGCGGCGGCATCGCCTCCGGCCAGCCGAGCACACCCTTGCGATGGCTCATTGCCGCCAGTCCCAGCTCGCCGTATGCGACGCGTTCGAGCGCGACATAATCCGGATGCTTGTCGATGGTCTGTATGTCCAGACCCTGGCGGGTGCGGTGCTGCAGCTCGGGCGGATTCTTGTCGGCGGCAGACGCGAGCCGGTCCAGTTCGTCGCCGGCACGCGCACCGAGGCTGATCAGCGTCGGGCGCAGGTGGGCGTGGAGTTGCGGCTGCATGTAAACCTTCAGCAGCGCGTCGAACGACGGATCTGCTTCGAACAGGTTCATGCCGCGACTGTCGGGAATATTGATTTCCGGTGCCGCCATCGGAAGCTTTTCGTTCTTCATGATTTTTCCTTTGCAAAGAAATACAGGAATGGCCGGGTCGAATCGTGCTCCAGGAGCCGCTTCACAATCAGCTTCACGACCCGCTTCACCCTCCCATGGTTAGCCAGGATGTGATTCCGGCGCCCAGCAAGCCGGCGCACATCAATGCGGTAATCGACAGCACCAGATTCCAGTGCAGTGCCGCGGCCCGTGCATCGTAGCCGGTGAGCCGGCTGAGCAGCAGCGAGTTGGCCGAGTACGGCGTTCCGGCGACCGTCAGGCCCCAGCCGGATACCATGCCGATTCCGAGGCCGAGCAGCGCGGATGGTGGCCAGATCGGACCCAGCATCGCGCCGGCCATTGTGCCGGTGACGATCGGATTCAACCCGAGCATGCCACCGGTGAACAGCAGCCACGGCACCAGAAATGCCGCAATCGGATAAGCCCACAGCGGCAGCCCGAAACCGAGCCCGAGCAGTTGCAAACCCGCACTGCCGGCGATCACACCGAGAAACGCGGAGCCGCTCATCACCGTCAGTTCATTACTGATATGCCCCATCGGCGGCAATCCGGCCGGCTCGCCGCGCGAGCGCCGAAACATCAGACCGAACGCAACCGCCGTCACGCAACTGATCGCAACCGCACGCGAGTACGGCAACTTGCCGTAGGCGCTCAATGCGAATGCGCCGGCACATATTGCGCCAATGTACGCGGCAAACCGCAACCACGGCAGCAGTTCCGATGCACTGCCCGCACTGTCGCGAACCGGTACCGCATTTGCCGGGTGCGGCAACGCTTCATTCTCGCGAAATGCGGATCCCAGCAGCATGTACGCGATCGCGAATGGCAGGCTGACCGCGATCAGCTCCCACAGGCGCAAACCCGGAAGAAAGGTCAGCGTGATCACGACGGAGATCGACAGCGGTGAACAGATCGATGCCAGTGCAAAACCTCTGAGCACCGCGCGCGCGGCGTTTCGCGCAAGGGCGGAATCGCCGTGCATTTCCTTTACGCGGCTGACCATGGCGCTCATTACGCCGACCGAGCCGAAATTCAATGGCACTGCGAGGAATCCGGTGGCGAAGGTGACGCTCAGGTAGCGCGGCAGTGGCCGTCCGGCAAACAGGCTGCCGGACAATGCGCCCAGATCGCGCGACTTGCCCAGCGTTCCCGCAAGCAGCATCACCGCAATCACCAGTGCGCTGAGCCGCGCGGTATTGCGCGCCGCATCAGCCAGTACCTGCGGCGCCCACAGCAGCGCCGCAATGCCGGAAACGCCGACCAGGAACAGCAGCACGCGCGACACCGGTCGCAGGTCGAGCCATCCGGCAAGAATCGCGATCAGCACCAGCGGTGCGCCGAGCAGTTCCGAATGCGCCGATACCGGGACCAACCCGGCAATCAGGGCCAGGTAAGCGAAAACCGAACGGACCTTCTGCAACGGAACCGGCGAAGCGGCCGCAGTCAGGCCGGCCCCGATGCGGGAGCCCGGCGGGTGATGGGCTGCCTGTTCGTCCGCCATGCCATTGCCTGTATTCTCTTTTGCATTCAGAGCGGCGGCAGCAATTTTGCTTCAGTCACCGCCTGTACTTCTTCAAAAGTATTGCCCGGGTGGAGTTCATGCACCCGCAATCCCTCCGGCGTGACATGGATCACCGCCAGGTCGGTATAGATGCGCGTGACCACGCCGGCGCCGGTCAAAGGATAGCTACACTTCTCGAGGATCTTCGGCGCATTGTCCGGCGTGGTATGACGCATCAGCACGAACAGTTGCTTGGCACCGACCGCGAGATCCATTGCACCGCCGACCGCCGGTGGGTATTTCTCGTCGTTGGTGGCCCAGTTGGCCAGGTCACCCTTGGCCGACACCTGGTACGCGCCGAGTACCGCGATATCGATATGGCCGCCGCGCATCATGCCGAACGATTGCGCATTATCGAAAAAGGCGCCGCCACGCAGCAGCGTGACGTGCTGCTTGCTGGCATTGATCAGTTCCGGGTTTTCCTTGCCGGGTTCGGGTGCAGGGCCGACGCCGAGAATACCGGTTTCGCTGTGGTAGATCACTTCCTTGTCGGATGACACGTAATTGGCCACCATCGTGGGCAGGCCAATGCCGAGATTGACATAGGCGCCATCCGGAATGTCCTGCGCCAGGCGGCGCGCGATGTCTTCTGTCTTGATCGGTTTCATACTGATCCTTCCTTCCGAACGACAACTCGATTGACGAAAATTCCGGGCGTGATGATGCTTTCCGGATCCAGCTCGCCAATCTCGACGATTGCCGATACTTCGGCAATCGTGGTCGCAGCAGCAGCCGCCATGATCGGATTGAAATTGCGGCCCGCCGTGTTGTACACAAGATTGCCCCAGCGATCGCCGCGCGCCGCCTTCAGCAATGCCACGTCGGCCGACAGCGGCTTTTCGAAAACATATCCCTTGCCGTCGATGACGCGGGTTTCCTTGCCTTCGGCCAGCCTGGTGCCGTATCCGGTCGGCGTGAAAAACCCGCCGATGCCGGAGCCGCCGGCGCGGATGCGTTCCGAGAACGTGCCTTGCGGCAGCAGTTCCAGTTCGATCGCGTTTTCTTCGAACAGGCGCTCGAACCAGACCGAGCCGTAGGAGCGCGGATAAGAGCAGACGATTTTCCGGACCAGCCGGTCGCGCAGCAACGAAGCAATGCCTTCATCCCCAACGCCCGCATTGTTGGAAATGACGACCAGATCCTTTGCCTTGTGCAATCGCAACGCTTCAATCAGATGAAACGGAATGCCGGAACTGCCGAATCCGCCGATCATGACGGTCGCACCGTCCTTGATGTCGGACACCGCCCGCTCCATCGATTCCACTATTTTGTTGATCATGAGCGATCTCCGTCCGACGCAAGGTTTTCCTGCACAGCCAGCTTTTTAGGCGACTTGAGCAGCTTGCCCGTCAATCCATATCCCAGATATATCAGGATCACCATCACCATGCCGGCGATGTCGCTGTAGCGTTCCGGATAGATCAGCAGCAGGCCGGCGATCAGCGTGAAGATCCGAAGCGGCCACTTGAGGGGACCGATGCGATACATGTATCCCTCCATCGCGGACGAAAGCACCCATATCGCGATAACAGCAGTCACCGATGCCGACAAAATATTGCCCCATGGTCCCTGCAGGATCAGCGCAGGATTGATCACGAACAGGAATGGCAGGATGAACAGCACCGCGCCCAGGCGCATTGCGTAGAAGCCGGTCTTGTTCGGATCGGAATTGGCCAGGCCGGCTGCGGTGATTGCGGCCAGCGCAACCGGCGGCGTGAGGTACGACATCATGCCCCAATAGAGAATGAACAGATGGCTGGCCATCGGATTCAGACCCGCCTCGATCAGCGCCGGCGCCAGCAGGATCGACAGGAAGATGTAGCAGGCACTGACTGTCATGCCCATGCCGAGGATGAAGCTGGTGATCGCGCCCGCCGCCAGCATCAGCGGAATGCTGCCGCCCGCATACAGCAGCAGTTCGCGTGAGAACGCACCGGCCACGCCGGTATAGGACAGGCCGCCGACGACCAGTCCGATGCCGGCAAGAATCGCAACCAGGTTAGCCAGGCTACCGGTCAGGTCGACCATGAACGCGACCATGCGCTTGGGATTCAGGCGGTGAGTCCGCTTGAACATCGAAATGACCAGCAATACCAGCGACGCATAATAAGGTGCGAACGCTTCCAGCCGCATGAACAGCAGCATGTAGACCAGCATCGCCAGGCTGAACAGATACGGCCAGCCATCCTTCAGTGTTTCCCACACGTTCGGAATCTCGGACTCCGGCAAGCCGCGGAAGCCGCGCGCGGCGGCGTAGATATCGACCTGGAACAGCAACGCAACATAGAACAGCAGCGCCGGCAGGAACGCGGCGATAATGATTTCGGAATAGGGCACGCCAAGGAAAGACGCCATGATGAAGGCAACCGCGCCCATGACCGGCGGCATCAGCGTGCCGCCCGTCGATGCGCATGCTTCGACCGCCGCTGCGTAATATCCCGGATATCCGGTGCGCTTCATGGTCGGAATCGTAACCGCTCCGGTGGTCAGCACATTGGTGATGACACTGCCGGAAAGACTGCCCATGATTGCGCTGGACAATACCGCCACCTTGGCCGGACCGCCGCGGCTGCGCCCCATCAGCGCGGTTGAAAAGCGCATGAAGAAATCGCCGCCGCCGGTGGCGGTGAGCGCCGATCCGAACACGACGAAGCCGATCACCAGCTGCGCCACGACCTGCATCGGGATGCCGATGATGCTTTCCACACCCATCACATGGGCGCGGACCGTTTCACCGAAACTGTAAGTGGTACCCCACAAAAATCCCGGCATGTAATCGGCAAACAGCGGGTAAGCACCGAACAGCAATGCGACGCCCAGCAGCAGAGTGCCGCCGGCGCGCCGGATGCCTTCAAGCACCAGCGCCAGCATGATGCCGGCGGCGATGGTCGCTTCGATCGGCGCCGAGTAATCCCATCCCTGCTGGATGATGGTCAGGCCGTGATGACCCAGATAGAGCGAAGCTCCCAGTACCAGAACAGCGAGCAGCCAGTCATACCAAGGAATCCGGCGCGCGGCGCCCTTCCATGCCGGCACCGAGATGAAGGTGGCGGCCAGATAAATCCCGATGATGTAGTACAGATAGGAGTTCCCGAGCGGCAGGAATCCGAACAGCGACAAATTGAAAGTCTGATTGACGGCCAGCACCAGGCCGATTGTGCCCAGCCCAAGCCAGAGCGCTTTGGCAATACCGCTGAGCCGTGGCTGCTCCGCCGCGAAATGCTCAGGCGGGAACGATGCCGGTGAAGTGTCTGTAGATGAGGGAGAGTTCATGAGGGTAGCAATCCAGTTATCGAAGCGCCGGCGTGGTCGCCGTGAACCGATCGCGGCGCGGGTTCGGCACGGCGTGCAGCATGATGAGAAATGCAGGGGACACTGTCAGGTCCGGTCCGGAATACAGTCGCCGAAGCGCCAGCCCGTCATCTTCGCTGTACTTATCGCGCAGGAAGAATAGCGGACTGGCGGGGACGAAGGTTCAGCCTTTCCGGTTACCGGTGAAACATCAGCGAATCAGCGCGTCACTTCAGGGATTTCAGCGCGATTTCGCGATGCTTGTCCCAAATCTTCGCGAACTCTTCCTCGCTCTTGTCTTTGCCTTCGACAAGTGCCTTGGTCCACTGGTTACGCAATGCATTCAGGCGGGCAAGGCGTTCGTCATTCCATTGCTGATGCTCGGGTTTCCAGATTCCCTTTTCCTTCAGGTAACGGATCGCACCCGGATGGAACGGCGCATCGATGGCGGGAACGCCGGACTCGGACAACTTCCACCGCGGCATGACCTTGGTGGCATCCTTGTACATGTCATAAGTCTCATCCATCGCCTTGGTCACTGCGTAGACGGTCTTCTCATCCATGTCGGCGCGGATCACCAGGATCGGATAGCGATATGCCAGGATATGGGCAGGGTTCTTTTCGCTGATGCCTGCGCCCACTGTTTCCTTGAACGGCGAGAAGAACGGCGCTACGGCTTTCAGGCGCGCCCATCCCTCTTTGTCATTGGCCGGCACATCGAGCCAGCGGATGCCGCGCGGCGATTGTTCGAGCTCATACACCTGGCTTGGCGTGGTGGTGGTGCACGATGCGTCCGCTTGCCCCTGGGCCACCGAGCTCATTGCAGCGCCGTAGGTCGGAAACGTGATTGCTTCGACATCGGCACGGGTCAGACCGGCAAACGCGAGGAAAGCGTCGCACTTCACATTGACGGACGGATTGCCGGCAACGTAAGCCATGCGCTTGCCTTTCAAATCCTTCAGCGTCTTGATATTGGCATCGGCGGCGGTGAACACGCCGAACGAACCAGGCCGACCTGCGATCACGCGCAAGTCTTGGGGACCCCAGCGCTTTTCGGCAAAGTCATAAATGCCTTCGGTGGCGAAAAATGTTTCGGTAGCAAGAAAACCGATGTCCGCCCTTTTGGTCAGGACCGGCTGCAGACGCCCGATCGAAGAACCGGAAGGCTGGATGCGTACCCGCGTGCCATATTTTTTCCCGAACGCATCGGCGATGGCGGATGCTTCGGCATAGCCGGCCGAACCGACGTCGTACGCGGACCAGGTCATGGATTTCGGCAAATCCTGCGCGAGAGCACCAGAGGCAGTGCCCATGACTGCTGCAGCCGCAAGGGTGGCAAGGATGGTCGATCGAATTTTCATGTCATCTCCGTTTTAAGTTATGTTGCCCGGCCAATGCGGGACCTGCTTCGCAAATTGCCGGACAGGTATTACACAAAAAATTGCAAGTCATGCGCCAACTATGACTTCGGCAAAAAGCCCTTGCCTTGTCCGGGGACAAGGAACGGTATTCGCCCGCCTGGTAAAACGACGGCCGCATCGCCTTTGCAAATACAGAAGCCGGTCCGCCGGGCGCAACTTATGGAAACGCAACAATTCGCCCTGCTGGATGCTCCGGTCCTTTTCAGCAGGGTCTAGGTTGTCCCATTCGCTTCCAAACCACAATTCACATTTCCAAAAGCATGGGTTCATCAAAGATTAACACGACATCACGGCCGCGGGTTACACCGCAAGAGCGGCGTCGGTATGCAGTGCCGGCTCAGGATGATTGCCGGTCCGCGACCAGCAGGTCGAGCAGGCGCTGCGCAAATATCGGAAGCGACTCCAGGTCGCGTACGCAGATCAGCAGATTGCGCGCCGCCCAGTCGTCTTGCAATGGCACCAACCGGATCGCGAGATTGCGGGCCAGCCGCCGCGCTGCGGATTCCGGCAGGATGCCGATGCCGACATCGGCTTCGATCATGCGGCAAACCGCTTCGAAACTGCCGACCTGGATCCGCATCTTCAGCGGCTTGTGAAGTTCGTCGGCGGCGCGATTGAGGAAGGAGTGGATCGCGCTTCCTTCATGCAGCGCGATGTAGTCATATTCCAGCGTATCGGCGAAGCCGACCGATTTCTTGCCGGCCAGTGCATGGCCGGCGGCGACCGCCAGCACCAGCCGGTCGTTTCGGTAGGGCGTCACATGCAGGCCGGCCGTATGTACGGTATCGGCGACAATCCCGATATCGGCGGCGCCGTCGATCACCGCACGGACAATGCCGCTGCTCAGGCGCTCCCGCAGGTCGACGTTGACTTCGGGATGCGCGATCAGGAAATGCTGCAATACGCTCGGAAGAAATTCAGTAATCGCGGTGGTATTGGCCTGAATGCGGACATGGCCTTTCACTCCCTGTGCAAACACTTGCAACTCGCCGCTCAGGTTTTCCAGCTGGTTCAGCACCTGCCGCGCATGATGCAGGAACACCTCGCCGGCCGGCCGCAGCGTGATGCCGTGGCTTTCCCGGTTGAGCAGCTTGGTATTGATCGACTGTTCGATATTCTTCATGCGCATGCTGGCGGCAGGCACCGACATGTGCGCCCGCACGGCAGCACGGGTCAGGCTGTTTTCTTCCGCGATGTAGACAAACAGCCGCAGATCGACCAGATCAAAATGAATCGCCATAAATACTACGCCGCAAAGTTAATGTTAATGCCGGAACCGGGGTTCCGGCCGGTTGAGGGCGGATAACGCTGCTCCCATCCGCCCTACTACGCAACGCCGCTTCTATCGCCGAGTAAACCGTTATGCAAATCCGGCCACCGCGTGCGGCACATAAGGCTCTTCCAGTGAGGCAATTTCTTCGGGCGACAGATGCAGGGACAATGCGGCGACCGCGTCGTCCAGATGATGCGGCTTGGATGCGCCGACGATCGGGGCCGTGACGACCGGTTTCTGCAGCAGCCACGCCAGCGCCAGTTGCGCCATCGGCACACCGCGCGCCGCCGCGATTTCCGCCAGCCGGTCGATCACGGTGCGATCGGCTTCTTCCGCTTTTGCATAGAGACCCTTGCCGAACTCGTCGGTCTGCATGCGTTGCGTGGTCTCGCGCCAGCCGCGCGTCAGGCGGCCGCGCGCCAGCGGACTCCAGGGCAGCACACCGATTTTTTCCGCTGCGCATAATTGCAGCATTTCGCGTTCTTCTTCGCGATACAGCAGATTGTAGTGATCCTGCATCGTTGCGAAACGCGTCCATCCGTGCCGGTCGGCCAGATGCAGCGCTTTCGAGAATTGCCATGCGTACATCGACGATGCGCCGATATAGCGCACCTTGCCCGCCTTGACCAGGTCATGCAGCGCTTCCAGCGTTTCTTCGATCGGCGTCTGGTAATCCCAGCGATGGGTCTGGTAAAGATCGATGTAATCGGTGCCCAACCGGTTCAGGCTGGCATCGACTTCGGTCATGATCGCCTTGCGCGAAAGGCCGGCGCCATTCGGCCCGGGGCGCATCCGGGAATGCACCTTGGTGGCAATCACCACTTCTTCGCGGCGGGTAAAGTCGCGCAGCGCGCGGCCCAGTATTTCTTCGCTGCTGCCGTCGGAATAGCTGTTGGCGGTATCGAAAAAATTGATGCCCAGGTCCAGCGCACGCTTGATCAACGGCTTGCCCTGATCTTCCGGCAGCGTCCATGCATGCTTGCCGCGACCGGGATCGCCATAAGTCATGCAGCCAAGACACAGGCGCGACACTTGCAATCCCGTGTTGCCCAATCTTACATAATCCATCGTCATCCTTTCGAATGCTGCTCGTCTCGTCTCGCCACGAAAGCGAATGATGCGCGGCCGGAAACAATGATGCTATCAGATCACACTACTCAGCGGCAGGCCGTTTTCCTGCGGCAGGTTAAGCAAAAATGAAACGCCTGTTTCAAAATGATGAATTGTAAGCCGCCGAAAGCTCGTCCATCCTGTGATCAGAATACGCATCGCGGATGACAGCGATGCCGCCGCTCGTTGCCGTGCCGGTCGCGTTACCGGCACATCGAATTCAAATTGCCTGCCGGAGAAAAGACTTTGTCGATGTCGAGCTTGCCCGATCAGTTTGCCCCATTGCGTAACCCCGCACGTTTCCTGTCCCGGCTATGGTTCCGGATCGCCCGCGAGAATCGCCGATGAGTAATTCTCTCGAAGGCATCAGCCGCATCAGCGACATTCCGCGCCATTGGGCGAATGCGACGCCGGATGCGCCGGCCCTGATCGAAAACGGCGCGCCCCTCAGCTATGCTGCCTTGTGGCAATCGGTGCAGCAGGCGCGCCTGCTGCTTGAACAACGCGGCGTGCAAGCCGGCGACCGCGTGATGATCGTCAGTGAAAATTGCTCCGCGCAAATTGCACTGCTGTTTGCGGTCGGCGAGCTGCAGGCATGGCCGGTGGTCGTGAATGCCCGCCTGTCGGTGCGCGAAATCGAAGTGATACGTGCGCATTGCACGCCGCGTCTGCAACTCTTTACGGTTGCCGTATCTCCGGATGCGCGCGCACATGCCGAGCATTATCATGCGCCCGAAGTCGATACCGTTCTCGGCCCGCTATGCGTGTCGGCAACCGATCCGGCAGCATTGCCCGAACGATCGGAATTGACGGCGCAGGTCGCTGCGCTGATTTACACCTCGGGCACCACCGGCACGCCGAAAGGAGTGATGACCAGCCATCGCGGACTGCTGCATTTTGCACGGATTTCGAGCGCGTCGCGCAACATGGGACCAGCAGATGTCGCGCACGGCGTGCTGCCGATATCGCATATCTTCGGTTTGGGAACGGTGCTGCTGGCGACCATGTATGCCGGCGCCAGCCTGTTCGTCGAACCGCGTTTCAGCCCAGAGCATACTTTGCGCGCGCTGGCGTCAGATCGCATTTCGATCCTGCAGGGCGTGCCCATCATGTTTACCCGCCTGCTGGCGCAGATCAGGGAAGCGGGCGGCCGGGGAGACGCCCCGCGGCTGCGCTATATCTATACCGGCGGCGCACCGCTCGACCCGACCATGAAACGCGACGTCGAAGCCATCTTCGGCCTGCCGCTGCATCACGGCTACGGCATGACCGAATACGCCGGCTCGCTGTTCATCACGCGCATCGACCGCCCGCGCAGCGATACTTCCGCAGGCGAAATCGTGGCCGGCGCCGAATTGCGCATCGTCGATGAAAACGGAAACGATGCGCCGGACGGCGAACCGGGCGAACTCTGGGTGCGCGGCCCGGGCACGATGCTCGGTTACTACCGGGCACCGGACGCGACCGCCGCCGCGTTGCTGCCGGGCGGCTGGCTCAACACCGGCGACATCGGCCGGGTCGATGCGGACGGCGCGCTGTTCATCGTCGGCCGCACCAAGGATTTGATCATCCGCTCGGGATTCAACGTGTATCCGATCGAGGTCGAGTCGGTGATCAACAGTTTCCCCGGCGTGCGCCTGTCGGCAGTGATCGGACGCGATACCGCCGACCGTAACGAGGAAGTAGTCGCGTTTATCGAAGCAAAACCCGGTGCCAGCCTGGACCTGGCCGCATTGCGGCTTTACCTGAAAGACCGGCTATCACCATACAAGCGCCCGTCCGAGATTATTGAAATTCCGGCGATCCCGACCACCGCCAGCGGCAAGCTGTTGAAGCGCGAGCTGAAGCGGCTTGTGCATGATGCCGCGCCGGCAGCCGCCGTATCCGAACACAGCATTTCCACTTAAAAAGAGGAACGTTTACATGAGCGACCCGAATCCGGCTTTCGAAGCGTCCGGCCCCCAGAAAATCTACTTCGATGGATTGAAAAGCGGCGTGTTCCGCATCCAGCGCTGTTCCGCATGCAGCAAGCATGTGTTCTTTCCGCGCGTACTGTGCAATCACTGCGGCTCGCCCGAACTGGCATGGGTCGATGCGAGCGGCAAAGGCACGGTGTATTCGACCACGGTGGTACGGCGCAAGGCCGATGCCGGCGGCGATATCAACATCGCGCTGATCGACCTTGAAGAAAACGTGCGGCTGATGAGCCGGGTCGACGGTATGGCGCCGGAAGATGTCGCAATCGGAATGCGGGTCAAGGCTGCAATCGTCACTGAAAACGAGCAGCCGCTGCTGGTGTTCCACCGGAACGAGGTGGCATCATGAGCGCGCGCGACTTGCGGGGATCGGTAGCAATCGTCGGCGTCGGGCATGCCGGCCTGGGCGAAGCGCATGGCCGCACCGAAATGGAAATACTGGCGGAAGCCGCACACAATGCGGTACGCGAAGCCGGGCTCAGCATGCGCGACATCGACGGCCTGGCCACCGCCAGCGTGAGTTCGACCATGTGGGCGCTGCCGGTGGCCGAGTATCTCGGGGTCAATCCGGCATTCGTCGACAGCACCATGCTGGGTGGCTCCAGCTTCGTGTCGCACATGCTGCCGGCGGCACTGGCGCTGAACGCGGGGCTGTGCGATGCGGTACTGGTTTGCTACGGCAGCACCCAACGGACCTCGACCTTCGGCCGCAAGGAAATCGCCAAGGTGCGGCCGATGCTCGATCCGCAACCATATGAATTTCCATATCAGCCGGCAATGCCGGTTACCGCCTATGCGCTGGCCGCGGCGCGCCACATGCATCAGTACGGCACCACGCGCGAGCAACTGGCCGAAGTCGCGGTTGCCGCGCGCAACTGGGCGAAACTCAATCCGGAAGCATTCATGCGCGATCCGTTGTCGGTTGAAGACGTGCTCGCGGCACGCATGGTGGCCGATCCGCTGACCGTGCGCGACTGCTGCCTGGTGACCGACGGCGCCGGCGCCTATGTGATGACGCGCGCGGATCGCGCGCGTCATCTGCCGAACAAGCCGGTCTACCTGCTCGGCAATGCCACCGCGACCCGGCACCGGCAAATATCGTCGATGCCGGACCTGACCGTAACCGCAGCGCGCGAGTCGGGCGAACGCGCATATGCGATGGCCGGGATGACGCCGGCCGACATCGACATGGTCCAGCTGTACGACGCATTCACGATCAATACGATCCTGTTCCTGGAAGACCTCGGCTTCTGCAAGAAAGGCGAAGGCGGCGCATTTGTGTCGGGCGGTGCGATCGCGCCGGGCGGACGGCTGCCGGTCAACACCAACGGCGGCGGCCTGTCCTGCACCCATCCCGGCATGTACGGCATCTTCATCGCGATCGAAGCGGTGCGCCAGCTGCGCGGCGAATGCGGTGCACGCCAGGTGGCGAATGCAAAGACCGCGCTGGTGCATGGCAACGGCGGCACGCTGTCGTCGCAGGCGACGTCGATACTTGGCACTGAAGCGGCGCTGTAAATTTGTAGCGCCTTGCACCCTTCTCCCGCGAGCGGGAGAAGGGGCGGGGATGAGGGAGATTGAACGAGCCCCGCTTTTACAACCTCCCTCACTCCCCTCCTCTCTCCCGCTTGCGGGAGAGAGGAGCCAAAGGCAAATATGCTCCGGCGCCAATCATTGGCGGCGTTCACAATACGCAGCAAATTCAAAGGACAAAAACATGAATAACCCAAAAATGGTAGACGGCAAAGTAGTCGTGGTAACCGGCGCCGGCGGCGGGATCGGCCGCGATATCGCGCTGGCAATGGCACGCTACGGCGCAAAAGTGGTGGTCAACGATATCGGTGCGTCGCTGACCGGCGAAGGCCGCGACACCGGCCCGGCGCAGCAGGTCGTGGATGAAATCAAGGCGATGGGCGGCGAGGCGATTGCGGACGGCAACAGCGTGTCCGAAGCCGCCAGTGCAACAAAGATCATCGAATCGGCAATCGCCGCGTTCGGGCGCATCGATTGCGTGGTGAACAACGCCGGCATCCTGCGCGACCGGATTTTTCACAAGATGGGCACCGATGAATGGGATGCGGTACTGAAAGTCCACCTGTACGGTGCGTACTACATGAGCCGTGCCGCGGCGCCGCACTTCAAGGAACAGGAATCCGGCTGCCTGGTCCATATGACATCGACCTCGGGATTGATCGGCAACCAGGGACAGGCCAATTACTCGGCGGCCAAGCTCGGCATCACGGCACTGTCGAAATCGATCGCGCTCGACATGCAGAAATTCAATGTGCGTTCGAATTGCATCGCGCCGTTTGCATGGAGCCGGATGATCAGCTCGATCCCGGTCGAGACGCCGGCGCAGCAGGCGCGGGTCGACAAGATCAAGCAGATGACGCCGGCCAAGATCGCGCCGCTCGCGGTGTTTCTTGCCAGCGACGCCGCGTCGGAAGTCAATGCGCAGGTGTTCACGGTGCGTAACAACGAGATATTCCTGATGAGCCAGCCGCGCCCGGTACGCTCGGTACACCGCTCCGAAGGCTGGACGCCCGAAAGCATTGCCGAACACGGGATGCCGGCGCTGAAATCGTCGTTCTTCGGGCTCGACCGCTCCGGCGATGTGTTCAGCTGGGACCCGATCTGAGCACGCCGGCCACGCGCCGCGAGGCAGCAACCAATGAGAGCAAGTCATGACGACTGATACCCTGGACGATTTCCGCGACAGCGCACGCGATCTGCTGGAACGCGGCAACTACCTGCAGCGTACGCGCGACATGCGCGGCACTGCATCCGGTTTCGATCGCACCGCCTGGCGCAACATTGCCGGTGCCGGCTGGCTGTCGGTATTGCTGCCGGCGGAGCTCGACGGACTTGAACTGGGGCTGCGCGAAATCGCGGCGATCAGCGAAGAAGCCGGGGCGCATCTGATGCCTGAACCGTTCATCGCTGCGGGAGTGCAGTTTGCACGGATACTGTGCAAAGCTCCCGACAGCGAACTGAGGACCAGGCTAGCCGCGGCACTGACCGAAGGCCGGCTGGTTGCGGGGGTGGCCTGCCAGGAACGCGCCGGACAGCACGACCGCGATTCGATCGAAACCAGTGCGACCGATGGCGGGCAGCACCTGATCCTTAACGGCCGCAAGCAGTTTGTCGTTCCCGGCAGCGGCGCGGACGGCTGGGTGGTATCCGCCCTCGTCGCCGGCCGGCCGGGATTGTTCTGGGTGCCTGCCGATACCGCCGGCGTGTCGCTCGAAGATGAACGCCGCATCGACGGCAGCGTGATGGCTACGCTCACGTTCAAGCAGATGCGAGTCCCGGCGGCCAGCATGCTGATCGATGGGGAAACGGCACATGACGCAATTGCAGCGGCAAACGACGCGGCACGGATTGCGCAAGGCGCCGAACTGATCGGCGTGGCGCGGCGGGCACTGTCGCTGATGCTCGAGTACCTGAACACCCGCCAGCAGTTCGGCAAACCGATCGGCAGTTTCCAGGCGCTGCAGCACCGCGCAGTGGACGCGTTCATCCAGGTCGAGCTGGCCTCGGCGTGTATGGCGGAAGCGCTGGAGATGATCGACCGCGCACCTGATACCGAGAGTGCGATGGCGAGCCGGATCAAGGCCCGCTGCGCGCATGCGGCGCTACTGGTCACCCGGCTGGCGATCCAGTTCCACGGTGCGATGGGCTTTACCGACGAATGCGATGTCGGACTGTATTTCAAGCGCGCCCTCGCGCTTTCCGCTTTGCTCGGCAATGCGGTACAGCATCGGCAGCGCTATTTCGCGCTGCAGGGCGGCGAGCCGATGCAGGAGGCCGCTGCCGCTGCCGACGCCGCGACACCGTCGCAAGCCGAATGGGAAGCGATGCCGGAAGAAGATTTCCGGCGCATGGTGCGCAGCTTTTTCCAACGTAACTATCCGCCGCATCTGCGCAACATGTCGCGCCGCCTGCACTGGCCCGAGATCAGGGACTGGTACTTCACGCTGTCGAAGCAAGGCTGGATCGCTCCGGCCTGGCCCAGCAAGTTCGGCGGCATGGGACTGCCACCCGACAAGCTGCTGGCATTCATCGACGAGCAGGAAAAATTCGGCGTCGCGCGTGCGCCGGACCAGGGCATCGTGATGGTGGGGCCGCTTCTGATCAAGCACGGCAACGCAGAACAGCAGCAAACATTTCTTCCGAAAATACTGAGCGGCGAACATATCTGGTGCCAGGGGTATTCGGAGCCCAATGCCGGGTCCGACCTGGCTTCGCTGCGCACCGAAGCGGTGATCGACGGCGACGACTTCGTGGTGAACGGCCAGAAGATCTGGTGCACGCTGGCGCAGGACGCAACCCATGTTTTTTTATTGGTGCGCACCGACAAGTCCGCCAGAAAGCAGGCCGGCATCAGCTTCCTGCTGGTTGATCTCGCAACGCCGGGCATCACGATCAGGCCGATCCGCGACATCGCCGGCCACGAGGAATTCTGCGAAGTGTTTTTCGACAATGTACGCGTGCCGCGCGCCAACATCGTCGGCGAGATGAATGGCGGCTGGAGCATTGCCAAGGCCTTGCTCGGATTCGAACGGATTTTCCTCGGCAGTCCACGCCAATCGCAATATGCGCTGGCACAGCTCGACCAGCTGGCCCGTGTGCGCGGATTGTTCGACGATCCGGCATTCGTCGCGCGCTTCGCGGAACTGCAACTCGATGTCGCCGATCTGAGCGCGTCGTATGCCCGTTTTGCCGACATCGTGAAGCGCGGTGAAAACCTGCCTGCAAGTGTGTCGCTGCTGAAAATCGTCGCGACCGAAACCTATCAGAAGATCGGCATGCTGCTGGTCGAGTCCGCCGATGAATCGGCCGGACAAAGCGGCGACGCGCAATTCGGCGGCCAGCGCATCAATATCCTGGCGCCGCTGCTCAACGCGACCTCGGCCACGATTTACGGCGGCACCAATGAAATCCAGCGCAACATCATCGCGAAGCAGGTTTTGAATCTGCCGGACTGACACAGCAGCTCCACGCAAGGAAGACCATATGAAAACTGTTTTATATGAAGTATCCGACGGCATCGCCACGCTGACGCTGAACCGCCCGGCGCAAAAGAATGCGCTCGATCTGGTGATGCGAGGTGAAATCGCGCAGATCGTCGGCGACATACGCTCCGACCGCGGCATTCAGGCACTGATCATTACCGGTGCCGGCGGTGCATTTTGTGCCGGCGGGGATGTCCAGACCATGAGCGGCCAGCCACAGTCGGCGGACGAGGCGCGTTGCCGCATGCAAGACCTGCATCGCTGGTTTGAACAATTGCTCACGCTGGATTGCCCGGTAATTGCCGCAGTCGATGGCGTCGCATACGGGGCCGGCTTCGGCCTCGCGCTGGCAGCCGATTTCATTCTGGCGTCACCACGTGCACGCTTCTGCCTGCCGTTCCTTCGGCTGGGCTTGATGCCGGATTGCGGCATCCTGTACACGTTGCCGCGCGTGGTCGGAATGCAGCGCGCCAGGGAACTGATTTTCTCCACCCGAGAACTGGGTGCCGACGAGGCGCGACAGATGGGAATCGTGTGCGAGATCCAGCCTGAAGGCCAGCTTGCGGATCGTGCGCGCGAAATCGCACTGGCTTTCACGCACGCGTCGCCGGTTGCGGTCGGCATGACCAAGCGGGCGCTCAATGCATCGCTCAATTGCGAGCTGGGCACGCTGCTCGAAATGGAAGCTTCCGGACAAGGCATCGCGCGCGCCACCGAATACCACCGCAAGGCCGCGGCGCGCTTCATTGCCAAGCAGCCAGGGGAATTCCGCTGGCCGGCAAACCGCACGATCACTGAAGCCGATTATTGATGTTGGTCATCAAGCCGGATGTTGAGGTCGGATGTTGAGGTCGGATGTTGAAGCGGGATATTGAAACCCGGGAATAAGCGGCGGTTCCGTGGCCGGTCGCTACGCACCGCGTCGCGCTGGGTTCGGCCCGTGACTATCGTCTTTGGCTATCTCGCTCAACTGTCTATCGCAAATCAAACCTTGCTCCGGGCGCAACGGTAAAATCGGCATGTCGCGGCGATAATTCGTCCAGTTCCCTTCGGAAATTGCATGCCTTTCCTTATCCTGACGCGCGCCGGTTTCGAGGACTTGAAACCGCTGGCCGGATTTCACGGCGCATCGCTGTACGTAAATCCGACGTTGCTGTCGCCTCAGGAAATATCGCAGTTGCAGGACGCCGGCGCGGAGGTATGCATTCTTCCGGCGACGGTTGACCCGCATTCGGACCGTGGGGTCCAGCAGGCGATCCGGTTCGCCGAAGAGCACGGCGGCAATCCGGTCTGGGCCGAACATGCATCCCGGCCCGCCCCATCGGGCCAGCAGCACAATGGCGGAACCAGCCTGGCGCACAAGATGCTTCATCACAAGGTTGCGAAAAATGCCACCGGACTGGCCGGGGCGGTATTGCGCCACGCCAGAAAACGCGCGTTCTCGAAAAAACCTTTGCTCATCATTCCGTACCTTGGATACGGCAACCGGTACCGGCTTGCGGTGCGCGGCCGGGTATTGGCCGATGAAGGCTTTCGTCCGCAAACTCCTGACGACAGCGGTTGGCGCAACCTGGTCGAGCTGTACAAGCGGCTGGAATCCGACCAGGTTGCTGGTGCCCGCGTGCGGGCCCGGTTCCGGGATGTCGAACAGGAGGCGGTGACCGATGGCGGCGGATACTTTCTCTTGGAACTTGTGCTGAACGCACCACTGGCGTCGACCGGCTGGCATGCAATCGAACTGGATCTGGTCGATCCGTTGGCCGCCGGCGGCAAGCCGGTGCGTGCCAGTGCCGATGTGCTGGTGCCGCCGTCCGCCGCACGTTTCGGTGTGATCAGCGATATCGATGACACCATCCTGTGGACCAATGTCGGCAACCGGCTCAACATGATGCTGACGCTGGCGCGCGCGAACGCGCATACGCGCAAGCCGTTCAAGGGCGTGGCCGCGTTCTACCGCGCGCTGCACGAGGGTATCAGCGGCAACGAAGACAATCCGCTCTTTTACGTGTCCAGCAGTCCCTGGCATCTCTTTTCCCCGCTGGTCGAATTCATGCGGGTGCAGGACATTCCGATCGGCCCGGTCATGCTCAAGGAGCTGAGCATACGCAAGGTATTCGGGTCAAACCGGCATTACAACCACAAGCTCGACAAGATAGAAGCCATCCTGGATTTTTATCCGGACCTGCAATTCATCCTGATCGGCGACAGCGGCGAAAAAGACCCGGAGATCTACGCAGAAATCGTGAAGCGGCATCCGCGTTCAGTCCGCGCGATCTATATTCGCAATGTCAACCCGGACCCATCGCGCATCGAAGCGCTCGACCGGTTGATCGACGAAGTGCGCACCAGCGGCACGCAACTGATTCTGGCGCCGGACAGCGAGTTTGCGGCCGCGCATGCGGCGGCGGAAGGATTGATCCGCGCGGCCGAGATGAAGGCGGTACGGTCGGACAAGCAGGAGGACGAAGCCGGAGCTGGGACTGAGACCGGGGCCGATGCAGGGGTACAGGATTGAGCAGCTGAAGATTGCGCTATGCCCGGCGTGCTGCGCCAGGCAATGGACGATAAGCACGCACGATCAACAACACGCACCGCCACCCGCCGCGATGCGATTGCATGAAGCCGGCTCTAGAGCCGAGTCGGATGAGAATCCCACCCACTGTGCTTGATGCGTTGCCGGCTTACCGTCTCATAATATCTCTTCAGATTTTCCAGTTCGGCGGCAATCTCGTGCGGGAAACCCTGGCGAGTGCCGCGATTATCGCGCATCAATTCATCGAGCTGGGCTTCGAATTCCTCAGGCTGATTCCATGCCGCGGCAAGTGCATTCGCGATCCGCGGGTATTGCTTGCCGAGCACCTTGGGGCGCGCTGCCGCCGGAAGATAGAGAATCCAGTCGATTGCAAGCGTACTCAAGGTTTGCGACTTCAATTTCGGCGGATACCGCAAGGCGGCAAAATTCTCGAACGTGAGTTCGTCGGCAAACACCGGTTGTTCCGGCTCTGGAAAATGATTTTTCTCGCTGGCGTTCAAGTTATTCATTATCGAGCCCCCTTGAATGGACAATAGTCAGACAACGTTGCACGAATGATAATCGAATTAATGCTTTTTTGAAAACCCTCGTGTTTATACGGTATACCTCCGATGGATTCGATGGCCAATGAAGCTGAAAGTGTTTCCACCACAATCGGCACTCTTACCGGCTCGAAAAATTTCCTGCGATTCGTCGCCGTGACGTTACCACTTGCAATCTGTTACGCCCAATCCAGTCACAACACCTGGCATACGTCCGAAAAATCGAAGCGGGGTAGCCGTCCGAATACCTTTTCCGGACGTCCGATACCAAGGTTGCAGATGAAATTGATCCTGTGCGACGTACCGGCAAAAAATTCGGCATTCACCTTGGGAGCATCGAAGCCGGACATCGGTCCGGTATCCAGCCCCACCGCACGCGCCGCCAGGATAAAGTATGCCGCCTGCAGCGTACCGTTCCTGAATGCTGTTTCCTGCGTTATGGTTTCGCTGCCGGTAAACCAGGACGCGGCGCTTTTATCGTGCGGGAACAGATAATCCAGTCGCTCGTAAAACCTGGTGTCGTATGCGAGCAGTGCGACCACCGGCGCCGCCATCGTCTTTTCGAGATTGCCGCTCGACAGTGCCGGTCTCAAGCGTTCTTTCGCTTCCGGCGACTTCAGGAACAAGATACGTGCCGGACAACAGTTTGCGCTGGTCGGACCCATCTTCATCAGGTCGAATATCTCGGTCAGCTTCTCGGTGCTGACCGGGTCGTCGGTCCAGCCATTGTGAGTGCGTGCCTCGCGAAACAGCAAATCCAGGGAGGGATCGTCAAGTTGCATGATTCGGTTTTTGATAGTCATGATTTTCCTGTGCTGTGCCGTGCGGTCGCACAGCACTTACATTTGCGCACGCTCTACACGGTTCGGGCACGCAGCCGGATTGATTTCCGGCGTTGCATCGTGCCCGCTTTCTGGTGCGGTGAATTATCTGGTGATGCCGGAAATCAGGCCGCCATCTACCAGCAGGTCCTGTCCATTCACATAGGAAGCATCATGCGAGATCAGGAACAGCGCCGCATGCGCGACTTCCCACCCCGTGCCTTGCCGCTGAAACGGCAATGGACGCGTCGCGCGATCGGGCCGCCTGGCGCTGGCTGCGCGCCCCATCGGTGTGTCGATCAAGCCGGGAGAGACGACATTGGCGCGAATTCCGTTGGCCTGGCCTTCAAGCGCGGCCGCGCGGCATAGCGCAGGGAGCGCTGCCTTGGACGCTTCGTACGCAGGCTGCCGACTCAAAGGCAGCTTCGACGCGAGCGACGAAATGAATACGATCGCCCCACCAGGGTTCATGGCAGCCATTGCGTGCTTGGCGACGAACATGTGTGCCTTGAGATTCAGCGACAGCACGTCGTCCCAGGCCGACTCGGTCTGATTATGCAGGCCGAGCCCGTTGCTGATACCGATATTGATCGCCACACCATCCAAACCGCCCAGTGCTTCGGCGGCCTTTCGTATCATTTCGATGACCTGCGATTCCTTTGTCGCATCACACTCGATGGCGACTGCACTGCCTCCGGCCTTTGCGATCATTGCAGCTGTTTCACTGCCGGAGACCGCATCCTTGTCGGCGCATGCGACTGCGGCGCCTTCACGCGCGAACAGCACGCTCATCGCACGGCCATTACCGACTGCATCGTTGCTGTCCGACGCGCGCTGGCCGGCGCCGACTACGAGGATCCTGCGTCCATCCAGGCGGCCACGGCCGATATCGGTGCCGAATGCGGGCGGGAAAAGTTGTGCTTGCGGTTGTGATTGCGGTTGCAATTGCTGGTTCATTTAATCTCTCCTGAAAAAATTGAAAATCGTTGCCTGTTGTTATTGGCACCGCGTTGCAGCCGATCAGATGCAAAGGGCTGCGTACATGGATTGGCCGGCCCCACGCCAATCCTGAAAAGCAGGTAGAACACTTGATGCAAATAGTTCGATGTGCGATAAGTTGCGTGCGGTATCATTCGCGTTCGGAGACATGAGCGATGAAAAAAACGACCGGCAGTACGCCATCCAAAAAAATATCGGTAAGAGAAGTCGCGGCAGCGGCCGGCGTGTCGATCGGCAGCGTCTCGCGCGTGCTCAACGGCGGCAACTATGTCAGCGCCGATCTGGCAGCCCGCGTGCGGCGCGCGGTGGAGAAGCTCGGCTATCATCCGGATGCCAATGCGCGCGGCCTGCGCATGGGCACCAGCAAGACGATCGGCTGCCTGATCCCCGACATCTCCAACCCGCTGTACGCTTCCTATGTGTCCGGCATAGAAGCGCGGATGCAGGAGGATGGATACATGCTGCTGTTCGGCAGCACGCGCAGCCTTGTATCGCGCGAGCGGGAGCTGATCAAGCTGTTCGAGAGCCGTGGCATGGACGGCATCATAGCAACCACCGTCAACGAAGGTCCGGCGGAATCGGCGGAAGCATTCGCGAAGTGCAAGCTCCCGGTGGTGATCATCGATCGCGACATGGGTGATAGCTACGATACGGTCCTGCTCGACCACAGGGGGGGTATCCGGCACGCGATCGAATATCTTTTCTCGTTGGGACATGAGCGAATCGTGCTGCTTACGCCCGGCGCCGGCATCCGGCCAGGGCGCGAGCGCATCGCCGGATACAAGGAAGCCTACCGGGCGGCCGGCCGCAAGGTTGATCCGGACTTGATTCGCACGGTGAATCCACGGCTTGGCTCCTCCTACGATGACATGAAGCACTTGCTGTCGCGACCGAACCGGCCGACTGCCGTGATCGGGCTCAGCACCCACGTGTTGTCCGACGCAACGCGTGCAATCTACGAGCACGGCTTGTCGATTCCGAAAGACATATCGGTAATCGGCATCGGCACCTCGGAGTCGGTTGGCTTTTCGAATCCGCCGATGACAATACTGCGTCTCGATATCGACGTGAATGCGCGTACCGCAGCGGAGTTGCTGCTCGAACGGATTCGGATCGGACCTCAAGGCACGCGGCGGCATATCACCAAGCCGATCGACCTGGTGATTGCCGGCTCCTGCGCCCCGTGCAAATCACCGAAGCTGTAACCCGGTGATGCCGCCGTCGGCGATGATCACCTGTGCATTGATGAATGACGATTCGTGCGATAGCAGGAACAAGGTCGCATAAGCCACTTCCCATGCTGTGCCCTCACGCCCGAACGGCAGACGCTGCTTGCTGCGCGCAGGTCGGCCGCGGCTTGCGTTTCTGCCCAACGGCGTGTCGATAGGGCCTGGTGCGAGCACATTGGCGCGGATGCCGAGATCCTCACCTTCGAGCGCCACATGCCGGCACAACGCGGCGAGAGCGGCCTTCGATGCATCGTAGGATGGAATTCGCGTACCGGGCCGCAAGCTGGCGGTCGACGAGATGAAGACGATCGAGCTGCCGGGCTTCAAAAGCGGAAATGCGTATTTGCAGGCCAGCATATGGCTGCGCAGGTTGACTGCGAAGGCCGCATCCCATCCATCGGCGGTCTGGTTTGCCAGCCCGGATGGGCCGCCGATTCCGACGTTGAGCACCAGCCCGTCAAGATGGCCCAGTCCCTGGGTCGCTTCCCTGACAGCGCGTTCGATTGCATCCGGATCGGACACATCGACCACGACCGGCATCGCGCTGTTGCCGTTTTTCTTAATCAGGTCTACGGTTTCGCCCGCCGACTGCGCATCGAGATCGGCGCACGCGATGGCCGCGCCTTCGCGTGCGCAGAGAAGCGATATTGCACGGCCGTTTCCGATCGGCGGCATCGGCTCTCCCTCCAGTCGGCGTTGTCCGGCCCCGACCACCATGATGGCCCGGCCTTCCATGCGGTTGCGGGAAGGCGCCAAGCCGAGGGTTTCATCGAATACATGGCGCTTCGCGTCGACGGCGGTCAGGCCGCGCGCGGGAACTTCATTTACTGTCTGATTCATTATCTATTCCTGTTATCTATTGCTGACGACTGCATGCCGCTCCGGATCGGTCCGTCGCGGCATGCGCGCGACCGGCCGAATGATTGACCAGCAATGCCTAGTGCGGTGGCGTTTCTTCGATATCGACTTCAAGGTTTTCGAGAAGCCGGCTCACCATCATGTAGAAGCCGATGGTCATCATCAATTCCAGCAATTGCTGATGCGGCAAGCGCTCGGAAACTTCATTGAACAGGTGCGCCGGCGCCTTGACGTCGTGTACCACCGAGTCCGTAAACTGGAGCACCTTGTGTTCGAGATCACTGAACAGCGCGGCGTCGACCGGTCGCCTCGGTTCAGCCAGCACTGCTTCAATTTTCTCGGCGCTGACGCCGGCCTTGCTTGCGACGCGGCGGTGCTGGAATACTTCGTAGCTCGATCCGCACAGCGCACCTACGCGCAGTATCACCAGTTCGCGCAGTGTCGGATCGATGTCGGATTTGGTCAGGATCGCGCTGCCGAGCGCGAGAAAGCCGACCGCGGTATTGCCGCCATGGGCGATCATTCGGTAAATGTTCAACGGAAGCCGGTCCTTGATCAGGTTGGCCAGCTCAGGCGGTGCCTTGCTAAGGTCGAAATAGGGAATGCGTGCCATTGAATCTAATCTCCAGTTAGTTGCTTAAAGTCGGCCGCACTTTTATCGAAAATGCCGTGCGGCCGGTGCGGTTGAAATCGCGTAACGCGCAGCTTCCAGCTGCGCAGTTACAGTTACATTCCGTCGATGATTCCGCGCACCGGGCTATCGATCGCGTGCTGCATGAGCTGCTCCGGTGTCCAGCTTTCGTATTTCTTGGTCAATGCGCGCAGGTCCGCTACCAGCTGGCGTGCCGGCAAGCCCTTGGCTTCGTTCTCCTTGATGAACTCTTCCCACATCGGCTCGACAGCTTTTTTCCATTCGGCGAGCTCTTCAGGCGACGGCTTGATCACCTTGATGCCTTTTTCTTCGATGACTTTCCTCGAAAGAACGTCGTGTGCGTCGAAACCGTTGCCGCTCATCTGGTTTAGTATGCGCAGCTTGGCGTACATGAAGCGTTTCACTTCCGGAGGATAGCTGTCGAAGGACTTGCGATTGAATGCGTAGGCGAGCGGGCTGTTGTTCAGATTCAATTCCGTCACGTATTTGGCGACTTCGTGAATCCGGTAACCGATGGCACCGGTATCGTAGAACGCGACGCCATCCACTACGCCGCGCTGAAACGCAGCGTAAGCTTCAGGCGCCGGCGTGGTGACCGGAGCACCGCCGAGCGACTTGATCATCGTGGTGCCGGAGCCGCCTGACGATCTGATCTTCATTCCCTTCAGGTCTTCGAGCTTGCGTACCGGTTTCTTGGTGAACAGATTGTAGGCGCCGGTCACGCTGTAGTTAGCGAGATAGACGCCCATCGCTTCATACTCTTTCTTGAAGTACTTGGGATAGAGTTCCTCGGAAACCCGTGACGCGACCGCCGCATTCGGGAATGCAAAAGGCAGTCCGAGCACGTGGTGCAGCTGGAAGCTGCCGGCCTGGTACATCGTGTAGGCGGGCGTGAAATCGGTAATATCATTTACCGCTGCCTTGAAGCCATCCTTCGCGCTGTGCAGTACGCCGCCATAATATTTTTCGATACGAATTTTTCCGTTGCTTTCCTTTTCGACCATGTCGGCCCAAGGGTCAAGCGTGGTTTTTATGGTTGGGAAGGTGGCCGGCGCCGAATGCGACAGCCGGATGGTAATGACCGGTCCGTCATAGGTAAATTTTTCTGCCGCTGCGGCATTGAGCGGACTCAACAGGACCAGCGGCGCACATACCGACAATGCCATTAATCGAGTAGCAAATTTCATCATGGTCTCCTTATGGTTTTTCGGGTTCATGGTTGGGGAACCGGCCGGATGCAGGCCGAGCCCTTGACTTATACTTTCGCGTTGAGGCGCAAAGCCTCGAAGCCTGGCTCCAGATCGACGTCCATCGACTTGAGGAAGCGTCCGACGCAAACATAGAAGCTTGCAGTGAGCACCAGCTCGACGACTTCCGGATCGCTGAAGTTCTGCTTCAACGCGGCAATGCATTCGGCCGATGCGGCCGGTCCCTGAGTTACTTCTTCCGCCAGGCGAAGGGCGGATTTTTCCCGCATGGTAAATACGTCGGACGTCGACCACGCATCAAGCGCATCGATCTGGCTCTGGCTCACACCGGCATCGAGTGCGAGCGGGATGTGATGTGCCCATTCATAATCGGTTTGCGAGATCTGCGCGCCGCGCAGGATCATCAGTTCGCGGATGACGCGCGGGCTGGTCGCATTGAGCCGCAGCGGCCAGGCAAAATCGATCCATGCGCGAAACATTTGCGGCGCCAGACCCAGTACCCGGTACAGATTCGGCAGTTCGAAATCCGGCCCGCGCGCGGCCAGCAATTCATCGACGATCTGTTTCAGTGCGGGATCGGTCGGCTTTGCCGGTGTCATCGTCAGTCTTGTCATTTGAGTTCCTCAGTTTCGTTTGCCATTGCTGGGCGGAATAGGCAGACGGCCCGATCCGGCGGATGCGCCGGCATCGACCGGCATTACGATGCCGGTGATCCAGCGTGCTTCGTCGCTTGCCAGATACAGCACCGCGTTTCCCACGTCCCACCCGGTGCCCTCGGTCTGCAGCAATGACCGCTGCTGCCGCGCCAGCCGCATCTCGGGAGTCATGCCGCGTGATGACACCATCGGCGTGTACACCATGCCGGGGCAGATGCAATTCACCCGTATGCCCTCGGTGCCGTGGTGCGATGCCATCGCCCGCGTCATGTTGACGACCGCACCTTTGGAAGTCGGATAGAGCAGGCTCGGATGTCCGCCTACCAGTCCTGCAACCGATGCGATATTGACGATCGAACCGACGCCCAGCTTGCGCATCTCCGGAATCGCGTACTTCGCCATCAGCATCATCGAGGTGACGTTCACGCGCATCGCATGCTCCCACGCGTCAAGGTCCACATCCACTGCGGTTCCGGCGGGCCCGCCGATGCCGACGTTGTTAACCAGAATATCAACCCGGCCCCATTCGCCGATCGCGGTTTGTACGGCCTTATCACACGCCGCGGCCTGGGTGACATCGACTTGCAAGGGCATTGAAACCCCGCCCTCCTTCGCGATCATTTGCCCGGTTTCGACGGCTGCTTCCAGCACCGAGTCAATCAGCAGCACGCTGGCTCCCTGGCGTGCCAGGAGAATTGCCGCTGCGCGGCCGTTTCCGATGTCCGACGAGCGCGAACCGGCGCCGGTTACCAGCGCAACCCGCCCTTTCAGTCGCTCGCCTTTCGCAATCTCAGTCATGTTTGCTCCTTGTGTCAGTTCCGTAGTGGCATTACTTCATCATTGTGGGCAGCCACGTGGCGATTTCCGGAAAGATGATCAACAGCCCGATCACCACGAATTCACCGACCAGGAAAGGAAACACGCCGCGGAATATCTGTCCCATCGGCACGTCCGTCGCGATACCTCGCATCACGAACACGTTGACGCCGACCGGAGGCGTAATCAACGCCACTTCAGTCATGATGACGATGAACACACCGAGCCAGACCGGATCGATGCCGAGCGCGGTTGTGATCGGGAAGATGAACGGCAAGGTCAGGATAGTCATGCCGAACACATCCAGGATCGCACCGAGGATGAGATACATGACGATCATGAAGAGGATGAATTCGAACTTGGAAGGATTTATCTCAGTGACGAACTCGACCAGCAAGTCGGTGATTTGCGTGACGGCAAGAAAACGCGATATCAGGTAGCCGCCGATAATGATTGCAAAAATGAACGCGCTGACCGTTCCGGTATCCGAAAGCGCTTTCCTGAAGTTCGCCCAGGTCAGCCGCTTCATTACGAAGCTGACCAGCACCACGCCTGCAGCACCGATGCCGGATGCCTCGGTCGGCGTGCAGATGCCGCCGTACAAGGTGCCGATCACGATCGCAAAGATCACCGCGATCGGCCAGATGCCCTTGGCCGCGACGATTTTTTCTTTCAGCGTGTACTTCGGACCAAGCGGACCAAGCGCCGGATTGATCAGACACTGGCCCCATACGATGCCGGAAAAAACCAGCATCGTAAGAATGCCTGGGACGATTCCGGCAATGAATAGTGCCGCAATCGATGTGTCGGTCAAAGTGCCGTAGAACGCAAATGCCAGGCTGGGAGGAATCAGGATTCCGAGTGTTCCCGACGCAGCCAGCACGCCGGTGGAAAGCTTCGCATCGAAGCCGTATTTTTTCATCTCGGGATACACGATCGTGCCCATGGTCGCAACGCAGGCCACGCTCGATCCGGTAACCGCACCGAAACCGCCGCAACCCAGCACGGAAGCAATGCCAAGCCCGCCACGCACGCGACTCAGGCAACGCTGCAGGAACTGGTACAGGTCCGACGCAATGCCGGTGGTAGCGGTAAGCTGCCCCATGAAGACGAACAGTGGAATACAGACAATAATGAAGTCCGTTCCCTTGTCCCAGGTAACGAGCGTGATCTGCGACATGGTCTGCGGTACGCCGACCACGACTGCGGTTCCTACTATTCCGACCACGGCCATGGCGAATGCAATAGGGACGCCGAGCACGAGCATGACCAGCATTGCGGCGATCCCGACGATGCCTACGGTAATTGGATCCACTATTTTTTCTCCCGTTGAATGACGACGCCTTCTACCTCGGTTACAACCTCGCCGTCTTCATGCCGGCCGCGCACCATGTAAAAGATCAGTTTGACCACAAAGACAAAGCTGATCAGCGCAGCCATCGCGCGGAACGGCCACAACGGGAGATGCAGTTCTTCGCCGGTCTCGTTGGTCTTGATCATGTATCCGATATCAAAAATGCACTGCAAGCCGAGCAGGCCGAAAAAGACAATGCCGGTGATCGCAGTGATCATGTCGGAGAGCGTGCGCCAGCGCCCTTTCAGGTGTACGTACACGAGCTCCATGCGGATATGCTTTTTCTGGTCCCAGGTGTACGTCATCGACAAAAACAGCACGAGAAACAGCAGCAGTCCGTTTATCTCTTCGCCCCATGAAATCGGCGCATTGAAGAAATAACGCATGACCACGTTGACGGTGATGATGATTGCCATTACGGGCAGCACGAGCAAGGTGCCGAACTCGTGGCACCACCTTGAAAAACTTTTGAAGACAGCTTCGATCCGGTCTAGCATGTCAGCCTTCCTTCCCTCTGTTGATATGAACAACTGGTTTTCGATCAATTGGATCTTCGGCATTCCACCCCGCGGAGGTTGACGAAAATCAAATACGCTCGCACCGTGAAACGTATGAAAACGTTTTTATAAAGCGGGCGAGAAAGGGCAATACTTGCTGCTTAATGATTAAATCGGGTGGAGGGCGGCACGTCGGTCCGACGTGCCGGTGATACGGAATCTTTCCAGAATTACATCCCGTCGATGATTCCGCGAACAGGATTTTCCGTGACTTCCTTCATCAGCTGCTCCGGAGTCCAGCTTTCATATTTTTTGGTCAGCGCACGCAGGTCCGCCACCAGTTGCCTTGCCGGCAAGCCCTTGGCTTCGTTTTCCTTGATGAACTCTTCCCACAACGGCTCTGCGGCTGCTCTCCATCGCGCCTGCTCTTCAGGCGACAGCTTGATCACCTTGATTCCCTTGGCCTCGATGATCGGACGGGAAACGGCATCCTGGCGATCGAACTCGATGCCGTACATCATGCTCAATCTTCTTTGCATGTTGTACATGAAGCGTTTCACCTCGGGCGGATAGGCATCCCAGCTTTTGCGGTTGTACGCCCAGGCGTTGGCCGGGTTGTTCATTTTCGCTTCGATCAGGTGCGTCGCCAGCTCATGGATCCGGTACGCGATCGCGCCGGTATCGTACAACGCAACGCCGTCGACCACACCGCGCTGGAACGCGTTATAGGCTTCCGGCACAGGGACGCCGACCGGCACTGCGCCCAGTGTCTTGATGATCTTCGAAGGAGTGCCGCCGGCAGCGCGGATCTTCATGCCCTTCAGGTCCTCGAGCTTCGTGACCGGCTTTTTGGTAAAGAGATTGTAGATTCCGTTGGCGTTGTAATTGGCCAGGTACACCCCCATCGCTTCGTACTCTTTCTTGAAGTACTTGGGATACAGCTCTTCCGCCACCTTGACCGCGACGGCGGCGCTCGGGAAGGCGAACGGGAGATCCAGCACGTGGGTCAGCTGAAAGCTGCCTGCCTGATACATGGTGTATGCAGGAGTGAGATCGGTAATGTCGTTTACCGTGGCCTTGAAGCCATCCTTGGCGCTGTGCAACACGCCACCCATGTATGTCTCGAACTTGATCTTGCCGTTGCTTTCTTCCTCCACCATCTTGACCCACTTCTGGCTGACCGCCTTGCTCATTGGATGAGTTGCAGGCGCGAAGTGCGAAAAGCGTATGGTAATCGGCGGGCCATCGTAGGTGAATTTTTCGGCAGCTTGCGCGCCGGTGATGCCGAGCATGAGAGTCGGCGCAACAAGCATTGAGAGGACTGAGCGGCGGGATATCATGGTTGTCTCCTTTATCCGGTTTCTATATTTTCGGGCCCAGTATCTGCCCGGCGTCGTTTTTTGAACGTTATCAGAAAACGTTTTTATACGCAATCGACATTTGCCGATTTTAATCCCTTTATTTGTAACGGCAAGGACGTTTTTTGAAGCGCTGTTATTCTTTCGACATTGGGTTCCGCGTCGACTTGCACTGCTAACAAGACTTCAATAAATCGATTCGATTATGAATTCAGATCAAAGCTCTGCACATCTTCCGGCGCGTCCGTTGACACCGATATAATTCCATGTGAAACTAACTTTTGGTACCACATGAAACTATTTTATTAGAACGGAGACATGGACATGCAATACGACCTGATTATTCGAGACGGGGAAATCATCGACGGTCTGGGCGGGCCGGCCTACAAGGCCGATATCGGCATCGCGAATGGCGTGATACGCACGATCGGCCAGATCGGCGAAACTGGCGCCGAAGAAATCGATGCGACCGGATTGCTTGTCACGCCGGGTTTCGTCGACGTACATACTCATTACGACGGCCAGGCGACCTGGGACCAGCGCATGTGGCCATCCAGCCTGCATGGCGTGACCACGGCAGTGATGGGCAATTGCGGCGTCGGCTTCGCTCCGGTTCGCCGCAACGATCATCAACGCCTGGTCGAGATCATGGAAGGCGTCGAAGACATACCTGGAACCGCGCTGCATGAAGGTCTCAGCTGGGACTGGGAAAGCTTTCCTGAATATCTGGACGCGCTCGACAAGACCAGCCGCGACATCGACGTTGCGGCGCAGCTGCCGCATGCGGCGTTACGGGTCTATGTCATGGGCGAGCGCGGCAACTACCTTGAAGACGCACGCCCTGACGAGATAGCGACCATGCGCCGGCTTACCGAGGAAGCAATGCGCGCAGGCGCGATGGGCTTCTCGACTTCGCGCAGCAGCAACCACAAGGCGATCAGCGGCGAACCGACACCATCCTGGCGCGCCGCCGAAGACGAACTTGCCGGCATTGCGCAGGGATTGGCTGATGCAAAATGCGGCGTGCTGCAATTCATATCGGACTTTGCCGATGAACAGGCCGACGAATTCGACATGATTTCCCGGTTGACCAAAATCGCAGGTCGACCGGCATCCATTTCGATTGCGCAACGTCATGCAAAACCGGAAGGCTGGCGCGAACTGCTTGATCGAATCGACGATGCCACCGCAGAAGGATTGGAAATGCGCGCCCAGGTAGCACCACGTCCGATCGGCATCATGCTCGGGTTGCAAACCAGCCGCGGCCCATTCCAGTGCTGCCCGTCATTCCGCGCGATCGTCAATCGGCCGCTGGAAGAAATCGTGGCGACCATGCGGGAACCGGAATTCCGTCGGAAACTGATTACTGAAGCAAAGGAAAATCCCGGTCAAAGCAATGGCAACGACCTCGATTACCGCAGGATTTTCCCGCTCGGCGAGAACCCCGAGTACGAACCGGCCCCGAGCCAGTCAATCCATGAAATTGCCGCGCGCAGCGGGCGCGACGTGCTGGACGTCGTCTACGATCTGATGCTCGAAAATGGCGGACGTTCACTGATGCTGATGCCGTTTGCCAACTATGCGTACGGCTCGCTCGATGCAACCCGCGAAATGCTGGAGCATCCGCGCAGCATTGTTGGCCTCGGCGATGGCGGCGCCCATGTCGGTGCGATCTGCGATGCCAGCTTTCCGACCTATCTGCTGACCCACTGGGGACGGGACCGCCAAACCGGACGTTTCGACCTTCCGAGATTGGTGCAGATGCTGACCAGCGAAACGGCGGCGGCGGTCGGCCTGCTGGATCGGGGCGCGATTGCCGTCGGCATGAAGGCGGACCTGAACGTGATCGATTTTTCCTCTCTGGCGGTGGAAGCGCCCTACATCGCATTCGATCTTCCAGCGGGCGGCAAGCGCCTGTTGCAGGGCGCACGCGGATATGTGGCGACCGTCATCTCCGGCGTTCCGGTCTACCGTAACGGTGAAAGCACCGGCAAGCTGCCCGGCCGCCTGGTACGCGGCGCGCAACCGGCACCGGCCGCAACCAGGTAATCAAACTGCATCGACACTGACCGCGAAAGTGAAAAGCGGGAGCTGCTATAATTTTTCTTTTTTTGCAGCTCCCGCCACTGGTTACGGGACAAGAATAAAAAGCCGGGCGCGATAAAGCCGCGTGCAAATCGAATTGCCGGATATGCCCGGTTTCCAAACTCCCTTAACATCTCCGGAATATCACCCGCATGTCGACCCGAGCTGTCAAATCAACCCGTAGCTCGATCGACGAATCGTTCGGCCGTAAACTGGTCCTTCTTTACAATCTGTACACGCAACCGTTTTTCGAGCAAATCGGCCGGCCCGAAGGCATCAATCTGCCCGAATGGCTGGTGATTTCCACGCTGGCGCGCCACCCGGATATCGGCCCCAGCCAGGTTTCGCGTTTGACCGGCCTGCACAAGACCACCGTCAGTCGCGTCTTGTCCCAGCTTTGCGCGAAGGAATGCGTAAAGCAGTCGGCAGACCCGAAAGACGGGCGTGGCAAGATCCTGAATCTCACGCGGTCCGGCAAAGAAATATTTACCCGCAGGTCAGAATGGGCACATGACTGGAGCACGCTATTAACCAGCGGACTGAGCGCCACGGAAAAGCGCACGCTTGCCAGCATGCTCGACCGCGTCATCGAGAATTCTCGTCAGCGCAGTGACTGACGTTCACTAAAACTCATTCTGCTTCGTAGGCTGTCGAAGATTCCACCTCGAATCGGGAGGAGCAGACTTGCGACGGAGAAGGGAAAATGGTGGCCGATGGCGGCCTTGTATCGTTTTCATATATTCGCTAGCGCGAGAAACGAGAAGAACTGGTGCGGCTGGCGGGGATCGAACCCACGACCCTTGGCTTCGGAGGCCAATACTCTATCCACTGAGCTACAGCCGCATGGGGAACGCTGAAGAGGCATGAAGGATACCGTTTTTCTGGGTTGGCGTCCATGCAAAGTGACTGTTGGCCGTTTCAAAACGGCCGCGTTACGTCTATAATCAAGGGTTTGGCGAGGTATTGCATTTCGGAATGAGCCGGGCTGGCGCCCCTCTTCGCGCATCCGCCAACGGGTTTCAATAAAATTGTATCGAGAGAATATGAGCGACGCACATAAAGAGCACGAGTCTGTCATCAAGACACCTAAGCAGCTGATCGCCGCCGTTATTGCGGCATTTTTGATTCCCATTATCTGCATAGTCCTGCTGGTGGAATACATCGCCAACAACAGCAAGGTCGGGGCCGGCTCCGACGGTCAGACCCCCGAGGCGATTGCGGCCCGGATTCAACCGGTGGCCGATCAGGGCTTTACATTGGTGGACGCGAATGCGCCGAAGCAATTGCTGGGCGGCGAAGAAGTTTACAAGACGTCCTGCGCCGCTTGCCATGCGAGTGGCGCAGCCGGAGCACCCAAAGTAGGCGACGCAGGTGCATGGTCTGCCAGAATCGCACAAGGTTACGACAAGCTGGTATCGAATGCGATCAATGGCATTCGGGCGATGCCTCCGAAGGGCGGCAATCCCGATCTGGATGATATCGAAGTCGCTCGTGCCGTAGTCTTCATGGCAAATCAGTCCGGCGCCAAATTCAAGGAGCCCGAAGTGAAGGCGCCGGCCGCAGCGGCACCGGACACCACCAGAATTGAACCACAGTCGGCCGGTGCGCCGGTTGCTTCTGCGACAAAACCGATCGAATCATCGCCCACGACTCAAGTCGCCGAGGCAGTGACGCCCGACGCCGGCCAAAAGGTTTCGGCCGACGCAGGTAAAAAGCTGTATGAAGCTGCATGCCAAGCGTGTCATACGCCCGGCGTCGCCGGTGCGCCCAAGCTAGGCGACAAGGCGGCGTGGGCGGACCGCATCAAGCAGGGCGAGGCAGTTCTTTACGAACATGCAATCAAAGGCTTCAAGGGCAAAACCGGTTTCATGCCTCCGAAAGGCGGCTCTTCCGCTTCCGATGAAGAAGTGAAAGCGGCTGTTGACTACATGACTGCCGCTTCGAAATAAGCACCCTCCATGGATAAAAAAAGCCGACCAGATGGTCGGCTTTTTCATTTGGTAGACGTCGTATGACGCTGATGCTTATCTCGGCTGTGGCGTTTGAGCAGTCGCCTGCTGCTCCGCGACAAAGATTTCCACGCGGCGGTTCTGCGCGCGGTTCGCTTCGCTGTTGTTCGCAACCAGCGGCTCATGCGATCCGCGGCCATCGATGCTGAAACGATTTGGCGAGACACCGCGGCTCGTCAGGTAATCGCGCGTCCTTGCAGCACGATTGACCGACAATGGATCATTGATTGCGTCGCTGCCGGTGTTATCGGTATGGCCGATGATGGTGACTGTTGTATATGGATTCTCAGCCAAGGTGGCCGCAAACTTGTCGAGTATCGGACGGAAGTTCGGCTTGATGTCGGCACGGTTGGTATCGAAAGAAATATCGCTCGGAATTTCCAGCTTCAGCCGGTTATCGGCAGTCTGCGTCACATCGACACCGGTGCCTTGCGTGGCCTGCTCCATTTTCCTTTTCTGTTCCTGCATTCTGGTTGACCAGATATTCCCGACCACGGCACCGGCAGCACCGCCAAGCACGGCGCCGGTTGCCGCACGCTTTCCACCACCATCCGAAGTGGTGGCGCCCAGGATAGCACCCAGCCCCGCGCCAATACCCGCTCCGGTGGCCGTGCCGCGTTGCGTTTCAGTCATATTGGCACAACCGCTCACAGCGACGGTTGCGGCGATAGTCAAGCCTGTGACATACCTGCGCATAATCAATTCCTTTAGCTGTTCAAGATGAAATTCGACCAAAAATGGAAATGGAAGTTCGGAAAAATTGAGTAACGGCAATCCGCGACATCAAGACATGTCATGACGCGATGCATCGGCGCTTGTTTGCCGAGCGGCTTTTGCCCGAGCCACCGCCGCTACTGCGGCCACCGCCATTGCGCCAATCAACGCCGGCCTGATCAGAGATTTTCTTTTTGCAAGCAATGAGATCGCGCTTATCAATAACGGCAGGATGACTTGAAAATTTACCGCCGCCGGATTCCTGGCACTGAACCCATGTGTAAGCGCAGACGAGGCTGTGGAAACGATACTGTGCAGTGCACTTTTGGCCAGCGTGTCGACTTGCAGGTTTTCACGCACCGCGCTTTTAGATTCGCAAAGTCTCAGCCGGTAGAGCGCGCCCTGTGCAATCAGCAGCTTCTTTTGTTGTGTTGCGGTCAGTTCTGCACGGTTCGGCATATTCGTGCTCACTTGCCCGGCTGCGATTGTTTCGGCTGCACCAGACTGTCACGATCGCGGCACAATTCCGCCATTGTCGCGGGCATGGACAGCTTGCCTTGCCTGAGCGTCGATCGCGCATACAGAACGACGGCAATCGCCAGCAACGTGAACGCGACTGCGAGAATCAGAAGAATTTTCCATCCCAACGCTGGCCACGATAACACCACGATGAGCACACTCCAAAATGCAATCGCAAACCATGCTGCAATGACACCGAGCGCACCGACCAGCACTATCCTGAAGAAATTGCCGCGAACTTCGGCCAGTTCCAATGCAGCGAGTTCGATCCTGCTTACCAAAAGGCCGAATCCGTTTTTTGCAATACCGACGATGCCGGCAATCAGACCTGGATCGGTGTCCTCGACCCGCGGTTGTTGATCATCCATCACGATTTGATTTGTGCGCTCATTTACGCGCGATCAACAGCCCGATCAACACACCAACGCCTGCCGATACAGCGATGGCAGTCCACGGATTCTCTTTTACGTAACCGTCGGCTGATTCCGCGAGTTCCTTGCTGGCGTCCAATGCTGCCGCTTGCAGATCCTGCGCTTTCGCCATGGCGTTATCGAGCAGATCCAGTCCTCTGGCGCGCAGCTCTTCCGCCTTGATGCCGGAGGTCGAGGTCGCCTCACGGAACAACGCCTGTGCGTCTTCCACCAGGGTTTTCATGTCGGTTCTTACTGTCTTGATATTCGATTCCAGCATCGTGATGCTCCTTGCTTCCGAGAGTGAATGATGACGACCGCAGTCGTTGGCGTGATGGCGCTTACCGGGCCGGCTGTGCATGTGTTAAGCCTCGGCGCTACTGATTTGATATGTTGATCAATGTAACATGGACCGCCGAAACGGAACTTGACTTGGGACAATGTTTCAATGATTCAACTACTGCGCTTCATTTTGCAGGCTTGCGAAGCACGATCCAAGGTCGTGCTCAAGATCGATGAGGTCCAGGATTTTAATCGGCTGGTTTGAATTCAAACGCCTGGCGTGCAATCGGTGCAGTGATCGATCGGCGGCAAGCCGTGCAGCAGTTTTTTCTTTGCATCGCGCAGCGCGCTGCGCAATCCCTCTTCGATTACCGGATGATAGAACGGCATGTCCAGCATCTCCAATACGGTCATCCGGCTTTGACAGGCCCATGCCAGCAGGTGCGCCAGGTGTTCGTGCCGGGGTCCGATCATCTCGGCGCCGATAAAGAGTCCCGATCCAGCCTGAGCGTAAATCCGCAACAGGCCGCAATTCTGCCGCATGACGCGGCTGCGCCCCTGGTTTTCAAACGACACTTCGCCGATCACAGTGGTTTCATTCTTTGCTGTCCGATAGGACTTGCCCACGACGGCAATCTGCGGATCGGTAAACGCAATCGAAAAAGGAATGCGCCGCAGTCCTGGCCGAACATCGGGAAACCGCCCTGCATTTTCGCCCGCAATGCGACCCTGATCGGTTGCCTCATGCAACACGGGCCGCTCGTTGTCAACGTCGCCTGCAATAAAAATCGGACTATCGCCGCATTGCATCGTTGTCGGATCAAATAGCGGAATACCGGCCGCGTCCAGAGCCAGGCTGGTATGTTCGAGGCCGAGTTGATCCACGTTGGGCGCACGTCCGGTGGCTGCAAGCACATAATCATAGCGCTCGGTATGCTCCGCGACGCCGGTATCGGACCAGCGCAGGGTGACCTGATTGCCGTCGAGTTCAACGCCGTGCACTTGCGAATCGAGATGCAGATCCAGTTCGCTGCCGAGACACCGGAGTGCGGCGGCCGATACGAACGGATCGCTCAGCTGGGCCAGCTTCTTGCTGCGGCCGAACAATGCGACCCGCACACCCAGCCGATGCAATGCCTGCCCCAGCTCCAAACCAATTACGCCGGTGCCGATCACTGCCACCGATTCGGGCAGCTCGGTCCACTCGAAAATATCGTCGCTGCTGACCAGCCGATCGCCGATTCCTTGCAATATGTCCGGCAGTTTGGGTTTCGATCCGGTGGCAATGACAACGCTCACGGCATTTACCACCGTGTGATCATCGATCTGCAGCGAGTTGCGGCCGATGAAACGTGCGTGGCCGCGCAACTTGTCCGGCGGCGGCATCTCTTCGATTCCATCCAGCACGAAGCCGACAAAGCGGTCGCGTTCGGCACGCACTCGTGCCATGACCGCTCTGCCGTCTATCCGTACCGGTCCCGTGTGTACGCCGAATGCCTGCGCCTGTCCGGCTGCATGCGCCGCTTCGGCGGCTGCGATCATGAGCTTGCTCGGCATGCAGCCCACTCGGGCGCAAGTAGTGCCATAAGGCCCGCCCTCGATCAGCACCACGCGCTTGCCTTGGGATTTCGCCGCACGATAAGCGACCATGCCTGCGGACCCGGCGCCGATTACCGCAACATCAACCGTCACATTGTTCATCGCGCAGGTTCCTCTTGAGTTGGAATGCAGGCAGTCCGGTCGGTCAAATCTATCGAAAAATCACGCCGCAGATGTCAGGCGAAAAAACCGAATGCTTCCAATGCTATCAACTTGCCGGATGATTGGCTTTGGCGCCTGCGCCGGCTGCGTCCGGGGTCAAATGAATTGCACTTCCATGGCGCAGCGCGTACCAGAAAAGACCGACCCATTCATGCATTGCATAGGCGGTTAAGCGCAACGAATGGCCAGTAGGCACAAAATCGATAGCGGAAATTGGATCGCGGCTATGGAACATGGTTGGCGCCTGCACGATCTGCAGGCCACTTTGCGTGAATATCGCATGGGAGCGGGCCATGTGCATCGCATCGGTTACCAGCAAAACCCGTTGTACCCCGGCCTGTTTCAGCTGTAGTGCCGAGAACTGTGCATTCTGTGCCGTATTTTCCGATGCGCCTTCCTGCCATTTGACCGGGACCGCAAAGTCTTCCTGCAACACGCGCGCCATCAGCGCAGCTTCGGATTCGGCAGCGCCGCCCGGTGTACCGCCGGTTACCAGAATTGGCAAACCGGTTTCGCGGTGCAATTTTGCACCGTAGCGCAGTCGCGCCAATGTCGGAATGCTGACTGTGTCTTTGCCATCGTATTCGGGCGCATTCTTGGCGCGCCCGCCGCCGAGAATCACGATTGCCTGCGCCCTGGTGTCTTGCGTGGAAGTCAGCGGCGTCGCGAAGTCTTCGATCGATCCGGCCAGCCACTTGGCGCCAACACCGGTCGAGAACACGACCAGTGCAATCAGCGGACCGATGCAAAGTACGGCACCGACCCGCGGCCAGCGCTTGTGTAGCATGAATCCGGCGATGCTCGGTAAGACAAAAATCAGCGGCGGCAAAAGCAACGCGCTGACAATATTGACGATGAGCCAGCTTGCGGTCATATAAAAGTTCGTGAACTGTGATCGATCCGATTATATGGGCTAATCCGTAGTAATCGCTTAGCTGAATTGATTCGGATGTTTTACGACGGCTGCGACTGGGTGCAGCAAGGCCGGTTATCGCAACGCAGACTGGCAACCGCGTAGACCGGGACTCCGGCCGGCGGTGAAGCCGCGGTTGTGACCGCTTAATTCGCGATGATCGTCATTGATCCATTTGTGGCTGTGCAATGGTACGCAACTGAAAACGCCCGTCGTTATTGAACAGCCACGATTCCATGATTTCCACCCGGCCATTGCGCAGCAAGTGGGACGCCGGCTTCGGGAATGGTGCAGTGTTTTTCAATGTCGCGAGTGCCGTCGCTTCGGTTTCGCGGTCCCGGTTACTCCTGAGAAGCTCACTGCGCACCAGATTGCCGCTGCCATCGACATGGTATTTCAATACAACGACGGAACGCAGTAATGCCTGCGGCCGGCCGACATATACCTTGGTTGAATTTACCTGGCTGATGCGATGCGCCAGATCCTGCTTGTATCCGTCCAGCGTGCGGGCGGTCGACACCGCGTCGCGAGTCGTCTCGACGCGTTCGGTGATCGCGGCACCAGGAGGTGGAACAGTATTGTCGAGCGGCGGCGCGTCGATTGAGGTTGAACATCCGGCGACTATCGCGGCAATCAAGGAAATTCCAAGTTTGGTCTTCATGGCATCGATCGTTTGTGTGACAGGAGAAGCGGACATTTTTCCGTTTTGCCGGATTACAATAAAACGACATGATGACCGTGTATAGTTTTTATTACATTTCGACACAACAATTGTTCCGATCGCAACTCCTGCGCTTAGGTACGCCGGCGACATGCCGATAGCGAAGTTTCGTCTGCGCGGTCGCGCTTGCTAAAAGCCGGCAGCGAGTTCTGCACCTTCTCGTATCGCGCGCTTCGCGTCCAGTTCCGCCGCCAGCGCAGCACCACCGATCAGATGAAAGCGCGATCGGCTGGCGTCTTGCGGCGGCGGCATCAGTTCGGATAGCGAATCCTGGCCGGCACAGATGATTACATTTTCGACTTGCAGCAGGCGCGGTACGCCACCGGCAGTGATATGCAATCCGTGATCGTCGATCTTCAGATATTCGACACCGGCCAGCATCTCGACTCCCTTGCGCAGCAAGGTCGCGCGGTGCACCCAGCCGGTGGTTTTGCCAAGGGATGAACCAGGCTTCGAGCTCTTGCGCTGCAGCAAAAAGATTTCCCGTACCGGCGTTTCGGACGCAGCCGGTAACAAGCCGCCATTGGTGCGCGCATTCAGGTCCACCCCCCATTCCTGCATCCAGTGCTGCAGTGGGACCGGCAGCGCTACCTGTGGGTCATGCGACAGATATTCCGCGACATCGAAACCGATTCCCCCGGCACCGATAATCGCCACCCGCGGACCGACCGGCGCATTGTTTCGCAACAGGTCGAGGTAAGACAGTACCTTGGAATGCCCGATGCCTTCGATCTTCGGCGTGCGCGGCACGATGCCGGCCGCAACGACGATTTCGTCATAGCCTTGTTCAGACAGCTCATCGCGCGTCACGCGCCGGTTCAACACCAGCTTCACGCCGGTGACGTCGAGCCGGCGCGCGAAATAGCGCAGCGTTTCACTGAATTCTTCCTTGCCCGGAATCCGCATTGCGTAATTGAACTGCCCGCCGATCCGGGCGTCGGCTTCGAACAGGGTCACATCATGCCCGCATTCGGCGGCAACCGTCGCTGCCGACAATCCGGCAGGACCGGCGCCGACTACGGCAATGCGCTTCCTGTTCGCCGTCTGCCGGTACACCAGTTCGGTCTCATGACCGGCACGCGGATTGACCAGGCAGCTGGCGCGCTTGTTGGCAAAGGTATGGTCGAGGCACGCCTGATTGCAGGCGATGCACGTGTTGATTTCATCGACGCGGCCGGTCGAAACCTTGTTGACGAAATCGGGATCGGCCAGGAACGGCCGCGCCATCGATACCAGGTCCGCATCGCCGCTTGCGATGATGTCTTCGGCCTCGTCCGGCATATTGATGCGGTTCGATGCGACTACCGGAATCGATATTTCCTTGCGCAGGCGCCCGGACAGGCTTCGGAATGCGGCGCGCGGTACCGATGTGACAATTGTCGGTACACGTGCCTCGTGCCAGCCGACGCCGGTGTTGATCATCGTGGCGCCGGCCTGTTCGAGCGCCTTCGCAACCGCAACCACGTCATCCCAGGTATTGCCGCCTTCGACCAGGTCCAGTAAAGAGTGACGGTACATGATGATGAAGTCAGTACCTGCTTCAGCACGCACCTGGCGCACGATTTCAACCGGCAGCCGCATCCGGTTTTCGATCGCACCACCCCATCGGTCCTGCCGCAAGTTGGTGCGCGCACACAGGAACTGGTTAAGCAGATAACCCTCGCTGCCCATGATTTCAACGCCGTCGTAACCAGCCCGTTTGGCGAGGCGCGCGCAGCGCACATAGTCCGCGATAGTGCGCAGTATTCCATTTTCGGTCAGCGCCCGCGGTCTGAACGGCGAGATCGGCGATTTGACCGCAGACGCCGACACGACGAACGGCTGGTAACCGTAACGGCCGGCGTGCAGGATTTGCATTGCAATCTTGCCGCCTTCTTCATGTACCGCATCGGTCACGCGGCGGTGATTGCGGACGTCAAAAACATTATTGACGGTGCCACCGAAAGGCAGCAGCCACCCTTGTCGATTCGGCGAAATGCCGCCCGTCACGATCAGGCCGACGCAGCCGCGCGCGCGCTCGCGAAAGTAGGCGGCCAGTTTTGGGTAGTTGTAGAACCGGTCTTCCAGACCGGTATGCATGGAGCCCATGATGACGCGGTTGCGCAGGGAAGTGAAACCGAGGTCCAGCGGCGCCAACAAGTGCGCGTAATTTTGACTGGTCATATTTAACTGGC
>JAKFFO010000229.1:0-1817 GCA_036675035.1 Oxalobacteraceae bacterium
ACTTGCACATACGGCGCGTTAAGATGCGCCCTGCTTTATTTCCCCTGGGTCGAGAACTATGATAGAACAATGTCATTGTTGGAATAATCTGTGGAATTCACCATGAAACCATCTGTCGCACTTCAATTCAATCGTGACGCCATCCGGCGCATCGTTGCATCACATCGCGCTTGCAATGCACGGGTGTTCGGTTCCGTGGCGCGTGGACTCGATACCGAGGAAAGCGATCTGGACATTCTGATCGATCCGACGCCAGATACCACTTTGATGGATGTAGCGGCAATTCAAGTGGAACTGGAGCGACTATTAGGAGTGACAGTGGACGTGCTGACGCCCAGGGCGCTACCGGACAAATTCAAAGGTGCTGTTCTTGCCGAGGCGGTGCCAGTATGAGCAAGGCTGAACTCAGGGTTCCGGATTATCTTGGGCACATTTTGCAGGCCATCGAGCGTATCCAACGCTACACTGAAGATATGGATGTGATCGCATTCCTGAATAGTGATTTGGTCCAAGATGCTGTGATTCGCAATGTCGAGATCATTGGCGAAGCAGCGAACAACATCATGAAGTACGATCCAGACTTCGCGGAAGAGCATCACGAAATCCCCTGGCAAGTCATTTACGCCATGCGCAATCGCGTATCGCATGCCTATCACAAGGTCGATCTGGAAATCGTTTGGAAAACGATTCAAAGCGATTTACCGACGATGCAAATGCTCGTACAGGATGCCATTCCGAATATGTCAGCGGGAAATGGCACGCCAAATCCTTGAGCGAAAAATTGAAAGAACTACCTGATGGGAGCCAGAATCGTTAGGCAACCGAATGGTTTATTTGCTCGTTTCAACAGGAAAATCCACATACCCCGAACTACTTGCGGCTTTCCTTCAATTCTTCCTTGAAGCGCAACTGCCACTCGCGTTCACGCGCATCAATCTGGGCCTGATCGTAAAAAGACGCGTCCGGCGCCCGGCGCGCAATGCCCAACTGGTCCAGCGCCGCAGAAAGGCTGCCCGACAACGCATACGATTCGGCCAGCGCCAGATGCTGCAGCGCTTGCTTGCCCTGGGCCGCATATACCTTGGCCAGGCGCTCCTGCAATGGCGCTTCTTGCCGGTACAGCTGGGCCTGGTCGCGCAGATAATTTACCGCGTCATCGGTGCTCCCCGCCGCCATCAAGGCGTCGGCATATTGATGGGCGATCCCGCGAGACAAGGGAAACTGCATGCGCGCCGCATCCGCTTCCCTGACCGCTTCGGCCGGCCGATTGGCCGCCAGCTTCAATTCAATGCCCAGGCTGGCCAGCATCGCACTCGGCTTCATGCCCTGCGGCAGCGCTGCACGGGCTTCCTGCAGCAAGGCTTGGGCGCCGCTGACATCGCGCTGGCGCAAGGCAATCAGCGCCTGTCCATACTTGCCAGCGATGGTAAGGTTGCGGCTTTTTTGCGCCAGTTGTCCCTCGAACTGGCTCGCCGCCTCGCGCAAACCTTGGGCAGAACCATCCTGCAGCAGCCGCAGCCGGGCGCGCGCCAGATGGAAATCCAGGCTGTCGGCACGCTGCCGGTAACGCTGGTCGCGGGTCCTGGCCTGGATATCGGCAATGCGCTCGGTGGTCAATGGATGCGAGCGCAGAAAAGCCGGTGCAGTATCGCTGTAAGACCGGGTAGCATTTTGCATGCGGCCGAAAAAAGCAATCATGCCGGAGGTATCGAAACCAGCCTCCTGGAGGATTTGCAAGCCGACCCGGTCCGCTTCGCGCTCGGCTTCGCGGGTGAAATTGAGCTGGCGCTGGATCGCCATGCCTTCGCCGCCCAGCA
>JAKFFO010000040.1:0-50170 GCA_036675035.1 Oxalobacteraceae bacterium
GCCACCTGCTGGCCGCCGATTTGCGCCGCGCATTTTCCGGCGTGGTTGCCGGAAACGTGAAAGACCAGGGCATTCGCGCAATCGAAAAATACGGCTTGTTTGAGATCCGCGGCGACAAGCGCGTCATGGGTCCGATGGATTCATTGCTGACCGCATTCGTCGATCAACATCGAATGAAGTTGCCGGGCAAGAAATATGTACCCTGCTACCGTATCGCCAAGCAATAAGTCCGCTCGCGAATGAACGACAAACAGCTCCTGTCGCGTGCCGCTGCAATTCAACGCTATCTGGAGGACCGGCCGGAAAGCAGCGACACGCTGGAGGGTATTCATCACTACTGGATCCGTACCCGCGGCGAAGAATCGATGGAGCTGACGCAGGCCGCGCTGGATTATCTGAGCGCTGCCGGTTTCATCGAGTCCAGCACAACCGGCAGTCGCCAATTATGGCGGCGTACGTCGAGACAGCCCGCAGATTCCATCGCCGGCGACCAGGCTGATTCAAGCACGAATGGCCGGTAACAACCATGCGTTGGCAAATCGACGCTCATCGCGCATGGCAATAGTCGTAGTACTCACCGGTCGGCGGCACCGCAAGATGTTTTCTTACTTCATGAAAAACGTCTGGCCGCACATTTTTCAGCGACTCCTGATGTGAATGCACATCGTCCCAGACCTCGATCAGAATAAAGTGGTTTTCGCTTTTCTGGCTTTGCAACAGCTGGCAGGAAAGGCATCCCTCCGCAGATTCGATCACGGGTACCAGCAATATAATTTGATCCCGCAACAGCGCGCTGCTTCCTTCGATTGCCCGGAATTCGTTGATTCTGGTTATGCTCATTCGCGCCACCTCCATTTAGCGATTGGTGTTTTCAAAGGCTGAGCGTGCGCCTTGATAATTTCTTCAGAAGCTCCCGATCATGGTAGCAGATGATTTGTGCGTGTGAAGCGAATCGCAGGTTCGCACAAAAACCATAACGATTGATGCCGGTCAATTTCAGACGGCAATTCGAATGGAGCGCGCCACCATTCGCATAAACTCATTCATCGCATTGCAAAAGGAGGAACCCTATGTCCGAATCCAATAAACATGGCAACAAGGAAAATGCCGAAAAAATGCCGAAGCGGTTTTCATCGCAAGGCGATTCACCCGCGGAAATGACTCCCAAAGACATATCGCCGGAACATGCGACATGGCAAGACCGGACCGAACGCCAAACCACGTCGAAAGATGATGAAGAGCGTACCGACGCATTGCTCGATGAAGGCAGCGACCTGTCGTTTCCTGCGAGCGACCCGATCGCCGTTTCATCACCGACAAAACTGGTCAGGGACAAGGATGGCAAGCTGCACCCTGCGACGGAAAAATCGAAGAATCACTAGAACGGCGGACGCCGTTCGCCGCCTGTGCTCCGGAACTTCCCATTGTCACCGTGATCTTAGTTGAGTAGTCGCTATTCTTGTTTAAACCAATCAGGAGCGTGCATCATGAACAAAGACCATGTGAAAGGCGGCATGAAGGACGCTGCCGGAAAAGTTCAGAAGGAAGCGGGCAAGGTAATGGGAAGCAAGGAGCATCAGGCCAAGGGAATGACTAAACAGGCGGAAGGCAAAACCCAGAAAGGCATCGGAGACGTCAAGGACGCAGCTCGCGATACCAGCAGAGACCATTAATTACTGAACCGTGTGTCAACCATCGCCAATGGCCGGGTCGCTCCCGGCCATTGGCATGTATCAAGGGTCATCCGGCCGCATGAGCCAGCCCATCGACATCGGCCGATCAAAGTACCGCACCGCGCGCAGCGATCGGCCATATTGCTTCAACGCGATTTCCGCGCACGCATATTAGTACATCGTACAGATTGACGGTCGGGTCGCAGTGCCCCGGCACCAGCATCAACTGCTGCCCCAGTGAAATTGATGCGGCATTGTCGCAGGCCAGCACCCCATGTTCATCCGAAGCTTTCAGGTAATGCAGATCATTGCGTTGCCATACGGCAGGCATGCCGGAGTCAACGCTGGACGCCTTCAGGCCGGCATCCACCACCGCACGCTCGGCAGTCGGCCTGCTCATGACCGTCGTCTTTATGAACAACGCGTGCTCAAAAAAAATGTCATCCTCGCCCAGCCGATTACCAACGTAATCGCGGTCCATGAATATGTACGACCCCGGCTGCAGCTCGTTATATATTCTTGAATCGCGCTCATGCGTGAAAGTCCCGGTTCCCGCGCCGGTGACGATATCGACTGCGAGTCCCTTTGCCTCGATAAGCTGTTTCGCCGAACGCGCCATTTCGACCGCCCGGGCAATTGCAGCGGCACGCTGTGCCGGCTCCCGCAGGTGCTGCGCACCACCGTGGTAGCAATGCAGACCGGCAAAGCGCAACGGCGCGCATGCGGCCACAAGCCGGGCAAGGTCTGCTGCATCCGCCGCCGATACGACGCCGCAGCGATGCGAACCGACATCGATTTCGACATAAACATCCAATGCCGTGTTGCCGGCCTGCGCAGCGGTCGCCAACGCATGGACCTGCAAAGGATGATCGACCAGCACGCCGATTCTGGCGACTGCCGCAAGCTCCAGAACGCGCCGGATCTTGGCGGCGCCCATCACCTGGTTCGTAATCAGGATATCGTGCACGCCAGCCTGGACAAACACCGCCGCTTCGCTGACTTTCTGGCAGCAGATGCCGACCGCGCCGCGCGCGATCTGGCGCATCGCGATCTCGGGACATTTATGGCTTTTCGCGTGAGGACGAAGACGGACGCCGTGGCCCCGAACCGCATCTGCCATCCGATCAAGATTACGTTCGAACACATCGAGATCAAGGATCAATGCCGGTGTATCGATGTCGGCAAGCGAATCACCAGCTTGCGCTGCATTCCAGGGCGTCATGGGCGGCCAGTTCAAGTAAGGAGAATCTTTGGTGGGTCCAGCAGAATTGTGTCAATCCCCGTTCGCGACACGGATTTCGATCGTTCGCATTCATGCCATTATCCATAAAATCACCGCATGGTGCCGATAGACAAATCGCGACGTGATACGTATGCTTTTACAAGTCGCCCGGATTTACGGAAATTCCTGATGCGCGAATCGCGTCGCTCTTTGAAATACTTTCAACGCCGGAGGAGACAAGATCAATATGGCCGACTACCCACTCGTTTTTCGCCGTGCCAATCGCGATGATGTGCGGCGGATTGTCGAACTGCTGGCAGATGACCCGCTCGGGGCCAGGCGCGAGCGCTTCGAACATCCTCTACCGGAAAGTTACGTGTCCGCGTTCGAAGCAATCGATGCCGATCCGAACAACGAGCTCGTCGTCGTATGTCTGGATTCGGCGGTGGTCGGCGTGCTTCAGATTACGTTCATTCCGTACCTCACCTACCAGGGCGGCTGGCGGGCGCTGATCGAGGGCGTCAGAATTGCCGCTGATGTCCGTTCGGAAGGGATCGGAGGACGCATGTTCGAGTGGGCGATTCAGCGGGCCAGGGAACGCAAGTGCCATCTGGTACAGCTCACGACCGACAAGGCTCGCCCGGACGCATTGCGCTTCTATGAGAATCTCGGTTTCGCCGCGTCGCACGAGGGAATGAAGCTGCATCTTTCGAACTGATCCACGCATCCCCGTCTTCGATTTGTTCAAACGCAGCTGTACCCGGCAGTGCGATTCGTGCCTGCGCAGAGAACGCATGGACCCAAAGACCATAGACATTTTGCGAGCCGGTAAGTATCCTTCTGCCGGCCACCGCAGGACTCGCGCAATATCACGCGGTGCCCAAAACAGAATTGGATATTTTTGGAAAGACAAAGGCAACGGGCAACTACTTTTTCGTTCCCTTGCCCTTGAACAGGATTCATCCCATGCGTGCTCGTGTTATTGCGACAGTCAGTGTTTTTTGCATCCTGCTGCTCATCTTCGGCAGCATCGGCTGGATACTCCTGTACGGAAAGAGCAGCGTAATCGATCTCGCATTCTGCTATACGACGCTGAGCAACTGCGCGTTCGGCCCAAGCAGCGCGGCAACCGGGCTTTACACGCTGCTGCTGGCGAACGCAATCGCGTTCACTGCCTGGCTGTTATATTTTGTTGCCGCTCACAGCTTTGTGACCGCAGTCGCTGCCTGGCGCCGGGCGCTCGGCGGAATATTCATGGTCTTGATTCCGTTGCTCGCATTTACGCTGGTAACGATATCCATCTTTCTGCGCGAAGTTCGATTCGGATAGGAAGCGCCGTGAATTTCATTCTGTCAGCCTGCGCCATCGTCGCGGCGCTTATCGCACTCGGCGACTACCGCTACATCCAGAAGATAACCGAGCGTTTTCGCTTTGAGCTTCCGGTGCTGGAAACGACATTGCTGAATCAGGTCAATAAGCAGATCAATATCCGGAACAAGATCATTCCTGGCAGTTTTCAGGGCCCGCCTCTTGTGGATCGCTTGTCGATCGTGCCGGGGAAGAATGACCGGCATATGGGATTGGTGCTCGAAATGCCGCTGCATGACCTGCCGCGCAGTTCAGAGCCGCGCCGCATCGCCACCATGACAGTAGATGTCGCCGTGGCCCTGTGGGGGCGCAGTATCATGCTGGCCCGCCCGTGCTTGCGGCATGCCAGCCATGATATGGGACCGAATATAGACCAGCGCGCTAAAGACGAAGTGCTGCGCCGGGCCGCCAAGCGCGTGTTCCAGCACAACATTATCGCGGTGCCGGAGGGGATGCTGGATCGGGCCGGAAAAGGCAAGATATTGATCGAGCGTCCGGCGACGCGGATCAGGGTGCAAGACGGCGCCGTACAACTTGTATTCGGATTGGTAAATGAATTTCAGCGGGATGCGCGTCGCTGGCCCGATCCGGTCGGCGGCGAATGTGCGGCGGCATGACCCGCCGCTGCGGATCTTAAAACCTTTCGTACCCCAGCAAATATCGCCACTGCCCTTCCGGCAAGCCAGCCAGCGGCATGCGTCCGATGCGAATCCGTTTCAGTGATTTCATTGTCAGTCCGACTTGTTCGCACATGTGCGCGATCAGACCGCGCGGCGGAGACTTGAGCGCAAAGCGCAAGCGCGATTCGCTTTGCCAGCTGACCTTGATCGGCGGCAGCAGCTTGCCATTGAAAGTGAGACCGTGATTCAGCAATGCAAGGCCGTCCGGCTTCAGGTCGCCGCCAACTTCGGCAATGTATTCATGCTCTATCCTGGCCGCGTCGTCTATCAGTTTGCGCTTGATGCGCCAGTCCTGCGTCAGCACCAGCAGGCCGCTTGCCATGGTCTCGATCTGTCCGGCCACGATCAGGTCGACGGCATATCGTTTCAGGAAGCGCTTGCCTGAGCGGTCGCCGGAAAACAGATTGCCGGGAGTGACGAGTTGCTGTGCAAGCTGCACGTCGAACCCTGCCGGCTTGTGCAGCAGAATGGTGATCGGCTCAACCGGTTCCAGCTTCGCATCAGGCATCAGTTCGACCCGCTGATGCGGGAGCACCCGGAAGCCGGATTCTTCAATCAACTGTCCATCGACGGTGACCCATCCGCCTTCGATGTATTGCACTGCTTCGTTGCGCGAGCAGGAAGCCAGTTCCGAAACACGCTTGGCAAGCCGAATCGTTTCTGTCATGGCGATCCAATCGGTTTATTGCGGAGCGGAATTCTGAATCGACCCGCCTTTCGTCGCGGCGCCATCACTTGGCGATACAGTAGCGGAATCACGAACAGCGTCAGTATCGTTGAAAATCCGAGCCCCCACACGATGCTGGATGCGACCGGCCCCCAGATCAATGATTTTCCACCGAGACCGACCGCGAGCGAAAACAGGCCCGCAATCGTCGTGGTCGATGTGATCAGGATCGGCACCAGGCGGCGCCGTGCCGCATAAATCGTCGCGTGCGTCACGCTCATGCCAGCGTCACGCCGATCGTTGGCCGCATCGATCAGCACGATTGCAGAATTGACCGCGATACCGGCGAGCGCAATCACGCCGTACAGCGTATACAGACTGAGCGGATTTCCCGATACGAACAAGCCGAGCACCACGCCGACAAAGGCCAGCGGCACGGTGACCAGGATCAGGAGCGGCTGCCAGTAGCTGCGGAACTGGGCGGCCAGGATCAGGTAGATCAGTCCGACGCCGATGGCGAACAGTTTCGCCATAGAATCGATGCTTTCCTGGATGTCGTCGAGCTCGCCGGAAAAATCGAGATCCACGCCGGGATAGCGATTCTGCATGCCTGCCCAGGCTGATTTGAGCTGGTTGTTGGCATCGACGGTATCGATTACTTCCTTGTCGAGATTGGCCTCGATGGTGATCGCGCGCCGCAGCTTGTAATGCCGGATAAAGCCTTTCGATTCCTGCATTTTCGCGTCAACCAACTGGCCGAGAGCGACGCTTCCGCCTTGCGGCAATGGAATCCGGTAAGCGAGCACCGCATCGATATCATCCAGCGGCTCGGGCCGGGCCCGTACGACGACGTCGACTTTTTCGCCCTCGTCCCGGATGCTTGCGACCGTTTCTCCGTCGCCATAAAGACGCAGCAGCCGCGCGACATAGCCGGCATTGACGCCGGATTGCGCCAATGCTTCGCGTTTCAATGTCAATGTCAGCTCCGGCCGGCCGGGAACGTCGTCATCGGCAAGGTCCTTGATCCCCTTGATTTTGGCGGCGGCAACCATCAACTCGTCGGCGGCCGCGCGTAGCTGATCGTAGTTGTCGCCGCGTATCTTGACGCTGATTGCCTTGGCGGTCGGCGGGCCGCCGGACAGTTCCAGGAAACTGATCTTCGCTTCGCCGTTATAGCTTTCGAGCTGCTTGCGTACCGCAGCGACCACCATCGGCGTATCGCGCATATCGCCTTCGCGCGGATTGAGCGACACGATTACCTGTCCATACTGGGCGCCGTACAGCGGCTCTGTCTCGGTCCACTTGAGCCCGGAATTGGCGGTCAGCGAACGCACTTCGCCGGACTCGAACGCGGGTTGGGCCTGCTTCAAAATTGCTTCGACTTCGGCATGTGTTCGGTCCAGCGTGACGCCGGCCGGCATATCGACGTTCACGTAAAACAGGCGGATGGGATCGAACGCAAAGAACTGGATCTTCACCAGTCCGCCGGCGACCAGTCCGACCGAACCGGCCAGCGCCAGCACGGTGGCGGCCAGCGATACTTTCGGCCAGCGCATCACGTTGACCAGCAACTTTGCATAGGTCACGCGGAATTTATGCGTGAAGCGCTCACGCCACAGCTGTATCCGTGATTTATGTTCAAATTCGGGCCGAAGCGACATGATATGCACCGGCAGTATCCAGTAGGCTTCCAGCAGGCTCACCAGCAAGGCGGTGGTCACCACGAACGGCACGACGAACATGAACTTGCCGAGAATGCCAGGCAATAGCATGAGCGGCAGAAAAGCGGCGCAGGTCGTCAACACTGACGAGAAAACCGGCAACGCCACCTCCGATACGCCGTTGACGACCGCCCTGCGCACTTCTTCGCCGCGCTGCAAGCGGTAGTAGATCGCTTCGACGATCACGACCGCGTCATCGACCAGCATCCCCAGCGCAATCACGACGCCAAGCAATACAGTCAGGTTCAGCGTTGAACCCGACATGTCGAGAATAAAAAATGTCGCAGCCAGCGAGAATGGAATCCCCAATCCAACCAGGATCGAAATTCGGGTTCCGAGAAAGATCCAGCATACCGCCATCACAAGCAGCCAGCCATACAGCGCATTGGTTTCCATGATCGAGATTGCATTGCGGGTCGGGTGCGTCTGGTCATCGATCAGCGCCAGCTGTACGCCCTGGTCGGCCAGGACCGCATTTTTTTCCGCGATCACTTTGCGTAATTGATCGACCAGTTCCAGCGTATTGGCTTGTGCCTGCTTGGTAATCGCGAAAATGACGGCAGGCTGGTCGTTATAAGTGACGCGCTGGTTCACCCGTTCAGTGCCGCGCGAGACGGCGGCGACCTTGTCCAATGCAAAGTCGCCCGACGCGTTCGGCACCAGAATCTGCGCCACCGCGTCGGGATCGGGCGTCTTGCCCTCCATCCGCACCAGCCATTCGCGATCGGCCACCTGGGTCCGGCCGCTCAGCGTGTTCCGGAACCACCCGGCCACCGCATCCGACACCTGCGTGGCATTGGCGCCGCGCACTTCCAGCGCGCGCGGATCGAAATCGACATGCAACTCAGGATCGGGCAATCCGGTATCCAGCAAGCTGTCGACTCCTTTGATGTCACGCAGATCGGTCTTGATCTGCGCGGCTATGTGCCGCAACTGCTCTCCGCCGCCGACGCCGTGCACCGCCACCATCGCGGTCGGGAATCCGTTGGAAGACGTGATTTCGACTACCACCGGATCGTCGATTTCGGGCGGAAACTCCTGGCTTGCCTTGTTTTGCACTTCGCGCCGCAGATCGACCATGCGCTTGTCGAACTCGCGCTCCGGCAATTCGTTGAAGCGCACCAGGATCGAAGAAATGCTCTCGCGGCTGTTACTGGAAACGTACTTGATGTCCTTGACCTGCCGCAGCGCGTCTTCCAGCGGCGATGTCAGTTCACGTTCGACGTCGGCCGCCGACGCGCCGGGCAAAACAGTGACAATCGATACCCAGTTGAAATTGATTTCAGGATCCTGCGCACGCGGCATGCTGATATAGGTCAGGAAGCCGAGCAGCAGCACTACCACGAAAGTGATATTGGCCAGCGGATGGTTGGCGAGCAGACGATCGACGATTCGCATTGTCTGTCGCCCTACTTTACGGCCGGTTCAGATGCTCCCGCGAGAGCGAATCGGCCCTCGTCGACGATGCGTGTGTCGAGCGGCCAGCGCAATGGTATCGGGCGGCCGGCTTGTGCGTCAGGAATCGTCCTGAATACGGGTTTTCCGCCTTCGTCGACCCAGATACCGGATTGCCGATTCCGTTTCTGCAGGAAAGTGGCCGGAAGATGCGGGACTACGCTGGCCCACGCCACTTCGCCGGAAGAGCCCGAAACCAGTGCCGTGCCTGCCTTGAAGATTACGTCCCGCGTCTGTGCCCTCGGATCGACTACCGCCGAGATGCGAACGATCTCTACTGGATAAGTTTCGCCGCCCTGCCGGAATACCGGTGATTTGGCCGCCTTCAGCGACGCAATATCGCGATTGGAGATCCGCGCGCGCAGTTCGTTTTTTCCAAACTCGACCAGTGTGATGATCGGCTGTCCCGGTGCAGGCAGTTCACCCTCGCCCGCCAGGCGCTCCTTGACCGTGCCTGCAAACGGCGCGCGCAGGATCGTCTTGTTCAACGCAAGCCGTGCCTGCGCCACATTGCTGCGTGCGATCTTGAGTTCGCTATCGACCACCGCCAGTTCGGTGCGGCGCTGCTCAAGGAGTTGTGCGGATATGAACTTCGACGCGTGTAATGCTTTGGCGGACTCGAACTGCGACTGCGCAAGCTTTTGGCGATTGCTCAGCAGTTCGACCTGGTTTTCGGCTTGTTCGAGCGCCAGCTGGTATTGGCGGCGATCCAGTCTGACCAGTATTTCGCCCTCGCGCACCGACTGCCCGAGCCCGGGCGGGATCGCCTCGATTCGCGCCGTCACTTCAGCTGCAATTCGGCTCTCGTTGTCAGCGACCACCTGTGCCGTCGCGCTGGACTCGGGATAGATCGCAAGCTGCTCCAGTGTCTTTACAGTGTATGCAGGGGCGGCTGCAGCAGCCATCGAGATCGCGAACAAAGACAGCGAAATGAGCTTGTACATCGGTGCTTTTCCTGTTTGCAAAATCCCAACATGATAGCAAAGAAGAAGACGCCCGCTTAAGCCTATTTTCGGCGGCATCAAGCGTGCGCAAAATTCGATGGACAAAGAAACGCGGCGCTTCAATTGCATTTTCCAGACAAGGAATTTACGCAATTGAAGCGCCGCGCATCTGCGGACTTGCTGCTCGAAAGACGGCAGACGTTCCCGCTATGCGGCCAACCAAGCGTTACTTGGGCGTTGTGGTACTGCCTGTGCTGGAGGCCCCACCGGCAGCGGAGCTGCCGCTCGATCCGCTTGCGCCTGAAGTGCTGCTCGGACTGGTGCTTGAGTCCTTGGTATCGGTGCTCGAAGATCCGCCGGATCCGGACGATCCGCTGGCGCCGGAACTGCTGCCGGGCATAGTGGACGAAGAATCGGAAGAATTGCTCGGACTGCTACCCGTCGTTCCAGTCGCACCTGACGTTCCGCTGGAATGCGGCGCACTGCCAGTCGTGCTGCCTGACGAGCTGTCGGTCGCGCCCGAAGAACTGCTGGCGCCGGATTTACTCTCCGCTGCGCCGGACGCACCTGATGTTCCGCTTGTGCCCGAAGCGCCGCTTGAGCCGCTGCTGCCGGTATCGCCACTCATGCCGCTGCTGCCGGTATCGCCACTCATGCCGGAGCTGCCGCTCGTAGCACCGGCTGCGCCAGAGGCCTTGTCAGCGCGCGCTTTCGATTTGGATTTGCTTTTTTTCGCCTTGCTTTTCTTTGCCTTTTTAGACTCGGACGCATCGTCGGTTCCGGATGCGCCGGAAGCACCCGATGTGCTCGATTTGCTTGAGTCGGACGCTGATTGTTCTCGCGCTATTCTTTCCGCTTCGGCTATAACTGCAGCCGCGCGCGCCGGATCGGTGCTTTCCGTGATTCCGCTCGACGAACTCTGTGCGTTGCTGATTCCCGCTAGCGCCATCAGTGACGCGAACAACGCTAAAGATACTTTGTTCATATTTATCTCCGTATGAAAATAGTGATTACCGATATTGGTTTATATGCCATCACACGCTTGATCTCATGTGAATGCCAGCTGCAAATGAGACTGGCGAATGTTCTTACAGTTTCATCAATATCTTAAATTGATGACAATGAACGGACGTTGGTGTCGTGTGAAATGCACCAAACAATATTGCGCCGAAGATTCGATTCCGATTCGGAATTACGAAGCAAACCGGAATCTGCCTGGTTTTTCGCCGTCCAGCGCAAGATCGCGAGGATGCAGATTAGATAACTATGAAACCGAAAATTCGCCGGATTCCGAGAAACGGCGTCGTTTTTCATGCATTTTTTGTAATGGGATGTAACGAAACGCCGAGCGGTCCAGTTGAGGAAGGTATCTGCACAAATGATGGCGGCAATCTAACCCGGCAATTTCCGAATTCCGAAACTTCCAGGCCACCGACTGGCTGAAGCGCCGTGAAGCAAGTCAAATCGCCAGATATTATTGTCGTGCAGAAATAAGAAAGCGACTTTTTGCTGTAAATGAATAAATTATCAAAAAAACCATTTCGCATTTACAAATTTTTACATATTATTAAGACTATTCGCCGATAGAAATTTCCAGCGAAGCCGGTCTTATGCGAGCGTGCTAGCAAACGACAGTTGCTGTTTCGAGAAAAACTCCCAATATTGGAGGTATCAATGGACTTCATCCCCTTCGAAAAAGTTTCTGTCGAAGAAGCCAAGGCGGTTCTGGACCGGGCTAACACACCGGAACGTCTGGAGAAAAACTGGACGTATGCACGTGATGCGCGCGCGGCGAGGAATGTCGAACTTTCGGAACAAGCGTGGCAATGGCTGGATGCGCTTCCACAACAAATTCAGCCGGGCGGTCTGGTGCAGCGCTTCCCTCGCATCACCAACAAACTGGCCGAGCTATGGCGTCGCCCCGCGCAGTGCGAAAAATATCTGGATGCGCTGATACTCGATCATCGCGGCAGTCGAAAAGGATTTCCGCCAGACGTAGCCAATGAAATCGCCTCCCTCAAAATGCATTTGAATCGGCACGCCACCGCGCCGGTTTTCGATGTCTGGGGTGAGCGTATCGGCACCTGACCGGCGCCGACAAACAGCCTCGCCATAGCGCTCAATACTCGATCGAAACCCGCGCGGGGTCGGCTCAAAGCTTGCCGGCCTTCTTTAACCGGTAGGTCAAGCCTTCTGCAATGTCCTGGCGGCCAACACTGTTGGCGAAATCGATTGCCGTCATGCCGACATCGTTCTTCAGCATCGCGTCGGCACCGGCCTCCAGTAACAACTTGACTGTCAGGATATGACCGCCACGCGCCGCCATCATGATCGGCGTGGTGTTGTTGGGCGACGCGGCATCGATATAGGCGGACTTGTCGAGCAGCAGTTGCACAATCTCATTGTGGCCACCGGCCGCAGCGTAATGCAACGCAGTCCAGCCCGGTCGATTGATTTGCGCGCCTTTCGCGAGAAGCGCGTCGACCGCCGCCCTGTTTCCCTTGTAAGAAGCAATCATCAATGCGTTGTCACCATTACGCGCCTTGATTTCTATGTCGATGTCGCGGGCATTGATCAGTACGTCGAACACCTTCATCGAATTTTCGCGCAACGCAAGGATCAACCCGGTATCGCCACGCGCCGGTTCTATCAGATTCGGATCCAGGCCACGATTGAGCAAGGACTTGATCTCGTTCGCATCGTTCATCTTTGCCGCATGGAAGAAGTCGTCGTATGCGCCGGCAAACGACGACATTGGCATCAGCAAGAATATCGCGGCGGCCGCCAGCGGGCCGGCAGCGCGGCGCCACAAGTCAATCACCCGAAAAGCCGGAGTCGGTCTAAAGTTAATCATCAACATTATTATTTGATTGCAATACATTGAATAAATTGAAAAAATTATCGCTGGTCTGTTGCGCGAGCTGCTCTTCCGGCACCTCTTTCAGGCGTGCCAGGAATTCCCCGACATGCCGCACAAACCCGGGTTCATTCATTTTTCCACGATGGGGCACAGGCGCCAGATAAGGCGAATCGGTCTCGATCAGCATCCGTTCCAGCGGCACTGCAAGTGCAACTTTCTGCAGATCCTTCGCGCTCTTGAAGGTGACGATGCCGGAGAACGAAATATAAAATCCCATTTCCATTGCCGCCTGCGCCACTGCAAGAGATTCGGTAAAGCAATGCATGACGCCACCGACGCCGCCAGCATCAACTCCGGCACCCTCTTCGCGCATGATCCGAATCGTGTCTTCGGACGCGGAACGGGTATGGATGATCAGCGGTTTTCCGGTTGCACGGGACGCGCGAATATGGATCCGAAACCGCTCGCGCTGCCACTCCAGATCGCCTTGCAAGCGGTAATAATCCAACCCGGTTTCTCCGATCGCGATTATCTTTGGATGATCAGACAGCCGCACCAGGTCTTCCACGCTCGGCTCCGGCGTTTCCTCATAATCGGGATGCACGCCCACCGATGCATAGACATGAGGATATTTTTCGGCAAGTTCGAGAACCTGCGGAAAATCCGGCAAATCAACCGAAACGCATAGCGCATGCGTGACGGAATTGTCGGCCATCTTGCCGAAAACCTCAGGCAAGCGAGCCGCCAATTCAGGAAAATTAATATGGCAATGGGAGTCGATATACATGGTCCGCATTGTACGCCGTCACGCATATTCCTGACATGGCGCGGGCACACGCAACAAGCTATGTCAGGCGCTTGCCGAGAATGATCAGGTCTCTGTCGGTCCGATCCAGCGTGGCAACGCGCGGCAGCTTGCCCCACTGCTCGAACCCGAACGATGCAAATAATCGCAGACTAGGCGTATTGTGGCCGAAGACAAATCCAAGCAAGGTATTTGCTGAAATTGTCGGCGCGAAGCGGATCGCTTCGCGCAGAAGATATTGTCCGAGTCCTTTCCGGCGCGCGGCTTCGTGTATGTAGATCGACAGCTCGACGGTACCCGCATAGGCCGGACGGCCATAGAAACTCGAGAACGACAGCCAGCCGGCAATGTCGCCGGGGATATTTGCATCGGAATCAAGCGCGACCCACAGCGGCCGGTTCTGCGAATCGTGTTCGCAGAACCACCTGCGACGCGAGTCGACCGTGACCGGCTCGGTATCGGCGGTGGCCTGGCGCGATGCGACGGTGCTGTTATAGATGAAGACAATCGCCGGCAGATCGTCGGCGCGGGCAATCCGATGCGAATATGGCATGGGCGCAGCCGGCGTGAGAATGGACGCCTAAAGCGTGTGGGTGCTGCGCGAAGAACTGACTGCCGCTCCGAGGATTTCCTCGATCCGGGTTTTTACGCGCTTGCCGCTCTCGTCGGCGGGAAAATGCACGCCGACTCCCTGCGCCTTGTTATTGTTGGCTCCGGCCGGAGTAACCCATGCAACCTTGCCCGCGATCGGGTACTTGGTGCTGTCTTCCATCAGGGACAGAATCAGGTAAATTTCATCGGCAATCTTGTAGACCTTGTTGGTCGGCACAAAGATTCCGCCATTGGTCAGGAACGGCATGTAGGATGCATAAAGCGCCGCCTTCTCCTTGATCGCAAGGGACAAGACCGAAGGACGCGCAATCGGTGCACCGCCGGTGGTTGTAGCTGCCTGTGCATCGGCCATAACGATCCCTTAAGAAAAAATAGTCGAGTATTCCAGCAGCATATCTTCGATAAAGAGTTTTGCGGACAATGGATGCTGCGCAATTGCGCGCCGGTCATTCGCATCCTTCAATGCCTTGAGAAGCGCACCGGTTTCAGCACGTTCGGCCAGCGCTGCAAGCTCGCGACGATACCTAGGATAATACCGGATTCTGCCGGAAAGTTTGACAGAAAAAAGGTCATACAACCAGCGCTGCAGCCAGGCGACGAGCTCGATTGCAGGGATTTTCTGAAGCCGGTCCGCGGTTCTGAGTGCGCCATCAATGGTCGGTTTGGCAAGCTGCGCCAGGAATTCATCCATCGTCTCGCGTGAACCGGCCTGCGCCAATGCATGCGCCGTCAACGGTGCGCCACCGTGCTCGGCCAGCCACACTTCCGCGTCCGCGACTTCCTGGCTCGCAAGCCAGGCCAATGCTTCGTCGCGAGCGGGAATGCCGAGCGCAAATTTGCGACAGCGCGACAGGATGGTCGGCAGCAGGCGATCGATACCGTTGGACACCATCAGGAATACGGTACCGGGCGCCGGCTCTTCCAATGTCTTGAGCAATGAATTGGCAGCGGCACCATTAAGCGCCTCAGCCGGATACAGCATGATGACCCGCTTTCCCTGGCGGTGCGTAGAGATATTCATGAAATCGGACAGCGCCCGGATTTGATCGATCTTGATTTCTTTCGACGGCGCGCGGGCTGCCTTGGCAGAGGATTTTTTGCCATCGGCTGCTTCCGCCGCGTCATCGCTTTCCGTATCGACGCTGTCATCCAGAATTTCGGGCCGCACGCGCCGAAAATCCGGATGGCTGTACTGGGCAAACCAGCCGCAGGAAATGCATTGATCGCAGGGTTCCCCATCCGCCGCCAGCTTCTCGCATAGCAAAGATTGGGCGAAGCGCTCGGCAAATGTCGTTTTGCCGATTCCTTCGGGTCCGTAAAACAGGATCGCATGCGGCAGGAAGTCGCGCAGCCGCGCCAGCTGCCGCCATTCCTCCTGTTGCCATGGATAAAGCATTTTATTCATTGAAATCAATTAACTGGCGAGCGCTCTTAAACAAACTTCTTTAAATCAAAACATTCTTATGTTTATGCTTATAATTCATATAGTTGTGATTATTTTTTCAAGTCGTTTATGAACATCGCTTATGGGCAAGGTCGAGTCGATAATACGGAAACGCTTTGGGAATTCGGCTGCCCGGCGCAGATATTCAGCCCGGGTTGCGGCAAAAAAATCGGCCTTTTCCTGCTCGAATTTGTCCTGTTCGCGCGTCGCATCAAGCCGTGCCCTCGCTACTTCCAGCGGCACATCGAACAGCAGCGTCAGGTCCGGCTGCAAATCAGGATGCACCCATTGCTCCAGGGTTTCCAGTTTTGGCAGCGCCAGCTTCCTGCCGCCGCCCTGATATGCAAAAGACGCGTCGGTAAAACGGTCCGAAATCACCCAGTCGCCGCGCGCCAGCGCCGGTTCGATTACCTGCGCCAGATGCTCGCGCCGCGCGGCGAACATCAGCAATGTCTCGGTTTCGACATGCATTTTTTCGTGCAGCAGGAGCGCACGCAGCTGTTCACCTAGCCGGGTTCCGCCTGGTTCCCGGCTCGTAATCACCGTTTTGCCGCGCTGATGCAGCAACGCGGCAGCATGGGAAATATGCGTCGACTTCCCGGCCCCGTCGATTCCTTCAAAAGTAATGAATTTGCCAACTGTCATGCGATAGCGTCCATGATCGCCAAATAATCGGGTACGGAATGCCGAACCTGCCAAGACGGCTCAGCGCTGATACTTGTCGACCGCAGAATTGTGATCGTTAAGGTTTTTCGAGAAAAAACTGGTGCCGTCGCCACGCGATACGAAATACAACGCATCGGTTTTGGCCGGATTGAACGCCGCGTGCAGCGACTCCTCTCCCGGCAACGCAATCGGCGTCGGCGGCAATCCTGCACGAACGTAGGTATTGTACGGCGTGTCGGTTTGCAGATCGCGCTTGCGAATATTTCCCTGGTACTGCTCCCCCATTCCGTAAATCACGGTGGGGTCGGTCTGCAACAGCATGCCGCGCCGAAGCCGGTTGACGAACACCCCCGCGATCATGTTGCGCTCACCGCGATAGCCGGTTTCTTTTTCCACAATGGATGCCATGATCAAAGCGTCATACGGCGTCTTGTAAGGAAGTGCCGGATCCCGTTTGGCCCACACCTCGTTCAATTTCTTCATCATCTGCGCGTGCGCCAGTTTGTAGATTTGCAAATCGCTTGAGCCTTTTGCAAAGCGATAGGTGTCGGGAAAAAACAACCCTTCGGCCTTCTTGTAATCAGCATTGATTTTTTCCAGCAGCGCCTGCTCAGACAGTGCGGTGGTTTCATGCTTTATCGCCGGGTGCGCCGCAATCGCCTGTCGCATTTGCTTGAAGGTCCAGCCTTCTATCACCACCACCGATTCCTGCGCAAGCTCGCCGCGCACCAGTTGATCGAGCAGACCGAACGGCGTTGTGCCGGGTTTCAATTCATAACTGCCTGCCTTCATTTTCGTGCTCTTGTCCGTGACACGGGCAAGCATTTCCAGCATGATGGGTTGCACCGGCACACCCGCTTTCGCAATTTGCCGGGATACGGCTCTTACACCGCTGCCCGGCTTGATCGAAAATGCGACCGGAGGCTGTTCAGCATCGATGATCGGCTGTCGTGCCCAAAGGGTGATAGTCCCTGCGGCTGCAAATGCAAAAAGTAGAATCGCTACAATAAATTTTTTCAAAACAGTCGTACCTGGAGAAATTGGATGAATCAGACGAGTTTTTACGACGCCACTATAATCGAGCCATCAGCATAATAGCGGAATTAATTTTTCATCACCTTCATGACCGAATTTACCGATCCATGGTTGAACTTTCTGGTGCAACACGGCGCCCATATTGCCGATCCGGCCACACCGGAAGCACTCCGCTTCGATGACGCTGCCCGAACCGGTGCGGATGCAACCGGTATTGTCGCTCCGCTGACCGATCTTGGACTGATCTCGGTGACCGGCGACGATGCCGCTTCATTTCTGCACAATCAACTGACCAACGATGTGGAGCACCTGGGACTCGCCGAAGCACGGCTTGCCGGTTACTGCTCGCCCAAGGGACGCCTGCTGGCCACTTTTTTGATGTGGAGATCGCCGGATGCGGTGCTCCTGCAATTGCCGCACCAGATTCAGGGCGTCGTCCAAAAGCGCTTGCAGATGTTCGTACTTCGCTCCAAGGCAAAGCTCACCGATGCATCCGGCAGCCATGTGATGCTTGGCCTGGCCGGGCATGCTGCCGAAATCGTGCTGCAACAATGGTTCGCCGCACTGCCGCCCTCGCCTTATGCCAAAGCGGACTCCGAAAATGGCACGCTTATTCGCCTTACGGATGTAGCAGGCGAGCCCCGCTATCAATGGATTACGACCATCGATATTGCAAAAAGTGCCTGGCCGGACCTTGCAAACGGCCTGCGCCCGGTCGGCCCACACGTCTGGCGCCTGAGCGAAATCCATGCCGGCATACCCCGTATCGTGCAGGCGACCCAGGAACAGTTCGTTCCGCAAATGGTCAATTTCGAAGCAGTCGGCGGCGTCAATTTCAAGAAAGGTTGCTATCCAGGACAGGAAATCGTCGCCCGCAGCCAGTATCTGGGTAAACTCAAGCGGCGAATGATGCTCGCCACTACAACCGCCGCGGATGCCCGTGCCGGTATGGAGATTTTCTCCAGCGCGGATCCCGATCAGCCTTGCGGCATGGTGGTCAATGCCGAGGCTTCCGCTATCGGTCAGGCAGACTGCCTGGTCGAAATCAAGACCGCATCGATGGATGACGCAACGATCCATCTCGGATCTTCCGACGGTCCCGCGCTGCAATTCAAACCGCTGCCGTACACGCTGCCCGATCCGGCCTGATCCATGGATATTTTTGTTTACTACAAGGTGCGCACCGGGCTCGCCGATGCACTGACCCGCAGCGTGCTGGAAATGCAGGCAGAGCTGACGAAAAAATACGGGGTGGCTGGCATGCTCAAGCGCCGGCCGGCCGAGAAGGACGGATGCCATACCTGGATGGAAATCTATCCGGCCGTACCGGGCGGATTCGACGCGCTGCTGGAAGATTCGGTTGCGCGATTGCAGCTGGCTACCCTGATCGACGGCGAGCGCCACGTCGAATATTTTATGGATGTCTCATGTGCCTGATCGTCTTTGCCTGGCAAGTCGTACCCGGAATGCCCTTGATTGTCGCCGCCAATCGGGATGAATTTTATGATCGGCCCGCTCTTCCTGCTGCGTGGTGGGAGGAGCATCCTCATGTGTACGCAGGCCGCGATCTTCGGGGTGGCGGCACCTGGATCGGCATCACGAAAGATGCGCGATTTGCCGCGCTGACCAATATTCGCGCGCCGTCCGACAAACAGTCCGATGCACCGTCGCGCGGCACACTGGTCGCCAACTTCCTGACCGGCAATGCAAGCGGGCAGGAGTATATTGCCGGCGTCTCCGCCGACGCTCATCGCTTCAATGGCTTCAATTTGCTGGTCGGGGATGGCAAGGAGCTCATCTGGTTTTCGAACGGAAAAAAGGAAGATGCGCGCAACGGCAAGCCGTTAGCGCCCGGCGTGTACGGATTGTCCAACGATACGCTCGACGCGCCGTGGCCCAAAGTCGTTCGCACCAAGGCACAATTCGCCAGCCTGCTGTGCCAGGGCGCACCTCCGGATGCGTTTTTTGAAATGCTGACTGATACCAGTCGCGCGTCCGATTGCCGGCTTCCGAAAACCGGCATCAGCCTTGAAATGGAAAGACTGCTGTCATCGGTAATGATCGAGTCACCGACCTATGGCACGCGCACGTCGACCGTAATCCGGATCGATTCCGGCAATGTCGCCGTGCTGAACGAACGGGCGATCAGGTAGCCAGGCGTTTCACGAAAAAACGCGGCGCATCTGGATATGAGGGATGCCGGCTTCCATGAACTCCGGACCTTCGCGCGAAAACCCGTGATGCATATAGAAACGCTCGGCATGGATTTGGGCATGCAGTACGACTGCCTTGTCGCCACGCTGTTTCGCCGCCAACATCAGCGCCTCAATAATCGCGCCGCCAATCCCTGCGCCGCGCATTGCGCCGATTACAGCCATGCGTCCGATGTGCCCGTCGGGCAGCAATCGCCCGGTTCCAATGGCCTGGCCGTTCTCGCCGATGACCACTGCATGCAGGCTGAGGGCATCCATCTCGTCCCATTCCAGCTCGATCGGAATCTCCTGTTCGATGATGAAGACATCGTTGCGCACAGCCCTGGCATGCAGTTGTTGCGCATGCCAATCGCCGATGGTCGGCTTGAAGTTCACGATGTTTCAGGCGGTTGTTTTTCGAGGCGCGCAATAGTCTCCCGCCAACGTTCCGGCACCGGCAACCCCTTGCGGATCGCAGTGTCCGCATAGACATACACCAGTTCGCCGGAAATAAGGTGTTCTGCGCCGCGATGGATCTCCAGCGCGTATCGCATCGAGGTACGTCCGAATGCGATGCAGCGAACGCCGATATCGAGCATGTCATCAAATCTGGCCGGGCCCTGGTATTCGATGGTTGCCTTGCGCGCAAACATTTCTTGCCCGGCTTCCGCCTGCTCCATTACATTGGGCAATCCTGTGGCGCGCCAGTACTCGGTAAAGGCGACATCGAAATACGTCAGGTAGTGTCCGTTGAAGACAATTCCCTGCATATCGACTTCGGCCCAACGCACACGCAGCGAATGGAAAAATGCGAATTGTTCACGTGCCATAGCTGTATCACCTGCTGTTCATGAAAGAAGCGCTCATACTCTACCAGTGGGTTTCGGCGATGATCTTCCAGTGAGCGCCTTCCTTGCTCCAGTACTGGCGTTTGCGTGCCGAGCTCTTGCGCTTGCCGATCACGCTGTCTTGCGTGAATGTCGCGACAATCAGATCGTCCTTGGCCGGGTAATAGAACAGGCTTAGATCGCGCAATACGGTTGCAGCACGACTGGTACGGCTGAGAGATTGCTCTTGCTTCGCAAACCAGTCATTAAAACTTTCACCCCGTTCGGGCTTGAACGCTTGTGAATAGTTTGCCTTCACGCGGGCCAAATTCCGGCTATCCATATCCCGATGCCATGTCTCGATCAAGTTCATTGCCGTCTTGCGATCGATATCCCACTGTTTTTTCTCGACGAATTCAAGCTGATCGCTGATGACGATCGGCGTCTTGCCAATTTCTACCGACGCCGTGAGTTTGATCAGATCGGGATTGGTCAACACCACACAGCCGTCAGACGATAGCGGCGGGCGGCTGAAGTTTTCGGGCGGCGTCCCATGCAACCAGATACCCGAGCCGCCGCGACCATTGAGTTTGTCCCATTCGTTCGGGTAGTTGATCGGAAGCGCGCCGGTTCCATAAAACTCGGGAAGCCTGTCGTCCGCCAGCCGGCCCGTTATGTAATAGACACCGAGCGGCGTTCTTTGGTCGCCTTCCTTGAACTTGTCGACGCCGAGCTTTCCCTGGCTGATGTAATAATCGGTGAGGAATTTAAGCCGCCCTGCCTGATTCTGATAAACATAGAGACGCGATCGTTTCGCATCAACCAGCAGCACATGTTTTTGATCCGGGCGCAGTTGCAACACGGCCTTGGGTATGAGATCGGGGTCCGGGCGCTCGCGCAGCGACTTCAGGCGCGCAATCGCCTCGTCGCGCAAATTTTTCAGCTTCTCTGCGGAGCCGTTTGATGACGCGCCGAAAGTGGTGACCGGGCGCGTATGCATCAGCAGCAAGTCGCCGCGAATCAGATGGCCAAGCTGAAAATTCGGATAAGCCTCGACCAGGGCATCGGCTTTCGCCTGCGCGTCGCGCAAACGGTTCGCTGCGAGATCCTTGTAGACGCTGATCAGCGCAATGTCCGGATCGGGTTTGCCGGAAATGCCAGGCGCAGTTTGATTTTTTGTTGATGCATGCGCGGACACCATCCAGCCACTGGCCAATATGCATAACATGCCGCCAAGCAGAAGTCTGTCGAACGTCCTTGCTACATGACGCTTGTATGCCGGAAAACGAAACATCAATTGCCCACGCGCTCCCGCTTGATCTGCCATTTGCCGCCGGCCCTGGTCAAATCAAGCGTTTTGCGGCTGTTCGAATTCAAACGGTCCGACACATAGCTCTGATGAAATTTCACGGTTGCATTATTGCCATCCACGCGGACTTGCGGATTCTGAACTGTGACCGTGATCCGGTCCTTGTTGACTATCCTCGACTCGCGCTCCTTGGCCCATGCTTTTCGGGACATCCCTCTCGGCGTATCGAAGTCCTTGCCATAGAACCCCAGATAACCTTTCAGATCCTGCTCGCTCCAGGCCTTCGCCCAATCGTTAACCATGTTCAGAATTGCCGTGCGTTCGGCGTCGCCGCTCGGCGCCTGCCCGTGCTTTGGTTCTGCCTTCGGCTCATTCTTGCCCGCATCCGATTTCGCGGCTGCGCTCGGCTTCGCCACCGCAACTTGTGTCGGCTTGGCCGGCGTAACTGTTGTTGACGGCTTCGCATTCACAGTGGCGCTGCCGCCTGGAGAGGTTTTTCCCGTCGGTACTGCCGCTGCAACCTGAATGTCATTGTCACCGACGTCTACCAGGCTCCGAACCAGTGTCAGTTTCGACTTCGCCTCCGAGTTTTTTGAGTCAAGCTGGAGTGCCTTGTCGTACGCCTGGCTTGCCAGTTTGGCATGCACGTCGCCCAGGTTTTCATACGCTGTTGCGTATGACGGATTGGTCCTGATCGCCTTGTCCAGTGCCGCCCGCGCTTTTTCGAACTGGCCGTCGGCTGCGTATAAAACAGCCAGATTGTTATACGGCTCGGGAAGATCCGGAAAATCGGCGGTTAATTTGGTGAATATCGCAATCGCGTCTGCAGGTTTGTTTTGTTCGGTAAGTATCACACCTTTCAAAAACCGCATCTGCGCATCCTGAGGATGCTTCGAAAGAAATGCATTTGCCTTGTTCAGCGCATCCGAGTGCTGTCCGTTGCGCAACAATTTCGAAGTGTCGGATACCTCATTCGCAAAAGCCGGATTGAACAGCAATGCCGCCACGAAGCTCGAAGCAGTAAACATTTTTGCAAGAGAGTGGCGCCGGCCCGCAGTCGGTCGGAAGTTTGAGTTCATAGGCAGACTATTCATCAATATTATTATGCGGCAAAAATGCGTATGTTACACCGTCTTCCCTCTGTCAAAGACTGTGTTGCCGAAATCTGTCTCGCTTACACGACCTGCAGCGAACAAGGCCTTATGAATCACAGGCCACCGATGCATTCTTGTAAATGCCTGAGCGATGGACCCACTGCAAAGCGCCATCCGCTTTGCAAACAGATGTAATCCTTACTTATCGAATGTAAAAGATGCGAGGGCCTCCGCTACTGCCATGGCGTGCGCCCGCACCGAGCGGCGCGCTCCGGGCAATTCGCTGCATGGTTTCATGGGTATTGCGCGTGAGCCGCAGCCGAAGGCGTATCCATGAAAGCTGCGGGGCGCGTCCGGCATGAAAGTTGCGAATGGCCGCAGTCGATCTTGTGAAAATTCCTCAGGCGGGCCGATTTTTCCATGCGCAGCACTGCAGCTTTTCGACCGCTGTCATATCAAGGAGCGACTCAGATGGCTTTCAATTTATTTTCCGCAAAAGGATGTCCGATCGAAAAGCAACGCTTTACGTGGCGGGATCTGGTGCAGAACCCCATCAGCAAACTCGACGACGACGCCTTCACAAGGGTACGGATCATTCTGATGAACGGAATCGAGAACGAAGCATTGCGCTTCCAGCATGCGGCCGCGCGCATGAACCGCAGTCTGCGCCTTCCGCTGGCGCAGATCAGGCGCAGCGAACAACATCAGGCGACGATGGTAAATTGGCTGCTCAGTGCCGATCACTCGCCTCTTGAAACGACGATTGCCTATGAACAGGTCGCAATCGAAGTCACTGCAGCGGTTGCGCAAACCGAACCGGATCCATATCTTGCACAGGTGTATCGCTTCGGCATGCTGGAGGATTTCGATCACATGTATCGTTATTCGGCATTGCTGGATCGCCTGGAAGGCAAGGATGCAAACAATATCCTGCAAAGCTATACCGATATCCTGCCCGGCCGACCGACCCCGGTGGAACATCGCGCGCCGGAAGACGACTTGCGTGAACCGTACGACCGCGCATCGGCGCATCCGCTTTCCAAACTGCACGCGTTGACAATCACTGCCGCCGAACATCAGACGCACGATTACTACATGAACATAGGCCCCCTGTTTGCCGACCCCGTTGCGCGTCAGCTATATGCGGAAATCGCGTCGATTGAGGAGCAGCATGTGACCCAGTACGAATCGCTCATCAATCCCGAGGAAACCTGGCTCGAACAATGGCTGATGCATGAAGCAACCGAGGTGTACAACTATTACAGTTGCGTCCAGCAGGAAACCAATCACCGCATCAAGGCGATCTGGGAGCGCTTCCTCGATTACGAGCTCGGCCATTTCCATCATGTTGCCGGTTTGATGAAACAGTACGAGCAGCGCGATCCGATGGAGATCATCGCCGCCGATTTGCCCGAACCGATCCGCTTTGAAAGCCAGCGCGATTTTGTGCGGAAAACGCTGGCCCGGGAGGTCGATTTGCGTGCGAAGGGTACGCAGTTTGTCGACAAGGCAGATGAAGGCAAGGCATCCATCGATTACCGGACCCAGCTCAATTCGGAAGGCTCACCCACCGAGACAGTAGCGGCCGGCTATGTCTGGACCCCCGGTACCGAGCTGAATCACAAGGTAGCCGTTAGCGTATGAGATCCGCTCAACCGGTCTGAACGATTGCGCGCAGCTGCCGCAATTGCTCCGCAAATTGGCCGCGCGGCACTAACACAAAGGAATGAAAATGAGAGAATCGACTCCAATGGGAATGAATAAAACCGGCATTCAGATGTCCCCGTTCGATAGTAATGCAATGCAGGCGCCTCCCTCATCCACCATCTCGCGCACGCCGGGCGACGAATCGGCAATCGCCGAAATGCGTAGCCGGTATATCAATAATGCCGATCCAATCGGTTCCGTCCCGATGCCGGCTACGGTGACCGGCGCCGTGTCATCTGGAGTATCGATGTTGACCGGCAACAGTCCCCAGGTCCTGATCGACAAGCTGGGTGAGCGTCTTGCATTCGAACGCGGCGGTACCCGATTGTATGACGCGTTGATCACCAAGTGCGAGGCGATGCAGGAAGGCGCAACAAGCATGACTATTGATGACTTGCGAAAAATCCGTGACGACGAAGCGCGGCATTTTTCAATCGTGGCGGATGCAATCGAATCGCTCGGCGGCGACCCCACCGCACAAACGCCTTCCGCGGACCTGGTCGGTGTGGAATCGATGGGCCTGATGCAAGTCGTGACCGACCCGCGTACTACCATCGCGCAATCGCTGCACGCAATCCTTGCCGCTGAACTGGTCGATCAGGCGGGTTGGGAAATGCTGATTGCGCTTGCCGAAAGTCAAAGCCACAATGCGATGTTGTCCGAATTTTCGCTTGCACTTGATGAAGAACGCAGCCATCTGCAGCAGGTGCAAACCTGGTACGAAGAAGCGATCCTGGGTACGTCATCTTCGGCCGGCAGCAGCATCAGCGATGCAGACATGAATACGCCGCACTAGCGCCGGATTGATTGAGCGATTGATCGCGCAGGTCTGATTACGCAATTCTGATTCGGGCATTGCGATCGCATCACAGTGCGTTGACGGCATTGTCCCAATCGGAAATAAACTGGGGTTTGTGTTCGTCGCACAATCCGATCAACCGGTTCGGGTCGATGGTTTTACCGCCCCGCTTGAATTTTGTCTTGACCAGGACGCGGGCGTGCTGATTGCCGTCTATCGAAAAGACATGCTCGAAATACACGATACGATGATCCCAATACAGGATGTGCGACGACACTTTCACTTGTGAGAACACCTGCACCGGTTTCGAAAATTTGACTAGCTGCGCGAGGTTCACGAAGGCATAGCCGTTCTTGATGAATATTCCGGCCAGTTTTGTCCTGATGAAGAAGTCGATTTGTGCAGACTCGGTCAAGTGCAGGTACTTGTCGCTTTTTAATTTGGAAAAGCCGGTATCCAGCGGTGTAATCCTGAACCGCGCGATGATCCACTCCCCAGGATTCGCCTCGCCATATCCGAGCAGCGCGCCAAATACCGTCAGAAAATTTCGGAAAAACCCCGCCATGCACGCTACCTTTTAAAGGTGCAGAGTTATTCGGAAATGAATCGGCGCATCAATTGGTTGACCCGATCTGGCTGCTCGTGAATCACCCAGTGCGTGCCTTCCGGGATGCGTTCGATTTTGAGGTCATCGATCAGGTCGGCCAATCCATCCAGCAGCGATTTGGGCAATGCGATGTCGCGTTCACCCCAGATCACGCGGGTCGGCACCTTGATTCGGAAATCCTCAGGATTCAATTGCAGCTTCAATGGCCCTGGATGATCATCGGTCGGCGGATGCAGCGGCGATGCACGATAATAATTGACGCCGCCAGTCAATCCGCGCGACCAGCACTCATGGTATCGCGCGCGCACTTCGCCGGTGAACCACGGTGCAGGAGCCTTCCCCATGCCGTTCAACAATTTTTCCATCATCGCGAAATCGTCTTTCGCCAGCGCGGCTTCCGAACCTTCTTCGCGCAGCCAGTTCATGTATGCGCTGGATGCTTTCTGATTCGGGTCCGTCGCCAACGCCTTCATGAAAAGATACGGATGCGGCGAATTGACGATAATCAGCTTGTGCAGCAATTGCGGCATTGCGATCGCCAGATTCCATGCAATTGCGCCGCCCCAGTCATGCGCAACCAGCACGAATTTCTCGTAGCCGAGATGCCCGGCCAGCAGCTTGAGGTCCTCGACAATATGTCTTGCCTTGTATGCGGACAGATCGGCCGGCATGTCCGACAGGTTGAAGCCGCGAAGATCGGGAGCGACCGCAAAATAATCGCCGCCGAATTCTTCAAGTTGTGCATGCCATTCATACCAAAATTCCGGGAAGCCGTGCACGAACAGGATCAACGGTTTTCCCGGCCCCCCTGCGCTGGCGTAATGCAGCCTCGTGCCATTCGACAGATGTGCAAATTGACTGGATTGGATAGTTGCCGTCATGGTCTGGTCAGGATGGAAAACGCAAAGGACTTCTACAGCGGCACCGGCACGAAGCCGGCGACGCACCCGATAATTTTCTGAAGCGGATTAAACTTTCAACTTCGCCCGCAGCATGTCGCGGATATGCGGCACTTCCTTGTAAGGATCGCCGGGATTCTGCTGCGTCACGATTTCCTCCATCCGGCGTTGAACGTTTCCAAGTGCACCGGGATGCGAGTAAATATAGAATTTCTCGTCGCGGATCGCATCGAACGTCCAGTCGGCGACCTGTTGGGCCGTGACCTTGCCCGAACTGACGGCCTTGTCAGACATCGCCTGCGCGGCTGCCTGGCTGGCTGTCTGCTCGGCATCGCTTTTTACATCATCGGGCCGATTGCGATGCGACTGGTTGATTCCGGTCGGAACAAAATACGGGCACAGCACCGATGCGCCGATCGGTGCATCAATCAGTTTCAGATCCTGATACAGCGATTCCGACAATGACACCACCGCGTGTTTGGATACATTGTAGATACCCATCGTAGGCGCATTCAGCAAGCCTGCCATCGAGGCGGTGTTGACGATATGGCCCTGGTAATCCTTGTCTTTCTTCGCGCATTCCAGCATCAGCGGCGTGAAAATCCGCACGCCATGGATCACACCCCACAGGTTGACGCCGAGCACCCATTCCCAGTCGGCCTGGGTATTTTCCCACACCAGGCCACCGGCACCTACCCCGGCATTGTTGAACAACAGATGTACCGCGCCGAATTTCTTCATCGCCGCATCCGCCAGCCCTTGCACTTCCGAAGCATGACGCACGTCGCAACGCACTGCAATGACGTCTGCGCCCGCCGCCGCCAGTTCGGATTTGGTCTTGTCCAATCCGTCCTGCTGCACATCGGCAAGCACCAGCTTCATGCCGAGGCGTGCGCCAATATTGGCGAACTCCCGGCCAAATCCGCTCGCACCACCGGTAATCACGGCTACCTTGTTCTTAAAATCCTTCATCATGTCTCCTGGTTCACAATAAAAAAATCATGCTTTCTTCAGCTGGAACCCGAGGCGCGGGAAATGAACCACCACGGTGCCGGCCCGTTCATCGGTGCGGCGAAGCGCCAGTTCGGTGGCGCTCGACAGCACCAGCTCGCCTTCGACCGGATCGAGCGCATAGTCGGTCGGCGTTATGGTCACGCGGTCTCCGAGCGCGATGCCATGCACATCGACAAACGGCGCACCCCCGATATCAACCGGTACGCTGTCGCGCGCAATCGCCAGCGCTTGATCGGCAGTCATTTTTTCAAACTGGTGATGTCCAAACGCCGCCATCCTGCCCAGCCAGGTCATCAGCCTGGGCACCGCATCCAGTATTCCCGCCACTGCTTTCGCGTTTCGTACATACCACAGCGAGTGATAAACGGAAAAATCCGCAATCGTCGGATGCGGCCCCAGCAGATAAGGATTGCCATGGGTCAGCATGTCTTCCAGGCGGCGCAGATATTCATGCAGATGACCGGTTGCTTCCGCGGGCGTCATGCGCGGTGCGTTTCCACGCATTTGCGCGCGATCGACCGAAAAAGCCTTGATTTGTTCCGGCGTCAGATGGGCAAACATGCTCTGCACGCCGGCCGGCTGAAAGCTGTACGCGATCGCGGTCCAGAAAAGCGTGGTGTCCGCCCACTGCGATAAGGTCCTGGCCAGGCCGCGCACCTCGGGTAGATACAGCGATGGCGCTGGTGCAATGCGTTCCAGCACGTCGGCGATCAGTGCCGTGTCGCAATAGATATCCGCACCGATCTGCAGCACCGGCGTACGGCGATAACCTCCGGTCAGTGCGGTAAGGTCCGGTTTCGGCATGATGACCGGAATCATTACCGAATGCCATGCGATCTGCTTGAAGCCGAGAATCAGGCGAATTTTCTCGGCAAAAGGCGACGTCGGGTAATGATGAAGAATGATGTTTGGCACAGGAACTCCAGGTTATGCGGTGAGCGGCGACAGACATGTGGGCAACGGTACGTCCGGCAAGACGCACCGTCGAATCAAAAATATCAAATCAGCTTTACCAGTTGCTTGCCGAAATTCTTGCCTTTCAACAGGCCGATGAATGCTTCGGGGGCGGCCGGCAGTCCTTGCGCTATTGATTCACGAAATTTCAACTGTCCGGTTGCCACCAGCTTGCCGAGTTCTTCGAGGCCCTGCGGCCAGAACTCCATGTGCTCCGACACGATAAAGCCTCGCATGGTCAATCGCATGGTCAGTAATGCACGCACGTTGTTGAGCGCCATCGGCTCGCCGTCGTAGCCCGAGATCAGGCCACACAGTGCGATCCGCCCGAACGGGTTCATCCGCCCCAGGCATGCATCGAAGATCTGGCCTCCGACATTCTCGAATATTCCGTCGATGCCGTTTGGTGTCGCCGCCTTAAGATCCTCAAGCAGATTGCCCGCCTTGTAATCGACACATGCATCGAAGCCAAGCTCATTGACGACGTACCCGCATTTTTCCGGGCCGCCGGCAATCCCGACCGCACGACAGCCGCGGCGCTTTGCAAGCTGGCCTACAATGCTGCCGACTGCGCCGCTGGCGGCCGACACGACAATCGTTTCGCCCTGTTTGGGCATGATGATCTGCGTCAGGCCATACCAGGCCGTCATGCCCGGCATGCCAACCGCACCAAGATATGCGGACAACGGAATGTGGCTGGTATCAACTTTGCGCAGCATCACGCCGTCCGATACCGCCATCTCGGTCCATCCAAGCATGCCGTTGACCTTGTCGCCGACGGCGAATTTCGGGTTTTTCGATTCGACGATTTCACCGACCGTGCCGCCGACCATCACCTCGCCGATTGCCTGCGGAGCGGCATAACTTTTGACATCTTCCATGCGCATGCGCATGTACGGGTCGAGCGACAGATAATGATTGCGCACCAGCACTTCACCATCCTTGATAGCAGGAACCGGAACCGACTCCCGCCGGAAGTTGTCGGGAACGACTACGCCGCTCGGGCGGGATGCCAGCACCATTCTTTGAAAAGTTGTCATGAGATTCTCGTTTTTTAAAGGGTTCGTCAGGATTACTCGTGTTCTGCTTTTTTGACGGGATCGATGCGCTTACGGTACTTGAAAATTCCCATTGCCCTGGCAACCATCTTGTCGCCGTCCCATACTTCGCCTTCGCAAAAGCACAAGGTTTTCGACTGGTGATATGCCTTTCCCTTGGCAATCATCCGAGAGCCGGGCTTGGCACCAGGTTGCAGAAAATTGGTTTTCATTTCTACGGTGACGCCGCCCTGCGCATCCGGGTAAAGTGATCGGCCTGCCATCGCCATCACCACGTCGAGCAATGTCATCGTTACGCCACCATGCGTCACATGCCAGCTGTTCATGTGGCGCGGCAACAGGTCAAGCGCAACCTGCGCTTCACCGTTGCCCATTCCAATAAATTCGACACCGAGATCATGCAGGAACGGGATGTCGACCGGAAACGGCTGTGCCTTCGATAAATCCATCGCCGCCATCAGACCGCCGACACGCCGCCATCGACTGCGAGAATCTGACCGGTAATATGCTTGCCGGCATCCGAGGCAAACAGCAATGCCGCGCCTTTCAGGTCTTCATCGTCGCCGATACGCTGCAGCGGCGCGTGTTGGGCAAGCTTTTCTTCGCCCATATTCTCCAGCACGCCTTTGGTCATCTTCGACGGGAAAAAGCCGGGTGCCAGCGCGTTCACAGTAATGCCATGGCGACCCCATTCACCGGCGAGCGTTCGCGTGAAGTTCACTACCGCACCTTTGGAGGTGTTGTAGGCAATCGTCTGCATCGTGCCGGGCCCGTTGCCTGCGAGGCCGGCAATCGATGCGACGTTGACGATGCGACCGTACTTGCGCGGAATCATCGACTGCTTGCCGACCGCTTGCGACAACAGGAAGATGCTGCGGATGTTCAGGTTCATCACCTTGTCCCACGCTTCGACCGGATGATCTTCTGCCGGCGCGCCCCATGTCGCTCCCGCGTTGTTGATCAGGATATCGATATGGCCAAGACGCTTCATCGTTTCAGCGACCAGCGGTGCAACCGCAGCCTCTTGCGACAGATCTGCCGCGATCGCACTGGCTTCAATCCCGCGTTGCTTCAGATGCGCAACGGCTTCATCCAGATCCGCCTGTTTGCGCGATGACAGCACAATTCTGGCGCCCTGCTCGCCGAGCGCTTCGGCGATCTGCAACCCCAGTCCGCGGGAGCCGCCGGTGATCAGCGCGGTTTTTCCGGTGAGGTTGAATAATTGTTGGGTCGTGCGCATGAAATCTCCTTTTTTGGGTAATAGGGCCGATTCGTCGGCGGCCCGCGAATGATGAAAAATTTCTAAACTTCGTAATCCATGCATTGACGCGACTGCCGTACCGCGCCGATAAACGGCTTGACCGCAACATGTCGCGGATGCTCCTGATAAGCGTCCAGCGCAGCCTTCGACTCAAATTCGGAATACAGCAGCACGTCGTAGGTCGCTTCCAATCCCGGTGCAGCAAGTGCTGTTTCAAACTTGAGAATTCCGGGCACGATGTCGGCGCAGTCGTCGAGCAGCCGCTTCATTTTCAGCGCATTGGCCACCTTGTCGGCGCCTTCGGCAAAATCCTTGAGCTGCCACATGACGATATGCTTGATCATGACCAATCCGATATGAATTTGTAAGCTGTTGAAAAAAGTTCGCGCGAGGCGATGTATCGACCGTACGTCAGCCGGCAACGCCGGATTCGAGGGTGGCGATAAGCCGGGCATCTACCAATGCAGCCGTGCGATGAAAAGTGCATTGCCGGTATTCCGGATCGGCCAGCATTTCCCTGAACGCACCAATGGATGGATACCTGACCAGCAGCACCTCGTCCCATTCTTCGCCGTCGGGTGCAATCAGGCATCCGGCTGCATTGCCGCGCCAGATCGCTTGCCCACCTATTTCCGTGACTTTCCTGAAGGCGGTACGCGAGTAGAGCTGATATGCTTCGCGGCCCGAGCACGGGCTCGTAGCATCGCGATAACTGGCCATGTCACGGAATTTCAGGAGATTGACCATGACGATCGGCTGGCCATCCGGAATCCTTGCAAAAATCGCCGAAAGCGTGTTCCGGTCCGGGTCGATACTTTTCACCGACATGTCTCCGTTGTAATTTTTTTCGTATCGTGCGGCAGCAAGACCGCGCGATACGTGATGATTTTTCCTGCCTGCCTAAAACCACGCGTCCTGCATGTCCAGCGTCGTGGTATCGATGGTTTCCAGAAGGTCCAGTTGCTGGTGCGCCTTCGGCAATTCCCATTTAAAGAAATAGGCGCAAGCCTGCAATTTCCCGCGGTAAAAATCGGCGTCGTGGCCCGACTTGCCAATTGAGAGCAGAGCCTGTTCCAGCCAGATCCACGCAACTACGGTGTGTCCGAATGCCTCCAGGTAAAGCGATGCGTTGGCCAGCGTCTTGTTCGTGTCGCCAACGCTGTACAACGCCTTGGTGACGCTCTCGATGCGCTGCCAGGTATCGGCCAGCCCTTTGGCATAGCCAGCCAGTTGCGGAACGTCCACTGTCTTCGCTACGGTCTTTTGAATTTCAGCCGCCAATGCCTTGAATGCTGCGCCGTCATGCATGATCACCTTGCGACCCAGGAGATCCAGACCCTGAATGCCATGCGTGCCTTCGTGGATCGGATTAAGGCGATTATCGCGATAGAACTGCTCGACGTTGTATTCGCGTGTGTAGCCATAGCCGCCATGAATCTGGATCGCAAGGCTGTTGGCTTCCAGGCACCATTGCGACGGCCACGATTTTGCGATCGGCGTCAGGATATCGAGCAGTCGACTTGCGTTGTTACGCTGCTCGGGCGATTCGCCGGTTTTTTCGTCGTCCACCAGGCGCGCGCAATACAGATTCAGCGCCAGTCCGCCTTCGACATACGCCTTCTGTGCGAGCAGCATCCGCTTGATGTCGGTGTGTTCGATCAGCAGTACCTGCGGCTGGGCCGGGTCCTTGTTCAGAGGATGACGCCCCTGAGGTCGGATACGCGCATATTCAAGAGAGTGCAGATATCCGGTGTAGCCGAGCATGACAGCGCCGAGGCCGACGCCGATGCGCGCTTCGTTCATCATGTGGAACATGTTGGCGAGGCCCTTGTGCACTTCGCCGACCAGGTAACCGATTGCGCCGGGCTTGCCTTGCGGCGTGAATTTGCCTTCGCCGAAATTGAGCAGACAATTGGTAGTGCCGCGATAGCCCATCTTGTGGTTCAGTCCCGCCAGGACCACATCGTTGCGCTCGCCCAGAGATCCATCCGCATTCACCAGCTTCTTGGGAACGATGAACAGCGAAATGCCTTTGACCCCTGGTATCAGCTTGCCATCGGCGTCCGGCACTTTGGCCAGCACCAGGTGTACGATGTTTTCCGACAATTCATGCTCGCCGGCGGAGATCCACATCTTGTTGCCCTTGAGCCGGTAGGTGCCGTCCGGCTGCGGTTCCGCGCGCGTGACGATGTCCGACAGGCTGGAGCCGGCCTGCGGCTCGGACAGACACATCGTGCCGAAAAAACGCCCTTCGAGCATCGGCTTGACGAAGGTGTCGATCTGCTCTTGCGTCCCGCATTTGAGCAAGGTATTTGCATTGCCGATCGTGAGAAACGGATAGGAAGATGTGCCGACATTGGCACCCTTGAAAAAGCCCAGGCCGGCTTTCTCGACCACGCACGGCAGCTGCATGCCGCCCAGTTCGTAATCCTGTCCCGCCGCCATCAGGCCTGAATCGCAAAATGCCTTCAGTGCGGTTTTGACTTCGGGAATAATATGCACGGTCTCGCCATCGAAGTGCGGCTCCTGCTGATCCGCCTTCTTGTTATGCGGGGCGAACAGGTCGGTCGCAATCTGTTCGCAGGTATCCAGCGCCGCATTGAAGGTTTCGCGGGAATGATCTGCATAACGCGTACGACGGGTAAGCGATTCGACATTCAGCCATTCATACAGCAGGAAGTCGATATCGCGACGGGAGATGATCATTGATTGCAATTTCCGATACCTCGTGAAAATAAGTACGATCCGTGCGATGCCCCTGCCGGGACGGCCATGTGGCACCCGACTTCGAACCAGGCAGCACCCGCATCAAGAAAAACGGCCAGATCAACTGGCCGCAAAACTAATTAGCAGACTTCGAACAAGCCGGCAGCACCCTGCCCGCCGCCGATACACATGGTGACCACGACGTACTTCGCGCCGCGGCGCTTGCCTTCGATCAGTGCGTGACCGGTCAAACGTGCGCCCGATACACCGTACGGATGGCCGACGGCGATCGCACCGCCGTTGACGTTCAGGCGGTCCATCGGAATGCCAAGCGTGTCAGCGCAGTACAGCACTTGCACCGCAAACGCTTCATTCAATTCCCAGAGGCCGATGTCTTCGACTTTCAGGCCGGCTTTCTTGAGCAGTTTGGGGATTGCAAAGACCGGGCCGATTCCCATTTCGTCCGGCTCACAGCCGGCAATCGCGAAGCCGCGGAAAATTCCGAGCGGCTTCAGGCCCTTGGCTTCCGCTGTTTTGCTGTTCATCACGATTGCGACCGACGCGCCGTCGGAAAACTGGCTTGCGTTACCCGCCGAGATCACACCGCCCGGCAATGCAGTGCGGATCTTCGATACGCCTTCCAACGTCGTATCGCCGCGAATGCCTTCATCGGCAGAAATCGTCACTTCGCGCGTCATCAGCATGCCGGTAGCCTTGTCGGCGACACCCATGATCGTCGTCATCGGCACGATTTCATCGTTGAACTTGCCTTCATTCATCGCAGCAAACGCGCGCTGCTGGCTCCGTACGCCGTATTCATCCTGGCGCTCGCGGCTGATCTTGTAGCGCTTGGCCACGGTTTCGGCAGTCTGCAGCATCGGCCAATACACTTCCGGCTTGTTTTGCTTGAGCCAGGTCTCGACGATCATGTGTTTGTTCGCTTCCTGCTGCACGCAGGAGATCGATTCGACGCCGCCGGCGGCGTAAATATCGCCTTCACCGGAAATAATGCGCTGCGCCGCGGTAGCGATGGTTTGCAGGCCGGACGAGCAAAAGCGGTTGATGGTCATGCCGGCGGTAGTTACCGGGCAGCCTGCGCGCAAAGCGATCTGGCGTGCGATATTGCTGCCGGTCGCACCTTCGGGTGTGGCGCACCCCATCACGACGTCTTCCACTTCACCGGCGTCGATCTTGGCGCGCTCGATTGCCGCTTTGAGAACATGGCCACCCAGGGTCGCGCCGTGGGTCATATTGAAAGCGCCTTTCCATGATTTTGCCAAGGCGGTACGTGCGGTCGATACGATGACGGCGTCGGTCATGTAAATCTCCTAGAGTGGAATGCAGTTGAATATTGGTTGATGGGTTGAAGTTTACGTCGGAATTTCGAGTGGATTACGATCGAATGGTTACGAGAATAACATAATTTTAGTACGATCGTTCGCAAAAATGCAGGAAGCGATTTTGCAGTTTTCAGGCCTGATTACCGCCTTGCGCGGAGAACGCCGATTCGATTGTAATAAAAGGTAACGATGCAAATTTTGCCTGTCCAAACAGAGCAAGCTTTGGTATTGTCGTTGCGCTAATCACGCAGCTTATTTATTTTGCGACAACATTTCTGCGGCCCTGATGTTATGAAACAGCCTCACAAGTTCGGTACGCCTCTTTCCGCCTCGGCGACAAAAGTCATGCTTCTCGGCGCCGGCGAACTGGGTAAGGAAGTCATTATTTCTCTGCAACGCCTCGGTATCGAGGTGATTGCGGTCGATCGCTATCCGAATGCACCGGGTCACCAGATCGCGCACCGCGCGCATGTGATCGACATGACCGATGGCGCGGCACTGGCCGCCGTGATCGAGCTTGAGAGACCCGATCTCGTGGTACCCGAAATCGAAGCAATTGCGACGCAAACCCTGGTTGAGCTGGAAGCTGCCGGAATAACCACGGTCATCCCGACCGCGCGCGCCGCATGGCTGACCATGAACCGGGAAGGAATTCGTCGATTGGCTGCAGAGGAACTAGGGTTGCGGACCTCGCCCTATCGCTTCGCCGACTCACTCGCGGAACTGACGGATGCCTGTAAAGAAATTGGATTTCCATGCCTAATCAAGCCGGTGATGTCTTCATCCGGCAAAGGGCAGTCCAGGATCGATCGCGCGGACCAGATTGAATCTGCATGGCAGTATGCGGAGGCCGGCGGCCGCGTCGGTGCCGGTCGCGTCATCGTCGAAGGTTTCGTTGATTTCGATTATGAAATCACGCAGCTGACCGTGCGCGCATTAAGCCAATCGGGTGACACCGTCACTCATTTCTGCGAACCGATCGGGCATGTCCAGGTCCATGGCGATTATGTCGAGTCATGGCAGCCGCACCCGATGCCGTCGCCCGCTCTCGCCGCAGCACGAGATGTCTCGAAAAAAATTACCGACGCGCTGGGAGGCCTCGGCGTGTTCGGTGTCGAGTTGTTCGTCAAAGGCGATCTGATCTGGTTTTCCGAAGTCAGTCCGCGTCCGCATGATACCGGCCTTGTTACTCTGGCGAGCCAGGTACAGAGCGAATTCGAATTGCATGCGAAGGCCATTCTTGGTCTTCCGGTAAATGTGGAACTGATCACGCCTGCCGCATCAGCGGTGATTTACGGCCAGCATGACGCCAAGGCAATCGCATTCGAAGGCGTCGCCGATGCAATGCGCGTTCCGGGGGTGGATATTCGCCTGTTCGGCAAGCCCGAGTCGTTCGCGCGCCGCCGCATGGGAGTTGCGCTTGCGCGCGCAACGGACGTCGATACCGCACGCAGCAATGCCGGCAAAGCGGCACGCTTGGTCAGACCAGTCAAAACCATCTGATGAAACTTCAACCGATACAGGCCAGGGAAGTCATTACCGGAAGCGAGATCTTCCGGACAGCATCGCTATTTCTGTACATAACATTGTTGCTGCATGTCGTTCTGACGACTTATGCCCGCGGGATGCTGCTGCCGGAGACCGCAATTGGCGCCATCATGCTTTTGACGCTGTTGTTTCTCGTTGCATTGGTTCGCTACATGTGGCCGCGGTTGCTGGAAAACCGGCAAACGCGAATTCTGTTCGAACTGTTTTGTGTGGCTTCCGTCATTACCGTCCTGACCTTGCAACGCACGATGCCGACCTTGCCGCTTCCCTGGCTGATCGGGGCAGCTGGCGTGTTTCCACTGGTGCTCAAAGCGAGCACCTCGCTGTTTGTAATCATCGCGATTGCGGCGGTCGGGTTCATGCTCAATTCCAATCTCGGCGTGCAGTTGGGCGACTGGCTGCCGAGCCTGTTCGCAACCCTGTTTGTCGGGCTCCTGGCGATCTTGCTTTCCAAGGCGCTGAACAACAATCTGGCGGCCGTTGCACAAGCCAGAATAAACGAACGCAGGTTCGATGCGATTGCGCGCGCAACGCGGCATGTGTTCATGATCACGGATGAGAAATACAACGTGAAGTACGTTAACCCGGCAATACATGAAGTGCTCGGTTACAGTCAGTCCGAAATTGAAACCGAAGGCATGCAGCCGATCGTCCATCCGGAAGACCTGCAGGAGCATCAGAACAAATTACGTTACCTGCGCAATTCATCGAGTCGTAGAATATTCTCGCGCCATCGCATGCGGCACAAGGACGGTCATTGGGTATGGCTCGAAACAAGCGGCTACAACCTGCTGCATGATCGGGCGATCAACGGCATGGTGTTCAGCACCGAAGATATCACGCTGCGCAAGGACGCGGAACTGAAGCTGGAGCAGGAGCATGCGCTGCTGCGCGCTGTGCTCGATCTTAATCCATCGATGATTTATGCAAAGGACCTCGAAGGCCGCTTCACGATCAGCAATTCGAGTTTCCAGCAACGCTTCGGTTATTCGTCGGAAGATGAGCTGCGCGGTAAAACCTCGTACGAAGCGTTTCTGTCGCAAGCGCCGGAAGGCAAGGAAAAAGACGCGTATGAAATCGCGAACGTGCTTCATTTGCAGGACATGCAGGTCATGCAAAGCGGGGAGCCGCTGGAAGACCTGGATGTCCAGGAGTTGTGGGATACCGACTCGCGCCGCTGGTACCGGATGAACAAATATCCGTTGCGGGATGCACGCGGTGCCGTGTCCGGGATCCTGGGCATTACGCGGGATGTTACCGATCGCAAGGAGTATGAGTTGAGGCTTGAGCATCAGGCCTTGCATGATCCGCTCACCCAGCTTCCGAACCGGCGCTACCTGCTGCGAACCATTGCAGCTTACATCGACGAATCGCATGCCAACTCAGCCGGGCTGGCTACCCTGTTCTGCGATCTTGATTTTTTCAAGAGCGTCAACGACACCCACGGCCATGACGTCGGCGACAAATGCCTGCTCGAAATCACCCGACGGATCGTCGCTGAACTGCCCAAGGCGGATTTCGTTGCGCGGTTCGGCGGCGATGAATTCGTCATACTGACCAATGCAACGCTGCACGAAGCCAAGCAAAAGGCCGCGGAATTGCTGCAAGCGCTCTCCTTTCCTGTGGTGGTCGGCGACGTGGTCGTGAAGCTCCAGGCGAGCATCGGCATCGCACTGCTCAGCGCCGATCACAAGAGTCCGTCGGAACTGATCCGGGATGCCGATGCAGCGATGTACCAGGCCAAGGAGCGCGGCCGCAATCGTGCCGAGATATTCAATGCTTCACTCCAGTACGGCACGACCAAGCGGGCACAGATGGACGTGGCGCTGCGCTTCGCTCTGGAGCGCAATGAACTGGGATTGGTCTACCAACCCAAGGTGTCGATGCTGGACGGGACGGTGAAAGGTTTCGAATTGCTGATGCGCTGGAACAGCCCGCAGTACGGTGAGATCATGCCTAGCGAGTTCATCCCGATTGCAGAGACTTCCGGGCTGGTGATGCCGATCGGATTGTGGGCCCTCGAAGAAGCCTGCAAAAAACTCGGTCAGTGGCAGACGCAATATTCGGATGCCAGAAACCTCACGGTAGCGGTGAATGTGTCGATGCGCCAGTTGCTGCAGCCCTCGTTCCTGTCTGACGTGTCGGCAATTCTGAAGCGCACGCGAGTCATGCCGCATACGGTTGAACTGGAGCTGACCGAGACCTCGGTCATGGCGAATCCGGTACAGACCATCGAAAATCTGTCGATGCTGAAAAAACTCGGCGTGCGGCTGGCGCTCGATGATTTCGGTACCGGTTATTCCTCGCTCGCCTACCTGCAGAAACTGCCGATCGATGTTCTCAAGATCGACAAGGCGTTCGTCCAGGGCCTGGGCAAGGATCAGGGCGATGCAGCAATCGTTCGACTGATCCTGGCTCTGGCAAAAACCTTGAACCTGGACACCGTGGCCGAAGGCGTCGAGTCGATAGAACAGCTTGCAGAACTCAAAAAACTGGGCTGCCACCTCGGCCAGGGCTATATCTTCTCACGCGCCATTACGTCGGACGAAGCGGAAGAGATGCTGTTCGCGTCACGCCAGTTCATGGTGGCCTGATTGAAACCGCCGCGAGCGCGCTACGGCTTGAGCGTGAGCGTCCCCAATCCGTTTTTTTCCACCACTTGTCTGTCGGTTTGCATCGGCAAATAAGCGACGTTGGCCCAGCGCTGCGAGTAGTTGCTGTACAGCGGAGAAAAGACGTTACCGGACTGGCCGGTAGAATGAATGAATCGTGAATTTTCCAGATTGGACAAATCGTACAAGGCGCGCAGGCTGGCCGCATGGCGATTGGCGAACGGATGCGCTTCATCGCTCAAATTGTAGCGTCCGACATTGATTGTGTAAGTATCGCCAGGCGTCGGAATGCGGATATTGAACCCCTTTGCAAGCGGTGCAACCTTGCCGAACGGCCGGTGCTCCGACAGCGCGAAATGCGCGTCGCCCCAACGCCAGCCAGCCATATCCTTGCCATAGCGCTTGCCCAGATCATCCAGCGCCGCATCGAGCGAAGAAGACAGCAGATCGACGCAGGTTTGCGGCTGATCCGCCGGTGCCGCCTTTACGTTTCTGCACCAGTTGCCCTGTCCGTTCTGATTTTTCAGCACATTGACCATCGACAGGTGCACGTTGCGCTGCGTCCAATAGTCCTTCATCAGCGCTTCGCCAAGTTCGTCGGCAAAAATCTGCCGGGAAAGTTCGCGCATCCACGCATTGAATATCAATGGCGCCGCGCTATTTGCGTCCATCGAACCATTCCATTTCGACAGGTCGTAAAGAGCCGCTTTCGCACGCTCCGAGCGTGGAGCCGTCGGCCGCACCAAGGGTAAAAGTTCCTGCGCTGCAAGGGACACATGGTCCTTCTGGATGGCGGCAAAGCTGTCCATGTCGTGCTTCGGCCTTGCGTCCAGCAACTCGGCGATGCGATTGGCGCGATACGGCGGCGTCCATTCGCTGGTCAGAAAATGCGGATAGCCGGCATCGACTATCTTTTCGTTGGCCGTAGCGACACGCTGCGATTCTGGATTGTACCGGCGTGGCAACTCCTCGAACGGAATGAAGCTGGCCCAGTCGTAGCGGGCATCCCAGCCGGGAGCCGGCGCCAGGCCCTTCAGATCGTTTTCCGGCTTGCGTACCGGCACCCGGCCGGGCGCGACGAACCCGATATTGCCATCGATATCGGCAAACACCATGTTTTGCTGAGGCGCACCGAAATCCTTCGCCGCTTCCAGGAATTGATCCCAATTTTGTGCGCGGTTCATTTTGACGCCGGCCTGGAGCGTCAGGTCATCCGGTCGCAGCGCAGTCCAGGCAAACGCAATCACATGCTTCTTCGCATCGATCGGCGCCTTTGCGATAATCGGCAATGCGCCGGAGATGACCGGACCATGGCGGGTCTCGCGTACCTCGATCATCACGTCCGGCTTGCCCTTTACCTTGATGATTTCCTGCCGCACCTTGAATTCTGTCCAGCCGTCCGGGGTCTGGTATTGAGCTGGATTGGCCGGATTGATTTTTTCGATATACAAGTCCTGCACGTCCGGTGCGGTGTTGGTAAAACCCCAGGCAATGCGATCATTCCGGCCCAGCACCACCGCGGGAATACCGGGCAAGGTCGCGCCGATAACGTTCAGCCCAGGCGCTGATAAATGGGCGAAATACCACAGGGCCGGCGCCGACAGGCCGAGGTGCGGGTCGTTGGCCAGCAGCGGCTTGCCGGTTTCCGACAAGCCGCCTGACAATACCCAGTTATTCGATCCCATGCCTTCGACAAACGAAGGAGGTGCAATTTTTGCAACTGCAGCAAGCTGCTGCGTGGTGCCGGCCAAGTCTTGGTACAGCTTGGTGTAATCGCGCGTTTTCATGACCGGGTCACCCGGATACGGCGGCAGAAATTCGTTGATCTGATTCAACGAAAGATGTTGAGACATTCGCATGCGCAGCAGCTCCTGCGACCAGTTTGCGCCGAGATCCCAAGCCATCATGGTTTGCCAGCCGATTGAATCGACCGGCTCCCAATGCGTCGGCGCAACAGCCCCGGTGATAATGAATTCAGGCGGCAAGGGCCCTTTACGGTTATCCAGATAAGCATTGATACCGCTGGCGTAGGCCTCCAGTGCCGAGCGCGTATCCTCCGACAACCGGGCATGTATTGCTTCGGCGTTGCGCCGAATGCCCAGTGTGCGCAGGAAGCGATCGGTATCGACTGCCTTCGGCCCCAGAACCTCCGCCATTCGTCCGGCGGCGATCCGGCGATTCATTTCCAGTTGCCAGAGCCGGTCCTGGGCATGCACAAAGCCGAGCGCAAAATATGCGTCATTCGCGGAGCGCGCATAAATATGAGGGATACCTTCGGCGTCGCGCACGATATCGACGGCCGCTTCAACGCCCTTGAGCTTCAGGTTGCCATCGACTTGCGGCTGGCTGGCGCCGCGATACCAGATCAATGCGACAAGCAGCGCCAGTACCGCCGCGATCAGGATCAGGCCTATCCATTTGAAAAATTTAGTCATACTGTCACCTTGTTTTCAATCTCCGCTCAGATTACCACGGACATCGAGCTAAATATTGCTCTGCGATATGAGGCCAAATCGAATATAGTCATGGCTAGCATTCCCGAAAATAAATATCTCATGAAATTTGACGTCGCCATCATTGGCAGCGGACTTGCCGGACTGTCGGTAGCGCTGCATCTCGCCCAGACACGCAAAGTCGCGGTCATTTCCAAACGCACCTTGCTGGATGGTGCCAGCAATTGGGCTCAGGGGGGCATAGCCGCCGTACTCGATTCCGGCGACAGTCATGAACAACATATCGCCGATACGCTGGTTGCCGGCGCCGGCCTGTGCGATGAAGCCGCGACCCGCTTCATCGTCGAACATGGTCGCGAGTCGATCGAATGGCTGATTGAACAAGGCGTCCCTTTTACACGCGATGAAAAGGCCGAGCTGGGATTTCATCTGACCCGCGAAGGCGGCCATAGCCAGCGCAGAATCATTCATGCAGCCGACGCCACCGGGCATGCGGTGCAGGTTACGCTTGAACAAAAAGTCCGCGCACATCCGAATATTACGCTGCTTGAAAATCATATTGCGATCGACGTCATTACGTCCGGCAAACTGGGGACCAGCAATACATCTCCCCGCTGTCTCGGTCTGTATGTTCGTGACATCAAGCACGGCAAGGTATTGACGATAGCGGCCGACCATACCGTACTTGCGACCGGGGGTGCCGGTAAAGTCTATCTGTACACGACCAATCCCGATACTGCGACCGGCGACGGCATCGCGATGGCCTGGCGTGCAGGTTGCCGTGTCGCCAACATGGAATTCATCCAGTTTCATCCGACCTGTCTTTATCATCCTTACGCAAAATCATTCCTGATCAGCGAAGCGGTACGCGGCGAAGGCGGCGTGCTGAAATTGCCGGTCGAAGCCGGTGCTGCTGCAGGAAGCCGGTTCATGCCGGCGCACGATGAGCGGGAAGAACTTGCGCCGCGCGATATCGTCGCGCGTGCAATCGATTTCGAAATGAAAAAGCGCGGTCTCGACTATGTCGACCTCGACATCAGCCATCAGCCGCCCGAATTTTTAAAAGAACATTTTCCTACGATCTATGCGCGTTGCCTGGAGTTCGGAATCGATATCACCAAACAGCCGATTCCGGTCGTTCCCGCCGCTCACTACACCTGCGGTGGCGTGGTAACTGACATGAACGGTCGCACCGATATATTAGGACTGTACGCGGTCGGTGAAACCGCCTGTACCGGACTGCATGGCGCCAATCGGCTGGCCAGCAATTCCCTGCTCGAATGCCTGGTGCTCGGGCGCGCTGCTGCAAAGCATATCGAGCTGCAGCCAAAACAGAAATCGATCGCGCTACCGGCATGGGATGAAAGCCGCGTGACGGATGCAGACGAAGAAGTGGTGATTGCGCATAACTGGGATGAACTGCGGCGCTTCATGTGGAACTACGTCAGTATCGTGCGAACCACCAAGCGCCTGGAGCGTGCGCAGCACCGGATCCGGCTGCTGCGGGAAGAGATTGACGAGTATTACCGGCATTTCCGCATCACGCGCGATTTGCTGGAATTGCGCAATCTGGTGGATGTTGCGTCGCTGATCGTCAGCAGCGCGTTACTGCGCAGGGAAAGCCGTGGGCTGCATTTCAGTCAGGATTTTCCGGAGACCTTGCCGAAGGCATTGCCGACGGTGCTGTCGCCGGCGCGGCGGTAAGCTTATCTGCAAATGTTTGGCGTTTCGACCAATAGATAGTTTCTACACTGTGGAGACATGCCGGGGGTAGCCCGGCGGCTACTCACTTTTCTTGTCTCGCCAAGAAAAGTAAGCAAAAGAAAGCGACCGCAAGGCGCTGCCCTTCGGGGTGAAGCAGGGCGCTGAGTAGGGTCGCCTTTTCTTTGGGTACTTTCGTTAGGAAGCGCGCTTACCCAACAATCCGCAAAGAATAATCAACAGCCCGCACGTCCTTCGTCAACCCACCAATCGAAATCCGATCCACCCCGGTCTCCGCAATCGCCCGCACCGTCTCCATATTCACGCCCCCGGACGCTTCCAGCAACGCCCGGCCGTTGGTGATCTCAACCGCCTCAACCATCGCCTGCAATGTGAAATTATCCAGCAGGATCGATGTCGCACCCGCATCCAGCGCTTCATCCAGCTGCTCCAGCGTTTCCACTTCGATCTGGATTGTCACACCCGCATCCAGCGCCTGGGCCGCACGCATTGCGGAAGTCACACCACCCGCCGCGGCGATATGATTTTCCTTGATCAGGATGCCGTCATACAGTGCCAGCCGCTGATTCTGCCCACCGCCGACACGGACCGCGTATTTTTGCGCCAGGCGCAGCCCCGGCAAGGTCTTGCGCGTATCGAGAATGGCCGCATCGGTGCCCTTGACAGCGTCCGCGTAGCGGCGGGTCGCAGTCGCCACCCCCGACAACAATTGCAAAAAATTAAGCGCCCCGCGCTCCGCCGTCAGCAGCGCACGCGCGGGACCTGCGATCAAACACACATCGGTGTCGGCGCGCATCATCTCGCCCTCGGCATAATGCCAATCTATCCGAATGCGGACATCGATCTGCTTCATCACACCTTCAAACCAGGGCGCACCGCACAACACGGCATTTTCACGCACCTTCACACGCGCCTTGACCCACTCATCCTTCGGCACCAGCCTGCCGGTCACGTCGCCGGTTCCGATATCTTCCTGTATCGCCGCCGAAATATTGTTTTCAAATGCAGCGGCAAGTGCCGCATCGAACGGTGCAAATGGATTCTTCAACGTACTCATGCCGGGCCAACCCCTGAAAACAGCTTTTGCTCTTTTGCCAGATCGCCGGAAGGACGAACATTGGCCTTCTTTAGCGCGGCGAAGGTGAGCATGCGGTCGATGCATCCGAAGGCCTTGCGGCCGGTCTCTTGATCCACCAGGATTTCGTTCCGTCCAGACTCCAGCACGTCGGCCAGATTCTGCAACCCGTTCATCGCCATCCATGGGCAGTGCGCACAACTTTTGCACGTCGCGCTATTGCCCGCGGTCGGTGCTTCGATAAAGCGTTTGCCCGGAGCTGCCATCTTCATCTTGTGGAGGATGCCGTTGTCGGTGGCAACAATGAATTCTTCCGCATCCAGCGATTGCGCGGCGGCGATCAATTGCGAAGTCGATCCGACCACATCCGCCAGCGCGACCACCGCTTCCGGAGATTCCGGATGAACCAGTACCTTTGCGTGCGGGTGTTCCTGTTTCAGAAATTCGAGTTCAATAGCCTTGAATTCGTCATGCACCAGGCATGAGCCTTGCCATAACAGCATGTCGGCGCCGGTCTTCTTCTGAATGTAGGCACCAAGATGCTTGTCGGGCGCCCACAGGATTTTTTTGCCTTGAGCATGCAAATGCGCGACGATGTCCAGTCCGATCGACGAGGTGACCATCCAGTCGGCACGTGCCTTCACTGCGGCACTGGTGTTGGCATACACGACCACCGTCCGGTCCGGGTGCGCATCGCAAAATGCCGCAAATTCATCGGCCGGGCAACCAAGGTCGAGCGAACAGGTCGCATCCAGATCAGGCATCAGCACCGTCTTGTCGGGGCTGAGTATTTTGGCAGTTTCACCCATGAATCGCACACCGGCGACCACCAGCGTTTTCGCCGGATGATCGCGGCCGAAGCGCGCCATTTCAAGCGAATCGGATACGCAACCGCCGGTTTCCTCGGCCAGATCCTGCAGGTCGGAATCAACGTAATAATGCGCAACAAGCACCGCCTGTTTTTCTTTTAACAGGCGCTTGATGCGTTCCTTGAGCGCATTTTTTTCGTCAAGCGATAGCGCAGCCGGAACGCGGGCCCATGCTGCGGCCGTACAACTGGTGCCGCTGTTCATTTGGGGCCGTTCGAACTCGACGGGCTTGATGGACTGGGTCTGCATTGTCAGTTACCGTTCCGGAGAAAGTAATAAAAAACAAATAGAAAACTCGTCAATTTTTATCCATTCGAATTGACTGGACAGACTACTAGATGCCGGCATTCAGCGCATTTTCAAGTTACTCCAGAGTACCAACAATCGGCAGTCACCGTAGGAGAACCCCTACTCTATTCCCTGGCTGCTCAGATAGTCTTCGTAATTACCCTGGAAATCGACGATTTCATTTTCCTTGATTTCCAGCACGCGGGTCGCAAGCGACGACACGAATTCGCGATCGTGCGACACGAAAATCAATGTGCCGGCATATTTTTCCAGCGCGATGTTGAGCGACTCGATCGACTCCATGTCCATATGATTGGTCGGCTCGTCCATCAGCAACACATTATGACGGCCCAGCATCAGCTTGCCGTACATCATCCGGCCCTTCTCGCCGCCCGATAACACTTGCACTGGTTTTTTTACATCGTCGCCGCTGAACAAAAGGCGTCCCAGGATCGAGCGTACCGCCTGGTCGTCATCCCCCTCCTGGGTCCATTGCCCGATCCACTCGGTCAGTGTCTTGTCGGTAGCAAAATCCTCGGTCGGATCTTGCGGCATGTATCCTACGTTGGCGTTCTCGGCCCATTTCACTGTTCCGCTATCCGGCTGCAATCCGCAAAGATCGCCGCCAATGCAGCGCAGCAGCGTGGTCTTGCCGGCACCGTTCGCGCCGATGATCGCAATCTTTTCGCCCGCTTCGACCATCATGCTGAATTTGCTGAACAGGTTGCGGTCATAGGACTTCGATATGCCCTCCACGTCGACAGCCAGGCGATGCAGTTTCTTCTCGCCGTCAAAGCGGATGAATGGATTGGCGCGGCTGGACGGCTTGACATCCTCGACCTTGATTTTTTCAATCTGCTTTGCGCGCGAAGTTGCCTGACGCGCCTTCGACTTGTTGGCGGAAAACCGGCGTACGAAATCCTGCAGCTCTGCCACTTTTTCTTTCGCTTTGGCATTGGCGGACATCTGCTGTGCACGCGCTTGGGACGATGCGAACATATAGTCGTCGTAGTTGCCAGGATAGACTTTCAGCGTGCCGAAGTCCATGTCCGCCATATGCGTGCAAACCTGGTTCAGGAAATGGCGATCGTGGGAAATGATGATCATGGTCGAATTGCGCTGGTTGAGCACATCTTCCAGCCACCGGATCGTATTGATGTCGAGGTTGTTGGTTGGTTCATCCAGCAACAGGATATCGGGATTCGAGAACAGGGCTTGCGCAAGCAGCACCCGCAATTTCCAACCCGGCGCCACATTGCTCATCGGGCCTTGGTGCTGGTCCATCGAGACCCCAACCCCGAGCAACAATTCACCGGCACGCGCTTCGGCGGTATAGCCGTCGTATTCGGCGAACTTCGCTTCCAGGTCGGCGGCTTTCATGTAGTCGTCGTCGGTCGCGTCGGGATTCGCATAAATCGCATCGCGCTCCGCCATTGCATTCCACATTTCGGTGTGACCCATCATCACCACGTCCAGCACGCGCATTTCTTCGAACGCGAACTGATCTTGCCGCAGTTTGCCTAAACGTTCATTCTGGTCCAGCATCACGTTGCCGGAACTCGGCTCCAGGTCGCCGCCGAGAATCTTCATGAAAGTCGATTTGCCGCACCCGTTGGCACCGATCAATCCGTATCGATTACCTTCGCCGAACTTGACGGAAACGTTTTCAAACAACGGCTTTGCGCCGAACTGCATTGTGATGTTAGCTGTGGAAAGCACTGAACAAACCCTTACGATGTGAAACTGTGAAGCCCGCTATTTTACCACCGAGCGACAAGCGAAATTTCGTTGCGGCGAGCCGTGAAATCGGATCGTTCAGAGGCGTATGCATAGTTGTTCGCAGAATCTATTCGCACTCTGGCAACCGGATCGGCCAACCATTCAGTTGAAACATTTCCAGAGGCCTGTCAGTTGGGCTTACATTGTTGTCGAACTGAAAAGGCTCCTGCCGGCTACAGATTCACAATCCGCTGCTGAATTTCGCGGACTCGATCACCGGATAGCCGGTCATGCGCAGCTCGAACGAACTCATGTCGGACCGCAGGTGCGCATTGCATCCGACCACCAGCGTTACCTTGTCCTGAATATGCCCGAAAGGAAGTCCGGTCAATACCGGTATCGATAGCTGCCGGCGCATGTAGGACAGCATTGCATTGAAGTCGTAGCCGTTATCGTAGCCGCTCAACCGGTAACTGGAAAAATCACCGAACAGTATTGCGCTTTGGCGCGCCAGCACGCCGGCATGCAGCAGTTGCAGCAACATCCGTTCGATCCGGTAGGGATGCTCGTTGACATCCTCGATAAATAAGATTCCACCGTCGATATCCGGAAAATACGGTGTGCCGACCAGATGGGTCAACATCGTCAGGTTGCCGCCCCACAAAAGTCCGGACAGATCGACTGCCGGATTATTTTGCGATGAACCCACGATCGCGAAACTTGAGTTGCTCAGGCATTGCCAGAAATGATGCATCGTGAAATCACTCGCGTGTTCGCGCGTGAAGTCGTCGCAAATCATCGGCCCGGCAAAGCTTTTGCCGCCGGCATGGGCCAGAAGCGCCATCTGTAACGCGGTGAAATCGCTATGGCCGACGAATATTTTTCCGCTCGCCGCGAGCATTTTCAGGTCAAGCGCGGGCAATAGACGCGACATTCCGTAACCGCCGCGCAAGGCAAGCACGACCTGCATGTCAGGATCGCTTGCCGCTGCGTGGAGCTGCGCTGCCCGCATGTCGTCGGTGCCGCCGAAGCGCTGATGTTTTGCGGCCGGGTCATAAAAATTTCGCACCCGGCATCCCTGCGCCTCCAAGCGTCCGATCGCCCGTGCCAGCAACGCTTCATCAGGCGCATAGCCGCCGGGCGCGACGATCGCGACACCGATGTCGACAAGTTTATCTCTCATTTCGGGGCTTATCCATGCATCGCTTCAGGTATCGGCTTTCCCTTGCAATGGGCCTCGATCATGCTTGCGAGAGTAGCGTCCAGTTCGGAAGGGAAATTATGTCCCATCCCGTCGACTTCACGGAAGACCGCTCCAGGAATCAGGCTCGCGGTATCGCGACCGCAGGCGATCGGTACCAGTCGATCCGCATTGCCATGAATCACGAGAGCCGGCACCCGCACCTTCTTGAGCAGCGATACGCGGTCTCCTGATGCCATGACAGCGTGTAGCTGCCGCGTAACGCCGTCCGGACTTACGTTGCGCCGAAGGCTGGTGATGACTCGTTCGGCAAGCGTTGCTGCGGGCACCGGGTAGCGTGGGCTACCAATCATTTGAAGGAATCTGACCGATCGATTGATCACCTCATTATGGTCGTTCGGATTTCCGAGGCGAGACAGCATTGCATCCCGCACTTCGCTGTCCGCGACCGGCAAGCCTTTTCTTCCGCTGGTAGACATGATCGAGGTGAGGCTCAAGGTGCGGTCCGGATAGTCGGCAGCAATGATTTGCGCGATCATGCCGCCCATCGATGCGCCGATAATATGCGCGTTGTCGATACCAATTCCATCCAGCAAACCGATCGTGTCCTTCGCCATGTCGTGGAGTGTATATGCAGCGGCAACCGGCAAGCGAAACATCGATTTTACAAATGCGAGTTTTATATTTGGTGCGCCGAATCGTTGAAGTTTGGTCGATAAGCCGCTGTCCCTGTTGTCGAAGCGGATGACGTAAAAACCGCGGTCGACCAGCGCGCGGCAAAACGAATCCGGCCACGAAATAAGCTGCATTCCCAGACCCATGATGAGCAGCAGCGGCGTGTCGCCGGGATTGCCCTGCGTTTCATAGGTAAGCGTGACGCCGTTGGTATCGATAGTAGGCAAAGCCATCCTTTCACAAGATATTTTCCAGACAGAGGATTGATATGGTTGATTCGAGCACCGAATTGCCGTCGAGCGATTGCGCCGCAAGTCTGCGATCCTAGACTGAATCAGACTCCACGCGTCCGAGCAAGGCTCGCTGGGCTTCGGCCCGTCGCGTAGCGAAGAAATCCTTGAGCAAGGCGCCGCATTCCTGTGCCATCACGCCGCCGACAAGTTCGGTATGGTGGTTGAGTTTTTCCTGCTCGAACAGGTTGACGATCGAACCGCATGCCCCGGTCTTCGGGTCGGCCGCACCAAACACCACTCGCGCAAGCCTGGCATGCATCATCGCTCCTGCACACATTGCGCAGGGTTCCAGCGTAACGTACAGTTCGCAGCCCGGCAGCCGGTAATTGCCGACAATGCTGGCTGCCGCACGCAACGCCATTATTTCCGCATGCGCAGTCGGATCATGTGTCCCTATCGGTTGATTGAAGCCGGTTGCAATAATCTCGCCATCCTTGACGACCACTGCGCCGACCGGCACCTCGCCCAGTGCCCATGCGTTATGTGCCTGTGAGAGTGCTTGCTGCATGTAGTTGGAATCCTGCATTTGCCGTCCGCCTTAGTCCGCAGTGATCTCGGCCCAGCAATTCGGCGTCTCATGCAGCACCAGTTTTTGCAGACGCAATCCGGTGCCGTACCTGTCCTGATAAGCAACTCTCAAAATATTGAAAGCAGTCTGTGCAAGATTCTCAACGGTCGGAATGCGATCGATGATCACGGTCTTGTGTCCCGGTATGCTGTCGAGAAATTCCCGCACCACGGTATCTTTTTCATATGTCAGGAATGCATGGTCCCAGACATCGACCAGATGCTGTTT
>JAKFFO010000117.1:0-1770 GCA_036675035.1 Oxalobacteraceae bacterium
TCGAAGGACCGCAGGATGCGTCCTATCCGACCATGGTATCGCTGGTGACCAATGCCGCAGATATCATCCAGCGCGATCCGAATGTCGAAAGCATCACGTCGCGCGTGCGGGACGGCAATACCGGCTATCTGTTCATCGGCTTGAAGGCGCGCAGCGAGCGCCAGTCGATGGATCAGGTTCTGAAGGATTTGCGCCGCAAGGTCGGCGGCGTGCCCGGCTTGTCGGTTTACCTTACGCCGGTACAGAATCTCCGGCTGGGAGGCCGATCAAGCGCCAGCCGCTTTCAGTATGTATTGCAAAGTGTACGGGCCGACGAGCTGGCAATCTGGGCCGATAAAATGCAGACGCAGATGCGGGCCGATCCGGCATTCCAGGACGTGGTCAGTGATTCGCAGATGAAGGGGCTGCAGGCGGTGGTCGATATCAATCGCGACCGCGCCAACGACGCCGGCATACAGATACAGGATATCCGTACCGCGCTCTATAGCGCCTACGGCGATCGCCAGGTATCGACGATTTTCACCAGCAGCAACAGCTACTCGGTGATCATGCAGGATGCCGGCGGCGGGCAGCAGGATGAAGGCGATCTGAGCGATATCCATGTGCGCAGCAGCAGCGGCGAGCTGGTGCCATTACTGAGCGTCGCCACGGTGCGCCGCACCGCCGGGCCGATTTCAGTCAATCATCAAGGCCAGCTCGAAGCAATCACGATTTCATTCAACCTGGCACCCGATGTGGCGCTGGGCGATGCGACCCGTAAAATAGACCGGATGGAAAGGTCGATCGACATGCCCGCCAGCGTAATCGCATCCTATGCCGGCGACGCTGCGGTATTCCAGTCGTCGCAAAACAGTCAGATTGCACTGTTGCTGCTGGCCGTGGTGGTGATCTACATTCTGCTCGGCGTGCTCTATGAGAGCTATATTCATCCGATCACGATTCTGGCCGGGTTGCCGTCGGCCGCGCTCGGCGCGCTGCTGACGCTGCACTTGTTCGGCCTCGAACTGACGCTGATCGCGACCATCGGCATCCTGCTCCTGATCGGCCTGGTGAAAAAGAACGCGATCATGATGATCGACTTCGCACTGGATGCACAGCGCAATCAGGGCCAGACGCCGGCCCAGGCGATCCGGACCGCCTGCCTGTTGCGATTCAGGCCGATCATGATGACCACGATGGCTGCCATGGTCGGCGCCTTGCCGATCGCGCTCGGCCTCGGGGCCGGTGCCGAGCTGCGTCAGCCGCTGGGGCTGGCGGTGGTCGGCGGTTTGATGGTGTCGCAAGTGATTACGTTGTTCATTACGCCGGTGATCTATCTCTTGCTCGATCGGTTCAGCGGCAGGGGGCCATTGCAGCTGGAGTCGAACCGAACGATAGAAAATCGGAGCGAGCCGAGTCACGCGTCCTGAAATGGCCAAATGACAATATTGCTCAACAGGATGTGCCGCCAGCTACGGTTACAGAGTGTAAAGTCGCATTGGCATGTGCAAGAACTGTCTTATACTTTCCGGTCCAGACATGATGGCCATCGGATGGCCGTTCCAAAGTGATAAATCCATTCAAATTTGTGTCACGAGCGCGCTTGCTGCAGGCAGCGCTGATAGTGGGCACCGGATTGGGTGCCGGCGCGGTATTACTTTCGGCGTATGTCTTTCTCTACGTCAAACCAAATCTTCCGTCACTCGACAAGATTACGGATTATCAGCCGAAGATTCCATTGCGAATCTACACGGCCGATCATGATGACCACGATGGCTGCCATGGTCGGCG
>JAKFFO010000121.1:0-11156 GCA_036675035.1 Oxalobacteraceae bacterium
ATCGAACGCAACGCTTATTGCAAGCAAGCCGGCTTGATATTTTTCTCGGCAGCGTACTTGGCGGATGATTCCTCCAGCAATTTTCGAGTCAGGACCTTGTCGCCCACGACCCACTGCGGAGTGATCGCAACCCACTTGTCGTCTTTCCATTGCTGGACCTTGACCGCGCCCGATCCTTCATGATCGTCGCACGATGTCTTGACCGGCGGGAACATGTCGAAAGCGCCCAGCGCCTTCTGGCGTGCGGCATCGACATTCAGGTTTTCCAGACCCCAGCGCACCTGTTCGCCTGTCATCACTTTGCCCTTGCCGTACTTTTCCTGCGCCTTGCGAATCGCTTCAACCCACAGGATGCCCGCTGTTACGCCGCGCATGTGGTACACCGAGCCGACGCGGTTCTTGTCTGCGAGATTGCCGTTGCCTGCATCGTAGACTTTCTTGCGGATGTCATCGAGTACCGGATAGTTGCCCGGTGTGTTGAAGGTCATCGTGGTGTAACCATTGGCGGCAGGACCGGCCGGCCTGGTATCTTCTTCCGAACCAGCCCACCATACGCCAAGCATCTTTTCACGCGGGAAGCCATTGCGTTGCGCGGTCTGGATCGCTACCGCATTCATCACGCCCCAGCCCCACAGGATCACGTAATCGGGATTGGCCTGGCGGATCTGCAGCCATTGCGATTGCTGCTCGTTGCCGGGATGTGCGACAGGAATCTTGATCAGCTCGAAACCGTACTGTTGCGACTGCGCTTCCAGTACCGGGAACGGCTCCTTGCCATAGGCAGAGTCGTGATACAGATGCACGATCTTCTTGCCTTTCAGCTTGTCCATGCCGCCGGACTTGTCGCCGAGATACTTGACCATGGCTGCAGCCTGGTTCCAGTAGCTCGTGATCAACGGGAACACGTACGGGAACACCTTGCCATTGGCGGCGTCGGAGCGGCCGTAGCCCAGCGTGGTCATCGGGATCTTGTCGACGCTGACGCGATCCAGAATCCCGTATGCGATACCGGTCGACAGCGGTTCGACCAGCGATGCGCCGCCGTTCTTGGTTTTCAGGCGCTCGTAGCATTCAACGCCACGCGACGCGTTGTACTCGGTTTCGCATTCTTCCCACGACAGCTTGACGCCGTTGATACCGCCATTCGCATTGACCAGATTCATGTAATCGATGGCGCCGCCGAAAAAGCCGGAACCGCCTGCGGCATAAGGCCCGACACGGTACGACAATATTGGAACAAACTGCTGATTCTGCGCGTTGGCCACACTGACTGCGCCGAGCAAAGCCGCGCCCAGCAGGACGGATTTGACGAATTTCATTGTGCTTCTCCTTTAAAGTACAGAAACAAAACCACCTGTCAAAACAACAGAAAATTTCCTTGCCAGCCTCTTGTCATTGCTGCGAGCTAGTGCGGGAATGGCCACAAACGTAATTTTTCCTTGCCGATCTGCCACAGGCGCGCCAGGCCGTGCGGTTCGACGATCAGGAAAAAAATAATCAATCCGCCGAACACCATCAGTTCCAGATTCGACGCGACCGAAGTCCGTAATCCCAGGGTGTGAGCCAGTATGTTCAGGCCGATCGGCAGCAGAATGATGAACGCGGCACCGAGGAACGAACCGAGAATCGAGCCGACGCCGCCGATAATGATCATGAACAGAATCCGGAACGACAGATCCAGGTTATATGCCTCCGGCTCGACGGTGCCCAGGTAAGCATAGGCATACAGCGCACCGGCCACGCCGCAGTAAAAAGAGCTGACGGCAAATGCGAGCAGCTTGGTGCGCATCAGCCGGAAGCCGATCACCTCTGCAGCCACATCCATGTCGCGTACCGCCATCCACGATCGGCCGACATTGGAGCGGATCATGTTCTTGGCCAGCAGGGCCATCACGCAGACAATCGACAGCGTCAGCAGATACTTGCTGGTCGGCGACGTAAAGTCATAACCGAGGATGGTGATTCTTTGTGCCGTGATCACGCCCGACGAACTGTAATTGGTGAACCACCCGACCTTGGTCAGGCACCAGACCACGAAAAACTGCGTTGCCAGCGTGGAGGCGGCCAGATAAAAACCGCGAATGCGCAGCGACGGCAAACCGAATGCGATGCCGACCATGGCCGCGCACAGGCCACCCAGCACGAACGCCAGCAGGACCGGGATGCCGGGAATGCGCAGCACGAAGTTGTAGGATGCAAAAGCACCTACCGCCATGAATGCCGCAGAACCGAGCGACATCTGGCCGGCATAGCCGGTCAGGATATTCAGGCCGAGCGCCGCCAGCGCGAAAATCAGGAACGGAATCAGGATCGCCGAAAATATGTACGGCGATGCGAACAAGGGCACGACCGCAAATGCAACGATGAGAATAATCGCCATGCCGACGCGATCCTGCCGGATCGGCATGATCTGGCTGTCGGCTTGATACGTGGTTTTGAATTGACCTGCTTCTCGGTAGAACATGCTTTATTCCTGACTCCGTGTTAATGCCTGCGTAATGTCTTGAACATGCAAGGGTGCGCTCAAATGCGTCGGATGATTTTCTCTCCGAACAGTCCTTCGGGCCGTATCAGCAGGAACGCCAGTGCGAGCACATAAGGGAACCAGCCTTCGATTCCGCCGCCGACCATCGGCCCGATATAAACCTCCGCCAGTTTTTCCGACGCACCGATGATCAGGCCGCCGACAATGGCGCCTGGAATCGATGTAAATCCGCCGAGTATCAGCACCGGAAACGCTTTCAGTGCCACGAAGGTCAGCGAAAATTGCACGCCGTTGCGCGCGCCCCAGAGCAAACCGGCCACCAGTGCGACAAAGCCGGCCGCCGCCCAGACCACGGCCCAGATGTGCTGCAGCGGGATGCCGACCGCCAATGCCGCCTGATGGTCGTCCGCGACCGCGCGCAATGCGCGCCCGATCTTGGTTTTTGAAAAAATGAAGGCGAGCGCGATGACGAGCGCGGCGCAAATGCCCGCCGCGATCAGGTCGAACTGCGATATCACGATATTGAACTTATCAAGCAGGGATTGCATCGGTACGTCGGGAATGCCGAGATCCAGTCGCTTGACCTGCGAGCCCCACATCAATTGCGCCAGGCCTTCGATAAAGAAGGTCAGTCCGATGGTCGCCATGAACAGCGTGATTTCAGACTGGTTGACGAGAGGGCGCAATACGACCCGCTCGATCGCCACCGCCAGCACGACCATGATTACCATCGTCATCGGAATCGCGAACCAGAGCGACAGGCCGAATTCGAGCTTGATGCTGACGCAGGTCAGGGCCGCAAAAAACACCATCGCACCCTGCGCGAAATTGAACACGCCGGATGCCTTGTAGATCAGCACGAAGCCCAGCGCAACCAGCGCATACATGACGCCCGAGAGCAGGCCGCCGATCAGCACTTCAAAGAAAAAATTCATGTTGGTCCGATTCCAATTCACACTTTAGAGTCCCCTCTCCCTTGCAGGGAGAGGGGTGGAGCGGGGGTTCCGTGGGGCATTGCCCCACGCCTGCGGAACGGTCTGCGCCTAACAGCGCAGACGCGCCCTGCAAGGGAGGGAGAGGGTAGTGCGGTTGAATAACTACCGGTGTGATTTAAACACTCTACCCCCATCCCAACCGAGGCGACCACGCTTGCAAGCGCGGTCCGTTCCTCAAGCGGACGGTATACCGTCCGAATTCCTTGCTCCACCCTCCCTGCAAGGGGGAAGGAGTTAAAACCTAAAACCTAAAACCTAAAACCTAAAACCTAAAACCTAAAACCTAAAACCTAATGCGCCACACCCAGATACGCGTTGATCACGTTCTGGTCGCTGCGTACTTCGTCCGGCGTACCGTCGCCGATCTTCCTGCCGTAATCCAGCACCACCACCCGGTCCGAAATATCCATCACCACGCCCATGTCATGCTCGATCAGCACGATCGTGGTGCCGAACTGGTCGTTGACGTCGAGGATGAAGCGGCACATGTCCTGCTTTTCTTCCACGTTCATGCCGGCCATCGGTTCATCCAGCAGCAGGATTTTCGGTTCTGCCGCCAGCGCACGGCCAAGCTCGACGCGTTTTTGCAGTCCGTACGGCAGGCGGCCGACCGGCGTCTTGCGGATATGCTGGATTTCCAGGAAGTCGATGATTTCCTCGACCTTTACCCGATGTGCGATTTCTTCTTTCTGGGCCGGTCCCCAGTACAGCGCCTGCAGCAGGAAATTGCTCTGTATTTTCAGGTTGCGGCCGGTCATGATGTTGTCGAGCACCGACATGCCCTTGAACAGCGCAATGTTCTGGAACGTGCGCGCGATGCCGTTTTTGGCGGCATCGTAGGTATTCATGCCCTTGCGGTGCTTGCCGCGGAAAATGATCTCGCCTTGCTGCGGCCGGTAGACGCCGTTGATCACGTTCAGCATCGAACTCTTGCCGGCGCCGTTGGGGCCGATGATGGCGCGGATTTCATGCTCGCGCACGTCGAAGGAGATATCGGTCAATGCCTTGACGCCGCCGAATGCCAGCGAAATATTCTGCAGGCTCAGGATTACTTCGCCGATTTTTCTGTTTTCTGCCATGGGGTTTCTTGGGGTTCTTGACGCTTCACTATTTCAGGCTGCGTGTTTTACTGCAGCGAAGATTTTCACGTCGCTGATCTTCAGGTCTGCGCTCACCATGCCTTGCCGGCCATCCTCGAACTTCACCTGGGTTTCGATGTATTGCGACGCCTTGCCTTCATACAGCGCATCGATCAGCACGCGATATTTTTCGGCGATGAACTTGCGGCGCACCTTGCGGGTGCGGGTCAGTTCGTCGTCATCCGGGTCGAGCTCTTTGTGCAACACCAGGAAGCGGTGAATCTGGGTGCCGGCCATCAGCGCTTCGGCAGCCAGATCGGCGTTGACCTTTTCAACGCAATCGGCAATCAATCCGTAGGTTTCCTGTTTGGCCGCAAGATCGGTGTAGCCGGCGTAGGCAATGCCGCGCCGTTCGGCCCAGTTGCCGACCGCTTCCATATCGATGTTGATGAAGGCGCATACCTTGTCGCGCTCATTGCCGAAGGCCACCGCTTCCTTGATGAACGGGAAGAACTTGAGCTTGTTCTCGATGTAATTGGGCGCGAAGATATCGCCGCCGACCATCTTGCCGACATCGGCCGCGCGGTCGATGATTTTCAAATGGCCTTCTTCATCGAAATAGCCGGCATCACCGGTATGGAAGTAGCCCTCGCTGTCGATCACTTCGGCGGTCGCATCCGGGCGCTTGTAATATTCTTTAAGCATCGCGGCGGATTTGACCAGTACTTCACCGTTGTCCGCCAGCTTGACTTCGACCCCCGGCGCAGGCAGTCCGACGCTGTCGAACTTGATATTGCCGTCCGGTTGCAGGCACACGTAGGCGCAGGTTTCGGTAGCGCCATACAACTGTTTCAGGTTGACGCCGATCGATCTATAGAAGCGGAACAGGTCCGGGCCGATTGCGGCGCCCGCGGTATAGGCGATGCGCACGCGGCTCATGCCCAGCACGTTTTTCAGCGGCCCGTAAATCAGCAGATTGCCAAGCGCGTAATTGAGGCGAGCCGTGAGGCTGACCGGTTTGCGATCGAGAATGTCGGACCCGACGCGTTTCGCGACATCCATGTAATAGTGAAACAGCTTGCGCTTGATCGCGCTCGCATCTTCCATGCGGATCATGACCGTGGTCAGCAGGCTTTCGAAGATGCGCGGCGGTGCGAAATAATAAGTCGGGCCGATCTCGCGCAGGTCGGTCATCACCGTATCGCCCGACTCCGGGCAGTTGACGGTAAAGCCGGCGACCATCGCCTGCGCATACGAAAAAAGGTTATCGCCGACCCATGCCATCGGCAGGTACGACAGGATTTCGTCGTCGCTGGTCAGCTTGTCGAAGGACACGCCGCCGGTGGCCGCTGCGATCAATGATCCGTACGTCTGGCAAACGCCTTTGGGCTTGCCGGTGGTGCCGGATGTATACAACATGACCGCCACGTCATCCTGGGTACCGGTATTGATTTGTTCCATGAAGAAATCCGGATTGGCGCGATCGAATTCGCGTCCGGTCTGCTGGATTTTTTCATAGGGAGTGAGTTCCGCCTGAGAATAGCTGCGCATGCCGCGCTCATCCTCGAACACGATATGCTGCAGGTGTGAGCTGAGTTCAGGCATCGTCAGCTTGATCTCCAGCAGCTTGTCGACCTGCTCCTGGTCTTCGACCACCGCGAAATCGATTTCGGCATTGTCGAGCACATAGGCCATGTCCGCTGCCGGCGCATCCTGATACAGAGGGACCGCAACGCCGCCCAGGCACTGCGCCGCCGCCATCGCCCAATACAGGCGCGGCCGGTTGTCGCCAATGATCGCCAGATTCATGCCGCGCTTGAATCCGAGTGCAGCCAGGCCACAGGCCAGCGCACGGACCTCGTCGCTGGCTTGCTGCCAGGTCGATGTTTGCCAGATGCCGAGATCTTTTTCGCGGAAAGCCGCCTTGTGCGGGCGTGTCTGTGCGTGCTGCAGCATTAGCCGGGGGAACGTCTGCACCCCGGGACGCTGATTTGTCTCCACCATCGTCAACCTCTAATAATTATGTTTGCGTATCGTCGGTCGTTCTTTTTGGCCGCGCGTGCAACGCTTGCCGAAGCCGTCGCAGACCGCGCCGCTTTTATGCGATGATGATAGTCCCTGTTTATCGCTGCGGATGTCATTTCACAGACAATTCATCGACTTTCTATACTGCATTGCACAATGAGCGAACTCAAAACATCCATGAGAGACATGCTGTGTCAAACCATTTGGGGGAAAGCGCTGACCGACGCACAACTCGATCGCGTCGAATCTGAAATGACGGAGCGCTTGGTGCCGGCCGGCGCTTTCGTTTGCCGCAAAGGCGATCCGGTGGAGCATTGGATGGGAGTCACCGAAGGGCTGCTGAAAATGAGCAGCGTATCGCCTGAAGGCAAGATTGTGACATTTACCGGCCTGCTGACCGGCGGCTGGTTCGGCGAGGGGTCGCTGCTCAAGACCGAAGCGCGAAAATACGATGTCGTCGCACTGCGCGACAGCCACCTTGCATTGATGCCGCGTGCGACGTTCAACTGGCTCCTCGACAACAGCATCCCGTTCAATCGATTTTTGCTGATGCAGCTGAATGAACGGCTCGGCCTATTTATTTCGCTGGTCGAATATGACCGGATGCTGGGCACCGACGCGCGAGTCGCGCGCTGCCTGGCGGCATTATTCAACTCATACCTGAATCCGGGCTATGGCAGCCGCTTGCAGATTTCCCAGGAGGAAATAGGCTATCTGTGCAGCACATCACGCCAGCGTGCGAACCAGGCGTTGCAGATACTCGAAAAAGAAAAGCTGCTGAAAATCGACTATGGCAGCATCACCATTCTTGACCTTGACGGGCTGCGCCAATTTCATGCATGAAGTTGGACAAGCAATTGGCGGAAAAAGAAGCAGTTGATAAGAAAGTAATCAACCGCTCAAGCCGATGCCGGTCTGTTCGTCCCGTGTGCCGCGCACGCTTGCGGCGACCCGCTGCGTCAGGCATTCGACCACTGCCTGGCTGAATGCAGGAATATCGTCCGGCTTGCGGCTGCTGACCCAGTTGCCGTCAATTACGACTTCCTGGTCTACCCAGTTACCGCCGGCATTGCGAATATCGTCCTGCAATGTCGGCCAACTGGTCATGGTCCGGCCTTCGACCAGGCCCGCCGACACGAGCAGCCATGCGCCATGGCATATCACTGCGATCGGTTTGCCATCTTCCTGCATGCCTTGCACGATGCGCTGCGCTTCCGGAATTACCCTGATCTGGTCCGAATTAAGTGCGCCGCCGGGCAGCAGCACTCCATCAAAGTCTTCTGCATATGCTTCATCGAACGTCAGATCCACGTCGAACTGATCCGCCTTGACGTCATGATTAAATCCTTGCACCTTGCCATGCTTTGCCGAAACGATCCTGGTAGTGGCGCCGGCATTTTCAAGCGCTTCGCGCGGACCGGTCAGCTCGACCTGTTCAAATCCGTCGGTCACGAGTATTGCGATGTTGGTGCCGGCGATTGGTTGCTCACTCTCATCTTGCGTCATGATTTTCTCCTGGTATCCGGTACTTCGTTCATTCGTCCGGTCGGGAGCGATATTCCGATCGCGCCGCCTGTTATCAAATGAGTGGCACGCGCTGCGAAAGTTCGCCGAAGTTCGTCTTCCGGAAAAATTTCAGGCATGCGTAATAGCTTTGCTGCTCTGGCATCAAATAGCCCGATGGCCGCAGGTCAATTCATTAGCGCGCGGGTACGCCTTTCGGTCCGGAACTGACAAGGGCGCGCAATGTCCATATACAGGACGAGGCGCGACGCTGCGACGACGTTGCGATCAATGACACGCGGCACGAAATGCGATTTGTCAGGCCGTAGACTGCCAAAGTTGCGTTCGATCAAATCGACCGCCGCCAGGAATGGCAAGCTTGCATCTTGGAAGAGTTGAGCGCTTTGCTCACTCGAATGCATATCAGGGAAGCGGGCGCTGCCGGTTATACGAAGGTGGGTGTACAGGTTTAATTAGAGAATATTTCCCCAAACGAATTTACGCGCTTTCCTTCAACGGCGCGGCTTGCCATCAGCGGTTTTTGCTCTGCCGGCCCATGAATCGCAAGCAAAGATTATTAAATGACTTTTGATTTTTTCGTATGTGATCTTGAGGGTTTTCCATCGGCATATTTGAATTGCGATTCGAATTCTGTCATGCAGAAAAATGGCCTCGCATCTTTTCAAAGCATTCTCATTTACCGAATCAATCCGGTAGGACCTGATTGCTTTACGCAGACTGGCATCAAGGAAGCAGGCCGGCCATGGCGATAAACTCCCTACCGCAAGAACCGGCGCCGTTTCGCTCTTTCCGTCTGTCATTGCGTTTCATTTTGCCGCTGGCGTTGGTGGTGGCGCTGTTCGCCTATGCCGTCGTACCGGTGGTTGACGGCATGACGCAACGCTGGTTCATGCGCGATCTGGATGCTCGTGCGCAAATGCTCGCCGGTGCGCTGCAGGATCCCTTGCTCGACTATCTGCCGCAACAGGCCAGTCAGAAAATTGCACAGCTACTCGATCGCTCTGCACAACAGGATGGTCGACTGGCCGCGCTGGGATTATGCGATGCCCGTGGCACCCTGGTATACAAGACCGTAATGTTTCCAACCACACTGCGATGCCCGGCCACGCCGGCCGACAGCGCATTGCGGCAGACGCTGGTGAAGTTGCCGGAGGGGCCAATGCACATTACGGAACGGCCCCTGATCCGTGATTCACAACATCTCGGCACGCTGATCCTGGTGCACGACATGAGCTTCATCGAGCAGCGCAGCGCTGAAACGCGGCAATACGTGATTGTGCTTTTCGTGCTGCTGGCGATCGCCATTTCATTGATTACCGTATTCATTGCGCACATCAGCTGGCGCGGCTGGATCAACGCGGTCAAGGGTATTCTGCGCCGCGATGCGGTCACTCGTTCGCAATCGAATACGCCGCCTGAAATCCGGCCGCTGGTCGGTGACCTGCGCGCGCTGCTGCATGAATTCAATGTCGAGCGCCGCGTGCAGGATCATTCTCCGCAATACTGGTCGCCCGAAAAACTGCGTTCGCTGCTGCATGATGAACTGGCCGGCGATCAGGTGCTGGTCGTGTCCAACCGCGAACCGTATATCCATACCCATACCGATCGCGGTGTTGAAGTCCGGCGCCCGGCCAGCGGCCTGGTCACTGCGGTCGAACCGGTGATGCGTGCCTGTTCCGGCACCTGGATCGCGCACGGCAGCGGCACTGCCGATCGTGAAACCGTGGACCGCGATGATCGGGTTCCGGTGCCGCCAAAAAAACCCGCCTATACCTTGCGACGGGTCTGGATGACCAAGGAAGAAGAAGAGGGCTATTACTACGGTTTTTCCAATGAAGGTTTGTGGCCGTTATGCCATATCGCGCATGTGCGCCCGGTGTTTCGATCGTCCGACTGGGATCAATACGTCACGATCAACCAGCGCTTTGCCGATGCGGTAGTCAGCGAAGCACGTACCGACGATCCGGTGGTGCTGGTGCAGGATTATCACTTCGCGTTATTGCCCGGCATGGTGCGCGAAAAACTGCCCAAGGCGACCATCATCATGTTCTGGCATATTCCCTGGCCCAATCCGGAATCGTTCGGCATATGCCCGTGGCGCGAAGAAATCCTCGAAGGTCTGCTCGGCAGTACCATCCTCGGTTTCCATACACCTTTCCATTGCAAGAATTTCCTGGAAACCGTCGATCGCTATCTGGAGGCGCGCATCGAATATGAATCGTCCACGATTTCGTACGGCGGCGACCTGACCCAGGTCGAGCCGTACCCGATCTCGATCGCATGGCCGGATGCGGCCGATCAACCCGGTATCGCCGAATGCCGCACCGCCATACGCGAGGAGCTCGGACTGCCGTCTAACCATTTGCTGGGAATCGGCGTCGACCGGCTCGATTACACCAAGGGCATTATCGAACGGTTCCAGGCGGTAGAGACGATGCTGGAGCAGCAGCCGTCGATGGTCGGGCGCTTTACGCTGGTGCAGATTGCCGCGCCAAGCCGGTCCTCGCTGGAGGAATACCAGAATTTCGAGGCGCGGGTGCGCACGCTGGTCGAGCGCATCAACCAGCGCTTCGGCAACGGCAGCTATCTGCCGATCATGTTGAAAATAGAGCACCATGAATCGGACCAGGTCAACCGCTATTACCGCGCCGCCGATGTATGCCTGGTGACCAGTTTGCATGACGGGATGAACCTGGTCGCGAAGGAGTTCATTGCCGCACGCGAAGACGAGCGGGGCGTGCTGATATTGAGCCAATTCACCGGCGCGGCGCGGGAACTGCATGAAGCCCTGATCGTCAATCCATACCATATCGAGCAAAGCGCCGATGCACTGTACCGCGCGCTGACCATGCCCGAAATGGAGCAGTGCGAGCGCATGCACAGCATGCGTTCGCTGGTCAAGGATTTCAATATCTATCGCTGGGCCGGTTTGATGCTGCTCGACGCGGCGCGCCTGCGGCGGCGCGCTCAAGTATCGGCCAAGATCCGTTCGCACAGCCGCAAGTCGTTGCGCCGGGTGGTGTAGCGATGCTGCCCTTGTTTTCCGAT
>JAKFFO010000012.1:0-49098 GCA_036675035.1 Oxalobacteraceae bacterium
GGCATTGCCGAATTTTCTACCAACGGCAGCACTTATACCGCGGTCGAATCGATCCGGTCCGCGTCCGGGCGCGTCACGTTCAACTTGCCGGCATCGGCTGAAAACCAGAGTAACTTGCGCTTGCGCTTCCGGATCAATGCCAGCCTGAGTTCGGAAAGCTATACGGTCGACAACGTTCGGCTCGAAGGCACCAGCGGCGGCGGTGGTGGCGAGGAACCGCCGCCATCGGATAATCCGTATCAAAAAGGCCCGGATCCTACCAAAAGCATGCTTGAAGCAAGCACCGGCCCATTCACTTACACCACGACGTCCGTTTCTTCTTCGGCTGCGAACGGCTATGGCGGCGGTACGATCTACCATCCGACCAATACCACGGGCCCGTTTGCCGCGATAGCCGTTGTTCCAGGTTATCTGGCGCGCCAGTCAAGCATCAATTGGTGGGGCCCGCGTCTGGCTTCCCACGGCTTTGTCGTGATCACCATCGATACCAATTCCACTGGCGATCGGCCACCCAGCCGCGCAACCCAGTTAATGGCCGCGCTGAATCAGCTGAAAACCTTCAGCAATACCAGCAGTCATCCGATCTATCGCAAGGTCGATCCGAATCGTCTGGGCGTAATGGGCTGGTCGATGGGCGGCGGCGGCTCGCTGATTGCAGCGGACGACAATCCGACGCTGAAGGCGGCCATTCCGTTTGCGCCATGGAATGACAGCACCAACTTCTCCGGTGTCACAGTGCCGACCATGATCATTGCCTGCGAAAGCGATTCGACCGCGCCGGTAAATTCCCATGCATCGCCGTTCTACAACAGCATTCCGACCAGCACTGAGAAAGCCTATCTTGAAATCAATAACGGCAGCCATAGTTGCGCCAACAGCGGCAACAGCAATGCAGGCCTGATCGGCAAATACGGCGTGTCATGGATGAAGCGTTTCATGGATAACGATACTCGTTACAGCCCATACCTGTGTGGTTCGCCACATCAGGCGGACCTATCGCTGACCGCGATTTCCGAATATCGCGAGAACTGCCCGTACTAATGCAGGGCGGATACAGCAGACATCGCAAGTCTGCTGTATCGGGCTGGAAGCCGGCAGGATTTGCCGGCTTCCAGCCGCATGTAGGGCAATGTATCGCGCTTGACGTAGCATCGGACCGAGAGCGGCCGCCTGCACTCGTTGTAGTCGACCACTGGACGCAACCGGCATGAAGGAGCGCTTCCTATGCAATTCAAACTCTGGTTTCCGTTCCTGCTGGCGCCTGTCATCGGTGGCGTCATCGGCCTGCAACTGTTTGAAGCCAGCCACGATGAACCGATGGTGTCCAAAACACGAGCAAGCGCCATCAAACCCGGCACCGTCCCCCTGTCCGGTGAACTGGCCAATATCTTCGACCGCAGCGCCCCTGCTGCAACACAACTACCCGACACAGAAGCGCCATTCAACGCCGCATTAACCCAGCCGGCCGGACCGGCCCGCCTGGCAGCGCTGCAGGCCGCGTTTGTCCGATGGCTGCTGCAGACGCCGGCCCAGGCGCTGGCAAGTATCAACCGCATCCCCATCGACGAACGCCAGGAAGTCGTCGCCCATGGCTTGGCGCTGCTCGCGCAGCAGCGGCCTGACGACTTCCTGAATTATGCCAACGGCATGACCGACAACTACAGTACTTACATGGCGGCGGCCATGGGCGTGTTGGCCGAGAGTCATCCCCGATTGGCACTGGACCTGGTGCAGCGCAATCAGGGTCGGGCCGACCCGCACGGCGTCATCATCGGTGCGATATTGCCCGAACTGATTCGCAACGATCTGGCGCTGGCTGCGGACACGGTCGCGGCGATGCAAGACCGGGCTTCGATTGCCCATCTGCAGCAAGTGGCGGCCGCCTATGCACAGCACGACCCGAAACAGGCGTACGACTGGGTGCGCCAGGTATTGGCCAACCGTACCGATATTGCCCCGGCGCAGGTATTGAACGACATTGCCGGCAGTCTGGTGGCGCGCAATTCGGCCGATGCGGCCGCTTATCTGAACCGCACCACCGATCCGGTGATCCGCAAGAGTTTGCTGGCCGAGATTTCGATTCAGAAAGGACAGGAAGATCTGGCAGCGGCATGGACCTGGCTCGATCAGTACCGAGGCGACGACCAGTATGGCGAGACCGCATTGAACCTGCTGTACCGCTGGTCGTACAGCAAGCCCGAGGAAGTGGCGAAGCTCTTGCCGAAGGTGGCCGATGCGCAGGTGCAAAGTGTGGCGGCGACGCATTTGTCGCGGTTTTGGCGGCAGAGAGATCCGTCCGGCCATCAGGCCTGGATCGCGTCGCTGCCGCCGGGCGCGATCAAGAATAGCGCCCTCGATCAGCCATAATACCGATGGTGGTGCCTGTGTCGGGGTCCCGCAAGTCAATGCAATTGAAGAGCGCAAAAAGAGGGGGCAAAGACATGTGCCTTTGCCCCCTCTTGTCCGCCCGACTTCCGGCGGCTGCCGATTTATCCGCCGACCGTCTTCAGCCAGATCAGAATATCGCGCTGCACTTCATCGCGATTTGTTTCGTTCAGCATTTCGTGACGTCCGCCTTCATAAAACTTGTGATTGACCCGAGTCAGGCCCAATGCCTTATAGCGATCAAGCAGCGCTTGCGTCGCTTGCAGGTTGGCGCCGACCGGATCGAGCGACCCCTGGACCACCAGTACCGGCAGGTTCTTTGGAATGCGCGCTTCACGCGCCGGATCGCGCAAGGTCACCAGGCCGCGGAAAAAATCGCGCACCAGTTCATTGCTGAAGGCAAATCCGGCCTGCGGATCGTTCATGTATTTCTGCACTTCCGCCTGGTCGCGGCTGAGCCATTCGAAGCCTGGCTTGCCGGTGAACTGCTTGTTGAAATCCTTGAACAGGCCGGCCCAGATTGCCGACGGCCCGAGCGGAGATTTCAGCGCGGCGTCATCGACCGCAGCAATCACTTCCTTGGGTGGCGGCGGGCCGTATGCAGTGCCGCTCAGGATCACCGCGTCGAGCAGTTCCGGGCGGCGGGTCATGTAGTCCTGCGCCATGAACGATCCGAGGCTGTGGCCGAACAGCACCAGTTTGGCGCCCGGGTTCGCCTTGCGAATTGCCTGGCTCAATTGCTGCTCATCTTCGACGAAGCGGTTCCATGCATCCGGTCCGGCATCGCCCAGTTTTTTCGACCGCACCATGGTGCGTCCGTGGCCGCGATGATCGGTCGCATACACGGCATACCCCTGCCCGACCAATGTCTTTGCAAAACGATCGTAGCGGCCGCTGTGCTCGGCTGCGCCATGCACGATCTGGATCACCGCTCGCGGCGTGGCAGTTGCAGCCCAGTGGCGGTAGTGAATTTCCGCGCCGTCCGCCGCCTGGAACGATTGCCACCGGCTTTCGCCTGCCGGCGTCCCGGTCGTGGAACAACCGCCCAGCAGGCCAGCCAACGCGGCGCCGGCAAAACCAAGTAATACCTGCCGTCGAAATAGATTCATTGAATGTCTCCTTTATTGAAGTTATTAAAACAATGCTGATTCGCAATTGAAACGCTGTTCAGTTTATACCCGACTGTGGCGAATACGACAAGTGCCGAAAATTCTGGTCGGGATTTCCGCGCAATTGGTTTCGCTTTGTAAATATCGGCATATCGGTTTTAGTCGCAATACGGTGCGCAAAATGTGCGAGGACAAACTCCTGGCATTTCTGTTCATGCCGGAAATTCGCTGCTTCATCCGCTGCCCTCTGCGCTTTATCGCAATACGCTATCCGGCTGTCTGCTTGTCGATCAAGATGCTCCGATCGAATCAATCGACAAGGAGAACGGTATGCTCGGGCAAATTCTTTCCAATACGCCGCTGTGGGTTTGGGCGATTCTGGCTTTTCTGATCTATCGCGGAATACGCGCCGCCAGCGACCGCGAAACCCCATTCAATCGGCTTTTTATCATTCCATTGGCAATGCTTGGCCTGTCGTTACAGGGCATCGTGTCGATCTTTGGTGCCAGCTTGGCCGCCGCGCTGAACTGGACCGTATTTTTAAGTGCCGCAACCTTGCTTGCCTGGCGGTTTTTTGATCCAGCCAAAGTGATTGTGCGTGTCGATCGGGGCGCAATATTTCAGCAAGGCAGCTGGATGCCGCTGGCACTGATGATGGGAATTTTCTTCACGAAATATGCGGTAGCGATCATGCTGGCGCTGAAGCCGCCATATGCGCAACATGCCGGCTTCGTCGCGACGACATGCGCGCTGTACGGCGTGTTCAATGGAATCTTCATCGGTAACCTGCTGCGTATGGTGTCGATTTACCAAAGCGCGGGCGCTGCCGTGCCGGCCTTGTCGCGCGAATATTCCGCAGAACGGGGCTAGCCAAAAATTTTAATTCCTGTACAATCCAGCCCCTTCGGGTGTGATGACAAGCACCGCGCAAGCCAAGCATCAAGCAGTTCTGGAGCGGTAGTTCAGTTGGTTAGAATACCGGCCTGTCACGCCGGGGGTCGCGGGTTCGAGTCCCGTCCGCTCCGCCAGATTTAGAATAAAAAAGACGAACCCAGGTTCGTCTTTTTTATTGGTCGATCCGCTTTTGACCGTGACGGTTTGATCAGACGGTCATGCCGCTTTCTTTTCCTGCATTTCGCCGCCGAGCGCTGCGACCAGGTCGGTCAGCATCCGATGCAGTTCGCCGGTCATCAGCGCAATGTCGGAATCGAAACGCTCATCGTCGTTCTTCAAGGTCGAGTCACTGTCTTCCTTGAGCACATCCAGCGGCGCCACTCGTTTGACCGTGAGCGATTCGGTCAATACGAACGACACCCGGTCCGCCCAGGTCATCGCCAGCCGCGTGCATTGCTTGCCGCCCGCGATGTGGCGGCGCACATCTTCCGCTTCGAGCGTGTGGCGCACATAGCGCACGGTTGCCTTGCCTTCACCAGTCGCGCGCAACTCGGTATCCTGATCGACGGTGAAGCCGCCCGGCGCTTCGTCCGCGGCGAGCCAATCGGTCATCGCAGCCACTGGCGAGCGCGCCACGCGCAGACTGTCCATCGGAAACTTGTCGATCGCCTTGATCAGCAGCTTCAATACCTCTTCGGCCTTGGATGAACTGGCGGCATCGACCACCAGCCAGCCGTTGACCGGATCGATCCAGGTCCAGGTGTTGCGCTTGATGCTGAAGGCGCGCGGCAGCAGTTCGTCGGTCACTTGCTCCTTGATCTCCTTCATCTGCTTGCGGCCAGGTTTGAAACCTTGCTGTTCTTCCAGTTCAGCCGCTTTTTCCTTCGCCACCTGGTTGATCACGCTTGCCGGCAACAGTTTCTTTTCCGTGCCGAGCACGATCAGCATCTGGCGGTTGACGGTGTGTACCAGCATTCCGTTGTCGCGCGGCGAAATCCAGCCCTGGCTTTGCATGTCGAGACTGGTGCAGGGTGCAAACGCCTGCGGCGCGAGGCGGGCTTCGAGTTGTTCCGCTGTCATGGCCCATGGCGCGGGAAGACGGTAAATCTGTAGATTCTTGAACCACATGGTATCGAGTCCGGTTCGTGAAAAGAGCGGCCATTCTACACGCAGCGTATCTGCTTCGGCAGCACGAAATTGTTGTTTTCCGTATTGTTATTCGTCTGTCACTTCCGTCGAAAATCCAGTTTGACCGCCGAACAATCCGAGTTGCTGAATCACTTCATCTTCACGCAGACGCACGCCGACGCCAAGCAGTCGCACCGGCCGTTTTCGGCGCTGAAATCCTGTTTCGACAAGTTGCTGAAATTGTGCGAAATCGATCGATGTACCGATGCATTCAACCGTGGTCTGCCTGAAATCGGAAAACCGGATCTTGACGAAAAGCTTGTGCATGTTGCGTTCGGCATTGGCGCGTTGTACGCGGCGCGTCAGATTGTCGATCAGGCCGGGCAAATGCTGCACACAAGCGGCCAGATCCGGCAAATCGACCACATAGGTTTCTTCGACGCTGACCGATTTGCGCTCGCGCGTCGCAGACACTTCGCGCATATCGATGCCCCGGCACAGTTCGAACAGTCGTTGACCGAACTTGCCGAAATGCTGCTGCAGCCTGGCCATCGGCCAATCGCGCAAATCGGCGCACGTGACGGCTCCCAGTTTCTTCAGTTTGGCGGCGGTTACTTTGCCGACACCGAATAATTTATCCACCGGCAGATCTGCGACGAATGCATCGATTTGATGTGGCCTGATCACGAACTGCCCGTTCGGCTTGTTCCAGTCGCTGGCGATTTTGGCGAGAAACTTGTTAGGTGCGATACCGGCCGATGCGGTAATCCCGACGGCCTGTTCGATCCGTGCGCGAATTTGCTGTGCGATCAGCGTCGCGCTTCCGTTGCAGTGAGCAGAGTCGGTAACATCGAGATAGGCCTCATCCAGCGATAGCGGCTCGACCCGCTCTGTGTAGTCGCGATAGATCGCCAGAACCTGTCTGGATGCAACGCGATATTTTTCCATTGCAGGCGGCAACACCACCAAGTCGGGGCAGCGCTGCAGCGCTTGCGAGGTCGCCATGGCCGAGTGCACGCCAAAACGCCGTGCTTCGTAATTGCAAGTCGCAATCACGCCGCGCTGGTCGGCGCGTCCGCCTACTGCTACCGGTAATCCGCGCAGCGACGGGTCATCACGCATTTCGACTGCGGCGTAAAAACAATCGCAATCGCAATGAATGATTTTTCGGGTTAACAGATTGGATTGACTGGACACGGCAAGGCTTTGAAGCAACGAGCTGCTTATTTTACCGATCCGCAACGATATGGTGGGCGCAATGAAAAGACGGTTATTGCATTAATCAATCGACATTATCTGAACTCTCGCCGCCGACCTGTTTCTAATTTGTTTGATATGTACTTGGTGTAACTGGATTGTTTGCGAAGCAGTGTCCGCAGTCCAGCGATTACCGCAACAATGCGTTGATGAATTTCCGAAAACGGAAACGGCAAGGCGCATGTTCTTGAACAGGAGAATCTCATGGCAAGCAGCAGCCTAGACCCGGAAAACCTCAATCGCCCCGACCGTCAACTCGGAAAAGGCCATGGTACCGATGCACTTGGGCCGAGCGACACATCCGACAGCGGTAGCGATGTGGTCGGCGGCGATGGCCTGGCCGGTCAAGACGATGTGATACGGCTCGACACCGGCACCACTTCCGATCCGGAAGAAAGCACCGCGCACCACACCGCCGGACCAGATGTTGGAGATGCCAACCTGGACAGCGACAGCAGTTCGACCGGTAGCGGCGAACGCGCGACTGCGGGGCGGGACTCCATCGTTTCGGCAGGTCAGGATATCGACGTCGATCGGGTCGAACAGATCAGCAGTGATGAAGAACTCGATATCGGTGTCGATGACGACAGTGATCCGACCGGTTACCAGCCGTCGCTTGAACGGTCGAAAAAGAGCGCGGGCCGGCGCCAGGGCCTGCGCAAGTGATTAATTTTTTAACTCTTGAGGCAGTCCGGCGCGGAACCGCCGAAGCAAACACGCAGATGTCAACATACCTGCATTTGCTTGCGCTGAACGGGCTGTCAGTCGAAATCGAATAATTCGCCCAGAAAGCCCTTGCGCTTCTTGTGGCGATAACCGTCCCGGTGATAGTCGTCCCTGTCACGCCGATAATCTGCCGATTGCGGCCTGGGCTCCGGGATGGCAGCGCGGTTCTGGGCAACCGGGGGTACGGCGCTGTTCTCTGACGAGCGCTCTATGATTTTATCGAGTTCGCCGCGGTCCAGCCATACGCCACGACACTGCGGACAGTAATCGATTTCGATGTTTTGCCGATCGGCCATGACCAGATCGGATTCTTTGCATACCGGACACTTCATAATTTTTCCTAAAGAATGTTGGACAAAAGGCGATCCGAAAATCAGCTGGACTTATTCTATTGCAAAGCAGTTAGTTTTTCCGCTAGCAGGATAGTTCCGACTCGCACTTGCCTGTTCATCAGCCTATTATTTACGCACCAACCGTCGAACCGGCCAATCCCAAACCCCACCATCAGACCGCCTTGTTCTGTTGTACCAATATCCATGGCTTCACGACAACGGCCCAAAGCATCGCATCACTCTCCAGCCACGCGGCTGCTTGCATGTCGGATACTTTTGCGACGCGCTTTTCCGCCATCCATTGGCGAACCGACGTGGTGTCGTCGTTCGAGATACGCGCCGCCACGTCGATCAAATCCAGGTCGTCGCTAACGAAGATGACCGTGCCAGCCGCGAAATGGCGCAGTAATTCCTTCCACGACATTTGCGATGTTTCAAGATTGAGCGTGGCACGCAGCAAGTCGTCTTTTTTATCCGGTGCAGTCATCTATTCCAGCCTTCGTCGAGCGATAACCGGATTATCGGCTAATAATGCGGCGGCCGTTCGTTCGCTGCACCGCGTTCACCATCAATGTTCGATACATCCGTGACGCGTCGGGCCAGCGCCGAACAAAGCGCTTCGAGTTCATCGATCTTTTTTTGCTGATGATAGACGGTCTTGTTCAATGTCTCGACCAGATCTTCCTGGCGCGCGATCTTTATTTCAATATCCATCAGGCGCTCTTCAGTAATCATTTCGGTTTCTCCAAGGTTGCCGCGGCAACCGGTACGGATATTTAAACGCCCCTTTGCGGCAAGCGGACGACAGGACGTGCATATTTTCGCGTATTTACCTGACGCTGGCACCTTTCTCCGCCAGCAGATCACGCAGCACTGAACGATGGCAATGCGATTCGTCTTCGCAGTAACAGCCGACCGAGAAATTGGTTTGATGGGAAAGGGTCGCAAGCATTTCGATCGCGTGGCTATGCTCCGGCGCCGCCATCTCGGCACGGTACTTCCGCGTGAATGCGGTCCACTTTGCCGGTGTCGTGGCCGCTTGCGCCAGCTTCATGGTATCGACACTCGGCGCGAGATTGGGAAACCATACGTCGTACCAGTTTTGCGCAGCGAATTCGCTTTTCGGCACAGCGCGCGGCGGCCGGCGCACTGTTCCGATGCGAGTACCCTCACCCTTGATTCTTGGACTTCCCAGCCTTATGACGCGAATGGCCATTGCTTGCTCCCGAAGTAGGTGAAACGATGTTTACGCGCCACGCGCGATTGCCCGTTTGCACGTCGGACATTTATAGATTGACTCGATTTGACCGTCGCCCTCCGGCAAACATCCGAAGAGTCTAATCACGCCTGGCAACGGCTGCGCCCAGGAAGATACGATTCCAGGTCGGGCTTATCGTGATCTCGTTGATGCACGCATGTGCCGGCATTTCCGCGACAAATCGGATCGTGCGGCCGAGGTCTTCCGACTGCAACATCCTTGCGCGTTCTTCGGCTGATGGCGGGACCGGACGCTTGTCCAGGATCGGTGTCGCAACCTCGGCAGGACAGATCGCACAGGCGCGAATGCCGTTGATGCATTCTTCCTGATTCAGATTCTCTGTCATTGCGACAACGGCGTGCTTGGCCGCGTTGTAGGCGGGTCCCGTCACGCTCGAATTGTATTTCCCGGCCCAGGATGAAATGTTGATGATCAGTCCGTCCTGGCGCTTGCGCATCGACGGCAACACCGCGGCAATACAATAAAAGCTGCCGTCGAGGTTGATGCGTATGACTTCGTTCCATCCAGCGGGTGTCTGATCCTTCCAGAAGCGATTGGGCACGTTCAGGCCGGCGCTGTTGACCAGAATATCGATCGCGCCGTGGCGTGCCAGAATCGCCTGCGCGACCCGCGCTACCGCATCGGCATCGCTGACGTCGAGCACCATCGCGTCGGCGGTTCCGCCCGCGGATACGATTGCGGCGGCTTCCTTTTCGAGAAGATCGGCGCGCCGGCCGGACAGCACGACAGTCGCACCGGCCGACGCAAGTGCGTGTGCACCGGCCAGCCCGATGCCCGATCCCGCGCCCGTGATCCAGGCAATTTTTCCAGTCAGCTTGTTCATGGTCTCCTCCGTCGATATCGTTTCACAAGTTGGCACTCATGATACGTCTGTTCCGGATTCCCGGCAGAAGCGGACCGAGGGGCTCGTCTCGCCGGATGAGTCGACGCAGGATCAAGCTGCTTTCGGCTTTTGCAGCAATGCTTTCAAATTCGCCAGCCGGTTTTGCGGCGTGATCGCTTCTTCTTCGGTCGGCACCGCGTCGCCTTCGTCCAGCTTCATTTCCTTGATAAAGCGCGACACGTCGCAAGTCACGCTTTCTCTTGCGCGCTTGCGTTTCTTGCACCAGGTGATATGCAAGCTGCGTTGTGCGCGGGTGATGCCGACATACATCAGCCGGCGCTCTTCCTCGATGCGGGCGGCGAGCGTGTCAACCGGCGCATCCGGATCACCCTTGTGCGGCAGGATGCCCTCTTCGACGCCAACCAGGAACACATGCGGAAACTCCAATCCTTTCGACGCGTGCAGCGTCGACATGCGTACCGCATCCGGTTCTTCGTCGCGGCCTTCGAGCATGCTCATCAGCGCCACCATCTGCGTCAGTTCAAGCAGGCTTTTTTCCGGCTCGGTGCCGTCCCTGCCGCCGGTGCCCTTCTCCTTCAGCCAGGTGGTAAAGTCGATCACGTTTTGCCACTTTCCCTGCGCCTGCCGATCATCGAAGGTATCGTACAGATACGCTTCGTAATTGATTTCCTTCATCATGTCGTCCAGTACCGCGGCCGCATTCTCGCCGCTTCCCGCAGCGCCGGTCCGGCTGGCGCGCGATTCGAGCTGGTTGATGAAGTTGCAGAAATCGCGCAACGGCGTCAACTGGCGATCGGCGAGTTTCGCTTCGATGCCGCCCTTGAATACCGCTTCGAACAACGAGCATTGCCATTGCCCGGCAAATGCGCCGAGTGCTTCCAGCGTGGATTGGCCGACGCCGCGCTTGGGCGTCGTCACCGCGCGGATGAATGCCGGATCGTCGTCGCCGTTGGCGATCAGGCGCAGATAACTGATGATGTCCTTGATTTCCGCACGGTCGAAAAAACTCTGCCCGCCGGACATCACGTACGGAATCCGTTCGCGCCGCAATGCCTTTTCGAATACGCGCGCCTGATGATTGCCGCGATACAGGATCGCGTAATCGGAAAATTTTGCCCGCCGTTCGAAACGATGCGCCGACAGCATGATCGCAACCTGGTCGGCTTCCTGCTCGTCATCCGGCATCGCAAGTACCTTGATCGGATCGCCCAGGCCGTGCTCGGACCACAATGCTTTTTCGAACAGCTTCGGATTGTTCGCGATCACTGCATTGGCCGCCTGCAGGATGCGCGTGGTCGAGCGATAGTTCTGTTCGAGCTTGATGACTTTAAGGTCGGGGAAATCGACTTGCAGCGTTTTCAGGTTTTCAATGGTTGCGCCGCGCCACGCGTAGATCGCCTGATCGTCGTCGCCCACCGCGGTAAACATCGGCTTCTTGCCGGCGCCGGTGACCAGCAATTTCACCAGTTCGTATTGGCAGGTATTGGTATCCTGGTATTCATCGACCAGCAGGTAGCGCAACTTGCGCTGCCACTTGTCACGCACCGCATCGTTGCTGCGGAACAGTTCGACCGGCAGGCGGATCAGGTCATCGAAATCGACTGCCTGATACGAAGACAGCGTCGCAACATAATTGCGGTAAATGCGCGCGGCCTGCGCTTCATCTTCATCGACGGCATTTTTGATTGCATCGTCCGGATTGATCAGCCCGTTCTTCCACAACGACATCGCCGTCTGTATGCGGCGGATCATTTGCTTGTCGGTGGTCACGGCCAGATCCTGCACGATCGAAAAACAATCATCGCTATCCATGATCGAAAACCGATCCTTCAAACCCAGTTCCTTTGCCTCGCGGCGCAGAATCTGCACGCCGAGCGAATGGAAGGTCGACACGGTCAGATGCTTCGCCTGCTGCGGTTCTTTCAACAACTTGGCAATACGCTCGCGCATTTCGGCAGCGGCCTTGTTGGTAAACGTGAGTGCGGCAACATGCTTCGATTCATATCCGCAATCTTCGATCAGATGCGCGATCTTTTGCGTGATGACGCGCGTCTTGCCGGAACCGGCGCCGGCCAGCACCAGGCACGGACCTTCCATGTATTTAACGGCTTCGCGTTGCGGGGTATTCAGACCAAACGGCGGGGGAGTCGACATGCGCACAGACAAAAGACGGGTAGCGCGTCATTGTATCGAACTTGGCGGCGTGGAAGTGTTTCATTTCCGTCAAAAAATTCTGCAACGTCGTGACGCAACGCGTGTTGTCAGAATCCCAGCGCATCATGCACTCTGGTTCGCAGCAACGGCAACACGTCTGTGTCAAACCATGGGTTGCGGCTTAGCCAGAATCGATTGCGCGGGCTCGGATGCGGCAACGGGAAAAAACGCGGAAGGTATTCCCCATACGCGGCAACAGTTGCAGTCAGGGTTAGCCCGGACCGCTTGCCGAGATAATATGTTTGCGCATAACTGCCGATCAGCAGAACAAGTTGAATATCCGGCATCATCTCAAGCAATCGGGAATGCCACAGCGGTGCGCATTCAGGGCGCGGCGGCAGATCGCCGGACCTTCCTTTGCCCGGATAACAAAATCCCATCGGAACAATCGCGACGCTGCGCGCATCGTAAAATTGCTGCTCCGATAACTGCAGCCATGCACGCAATTGATTGCCGGACGCATCGCTCCATGGAATGCCGCTTTGTTGTACCCGCTGCCCGGGCGCCTGCCCGATGATCAGCAACCTTGCAGTGGAAGAGACCGCAATTACCGGCCTGGGGGGATTGGGAAGATGAACCGCACAGGCCCGACAGCCTGCGATTTCATCCAGCAGGAGCGAACATTGTTTTTGAAGAATTGCCATGAAGGTTTGCCGGGCGCCTGATAATCCGTCGACCGGATTTCGCGGCGACCCGCATACGGAACCGGCCCCCGCTCGATATGTCGATATCCGACATGTTAAAGTGTTCCGCTTGTTTGTGCCGGCCGATTTACGCCTGTTGGCGCAACGGCAAGGCTTTTAAAATTTGAATTACCTCCGATATGAAATTCAGCCATCTCGTCGAAATCAACGATACGCTCAATCCCCTGATCGATCCTCTCACGCGGGATGAACTGTGGCGCGGCTTGTTGATGCGAGCAAAGTTTCCAAAAATGTTCGTTCCATGGCTGGACCAATGCGACATCGTTCAGTGCGCCGGCGGCATGCTGGATCGCACGCTGCGTTATGGTGATGCAGTGATACGAGACCAGGTGACGTTTCTGGCGCAACAGCAAGTGCAATATTCCGTACCGGCACAGAACGATATCCCGAATTCACGCTTATACATGACGATCGAGGAGCCGACGCCGGGCGCGTTGTTCGTCCGGTTTGAATATGACGACGACAGTCCGGATAGTCCGGGTACCAGCGAGGCTTTTTACAATGAATTCCGTCGATCCGCCTACGAGAAATCCGATATCGATACGATCCGGATCATCAGGCAGCTGTCTGAACAAGGGCAACTGGGTACACCTGATTGAATTGTGAACGGATATGGACCGATATTCATTCAGTTTTAGACTGTGAAAAAATGTACATCAAACGGTAAAATTTTCAGTCGGGATTAATCTTCATGATGCTCGATTGGGCAGGCCCCGATCTTTCAATTGGCCCGACCATTTCCGACCTGGGCCTGAACGAAATCGAACATCGGCCCGTTTCCAGTCTTCCAGAAACGGGCCGTTTGCTTTCCGGCTAATTCACCCGAGCTTAATTCGCGCCTGGTTAATTCAGGCGCGGCAAGGATGCAAGAATTCTTACTTGGCCATTTTCTCCCATCCATATCGCACCGCATCCTTGGATTTTTCCCAGGCCGAGCCGGTATTCTTCGCTTCCCAATCGCGTCTTGCCTCTGGTTCCACATCATTCCAGCGTGCGCCGCTGTAACGCTGGTCACCGGCCAGTGAACTGCCATAACTATAAGCCGGCGCGTAATCTTCATACGTGCCTCCCGCGCTACCGTAGGCTGTTTGCCAGTGCTTGCGATAATCCGAATCGTCCATCGTCATGTCACGGCTTGTGCCTGCTTGCGTACCAAGCTGTTCGACATCGACATCGGTACGCCGCAGCGTTTCATCGATTTTTTCAGTACGCTCGGAAACATCCTTGCCGACAACGACTTCTTCGACCACACGTGCGGTCTTGCTGACTACCGCTTCTTCGGCAGATTCGCGCAATTCCATCGAACCTTCCTTGAAGGCGGCCAGATCGGCTTCCGTCGCCGGTTGATCGACCGGACGGCGTTCGACCTTTACATGCTCTTCGCGCAATCGCACGTCTTCATGTACCGGCTTCTCGGTCATCCGCTGAAATACCCGAACGCCGCCGCGCTGCACTTCGCGTTTGCCGACCTTTAACTGTTCTTCCATCACCGGAATCCGGGTTTTTCCTTCCGCTGCCCCGCCCTGCACAGCACCCTGCCGCCGGGTCGCGTAAGCGGCGCGTTCACGTTGGATTTCGCTGTCGTCGTATGCGGCCGCAGAGCTGTCGTATTTCGACCAGCCCTTGCTGCGCCAATCGGACGCGCGTTCATCGATATCCACCGGATCGTACCGGTTCAGGACATCCGCTGCCTTGTCACGCTGATCCTCATTGTCTGCATTCACGCTCAACAGGTAACTGCCGCGCCGAACCGCTTCCGAATAAATATCCACGTGTTCATCGCGCTGGTCAGTGCCGAACAGTGTGCGAAAAAAATTGCCGACACTCCAGCCCTGGTCGGGCTGACTTTCGGATTTCTCAGTGTCGCGCAGCAGGGCTTGGCGCGCGTCGGGGGAATCCGCAGACGGGCTGAGCTGCAAGTCGTCTCTGGAAAAGCCGCATGCAATCAGTTCATTGAACGCACTTTGTGCCTGAGGGTAATCGTCGTATACACCTACTACAATATTTGCCATGATGACGCTCCTGTTAAAGACATGTTTCATCCGGCCGACTTGCCGGATTCGGACTGGACCTGCCTGGTAGATTGAGGGACACCGGGCGAGTCGTTCGGTTCGTTTGGCTCGTCCGGATTGTTCGGATTGTTGGTTTCGTCAAAGCGCTCAACCGACACTTGTTCCGATTTCAGCGCAACCCTTTGCGGTGCATGTACTTCGCGCTTGCGTCGTGTGATGCGCAACTCCTCCTTCAATCGAGTCCGCTTTTCGACAATCAGCACTTCTTCGAAAACCGGCACGATCAGCGTATCACCTTCATAGCGCGTAACCGGCAGGCTGGACACCGCTACCAATTGCCCTACCTGCACATGTTCGACCAGCAATTCATCCTCAAACAAGGGCTGGTCGATAAGATGTTCGCGATCGGTAACGGTTTTCCGAACGCGCAGCCCTTTGCCGGTATCAACGGTTCGCTTGTCGATCCGCATTTCTTCCTGCATCACCGGGATCGCAATCTCCGATTGCGCGTTCGCATTGTCGAGCCATGCCGAAAATGCCATCGGTAAACGATATTCACCATCGCGCGCTGCTATCAGCGCGCTTAGCGGCGCGGTAATTTCCGCTCCTTCTTCAAGCCGCAATGTGACGGTTGAATCGACGCCTTTTGTTTCGGTCGATATAACCGTTGCGTGGCGACCTTCGGTATCGACTACATAGGCGCCGACGCAGTTTGAAAGATCGACCATGGCCGAATTCCCCAATTCCATAGATCCAGGATCGGGCTGCTCATGCAAGTTGCGCGCCGGGTGCGGCTTGATGTGACGGGCAGGAATCAAAAAAATAAAGGACCGGTAAAACTGTAATTCCTTCGTCGTCAATCTGGCCGCCGTGAAAAAATCGGTGAGGTTCCGGCGCAGAACTAAACTATTTTTTAATGTTCTTACCGAGACGACATCCGGAGCGCGGCCTGAGGTTGCCTTCGCGGAAAATACTGCGCTCTCGCCGGCAGCATCAGCGCCGGGAAGCGTGGCGAACGACACCACATTCAAACCAATGCGTAAGGAGAGCGCTCATGAGCAGGATTATTGCAGGCAGGTTCGAACAGCAGTCGCAAGTTCAGGATGTGATTGCCGAAATGATTCGCAATGGATTTTCGCCGGAACAGATCAGTTCCTTTTATGTGAATCCGCCGGGTCAGCATAACCAGCATCCGGTCGGCGGAGATCGCGACAAATCTCCCGGCGCCAAGGAAAGTCCGGCCGGTACTGCGGCTGGAATGGCGGCCGGCGGCACGGTCGGCGCCGTGGTCGGTGCAGCCACGGCACCGGTGACAGGGCCGATCGGCGCAGTTACCGGCGCATTTGTCGGAGCGCATATCGGTTCGCTGGTCGGCTCGCTCAACAAGATGGACGACAACGGCAAGGCGGTGGAAGAGCACGAAGTACCGATCCGGCAAGCCGGCATGGTGGTTGCAGTCAGCGTGCCGGAAGCAGCCAGCGAGGGTCAGGCGATTGAAGTGCTGCGCGCGCTTGGCGCCGAAGATATCGAGCGCAGCGAGGGCACCATTGTCGATGGAAACTGGAAAGATTTCGACCCGGTTTCCGCGCCTGCCCTTGTGGAAGACAAAACCGCGCCGCGCTGAGGGTCTGCGCAACAGAATTGCCGGCTGCGCAGAGTTGCCAGCGGGAAGTGTGAACGGGGGATGACATCGCGTTCGGGAATTAATCGGCGAGCGCCTCCGGCGGTGCGGATACACGCACGCAGTTGCGGCCGGCATTTCTTGCATCGTCCAGTGCGGCGTCGGCACGCTCGAGGACGCTGATCAGGGTTTCACCCGGCTGCCACGCCGCAGCACCCGCCGTGATGCTTACACGTAATCCTGACGCTATGCTTTCCCAATCTTGCTGTGCGACTTCGTGGCGTATCCGTTCGAGCGCTACGGTGGCCGTGCTGAGTTTGGCACCAGTCAGCAATATCGCAAACTTTTTACCGTCATAGCGTGCCACCGCATCCGTCGCGCGCCGCTTGGTTTCCAATAGCTGTGCCAGTTCAAAAAGTATGGTGTCGGTGGTCAGATGACCGAATTTTTCGTTGAACGCCCTGATGTCGTCGATCTCCAGGATCGCGACGCAAAAGCCGAGCCTGTTGCGTACCGCGCGCCTGCTTTCATCATGCAGCAGCCGCATGAATTCACGCCGGTTCCAGATTCCGGTCAGCGCATCGCGGCTGGCGAGATCGACCAGGGCAGTCGCCGATCTGGTCAATTCATTATTTCCGGCTTGCAGTTGCTGGCGCACGCTCGCGATCTCGGAATGAACCGCAAGGAAACGACCGAGCGCTATCGTTACCACGCCCCAGAAAAGCAGTCTTTCCGCGAGAGTTGCATACGCAATTCCCGCGTGTTCGCCAACCAGCAACATCACGCCGGCTATTGCGCAAGATAACAACAGCCAGGTGCGCAAGAACATGCGCTTGCTGAAATACAAACTGCCGTAAGACAACGGCGCGAAAAGATTGACGATGAACATGTACGCGATCTGCGGCGCATACAGCAGTCCGAGCAAATTGATGCCGCATGCGGCGAGTACCTGGACTCCTATGCTTGCCGGTTCGCTGAAGCGTTGTGCATATCCCGAAACGATTCCGGACAGGAAAATTGCGTTGAACGCGATTGCAACCAGCGTGAGCCGGATCACTACATCGAACGGAACAGTGCCGGCGGCAGCGAAGCCGAACAAGATCAAGAGATTGATCGCGTAATCCGCAGCGACAATTCCCGTCGCACGTAATTGCCTTTGCGTGTTGTCGTTGACCGGGCCGAAGTTCGATAGGGATCGCGTTTGCATGTGGTCGCGCGTGCGCTCTGTCGCATGAATTGAATTGCTCCAGTCTACGACAAAGGGTTGAAGACTGAATAGCGTCGATGCGAATCGTTGTGCGCCGGCAACGCGTGCCGATGCTGCGGAGTGGGCGGCCTGTTCCATTGAACCTACAATGTGGGCGCTTCAACTGATGGTGCGACATTCGCCGCACATCGTTGAGCGAGCATGTCACGAGAGGAACAATGACCGCCGTTCGAAAGCCGCTTGATAATTTTGCAATGACGATGATGCTGGCCCTGTCGGTGGTTTGGGGACTGCAGCAGGTTGCCGTCAAGATTGCCGCACCGGACATGAGTCCGGTCATGCAGACCGGGCTTCGCTCATTGATTGCCGCGCTGCTGGTCTGCCTGCTGATCTGGCGGCGCGGCGGCGTCGCGGTGCCGGTTGGGACATTCTGGCCGGGGCTCGCGGCCGGAGTGCTGTTTGCGGTGGAATTTCTATGTATTTCGATCGGGCTCGAATACACGACCGCGTCGCATATGTCGGTGTTCCTTTATACCGCGCCGGTGTTCACGGTGCTCGGTTTGCATTGGCTGATCCCGGGCGAACGGTTGGGCAGAGTGCAATGGCTTGGCGTATTGGCGGCGTTTTCCGGCATTGCGCTGGCGTTTTCCAATGGCTTCGCAGACCACAGCCGCGACTGGACCGAGATTCTGGTCGGGGATGCGCTGGGTGTGCTCGGCGGTTTTTTTTGGGGCGCAACCACGGTTTTGATCAGGCGCTCGGCGCTATCGGAGGCGCCGCCCACCGTCACACTGCTGTATCAGTTGGGCAGTGCAGGCGTGATTTTGCTGGCGATTGCGGCTGTCCTGGGCGACGCGACATCCTTCACGATGACCGGTACGGTATGGGTCAGCCTCTTTTTTCAGGCGGTGATCGTCGGGTTTATCAGTTTTCTGGCGTGGTTCTGGATGTTGCGGCGTTATCTGGCGTCCCGCGTGTCGGTGTTTTCTTTTCTGACACCGCTGTTCGGTGTTGGATTCGGCGTACTGCTGATGGACGATCCGATCGGACCGCGCTTCGCGGGCGGGGCTGCTTTAGTGCTGGCAGGCATTGTGATGGTCAACCTGCGGCGGCGCTGACGAAGTCGATTCAATTGTTGTCACTGACGTGCCGATGTCATTCGGTTTTCTGTGCGGCCTCGTGCGCCCCATGCACGCCAATCAGATGTCAACCGGGTCCACTTCCAGCGACCAGCGCGCGCGCGTCTTTGTGTCACGCAACGTGGCAATCCACTCTGACAGGAATGCTTGCAATGCCGGACGCGACGCAGATTCGACCAGCAGTTGCGCGCGATCCACATTGGCGACACGGGTCATCGTCATCGGGATCGGATCGTTGATCGTGATACCCGGATGTTCGATGCAGTTGCTGGCCATTTGCAGGAAGTCGAGCGCGGTCTGCAGCTCCCGGGCTTCGGCGCGCAACAGTGCCTGGAAGACAAAAGGCGGCAAGCCGGCATGGGACCGCTCTTCCAGCAATTCGGCGGCGAAGCGATCATAGTCGTGCGCGATCACGGCACTGTACAAGGGGTGCTGCGGATATCTGGTTTGGATCAGCACTTCGCTGGCACTGCCATCCTGTTTCTGCGCAGCACGCCCGGCACGGCCGGCAACCTGCATCAACTGGGCAAACAGGCGTTCGCTGGCGCGATAGTCATGGGAGAATAGTGCGGTATCCGGATTCAGGATGCCGACCATGGTCAGGTTCTTGAAGTCGTGGCCCTTCGCGACCATCTGGGTGCCGATCAGGATATCGACTTCGCCCCGGTGTACGCTTTCGAACGCGGCTTGGGCGCTTCCCTTGCGGCGGGTTGAATCGGCATCGATGCGCAAAATCCGCGCTTGCGGAAACAAGCGCTGCAAGTTTTCTTCGATGCGCTGGGTGCCGCGTCCCATCGGTTGCAAATCGACATTGCCGCAGGTAGGGCACGATTTTGGAATGCGCAGCTCCAGGCTGCAATGGTGGCAACGCAGCCGTTGTTCCGGCTTGTGCAGCACCATGAACGAGGTGCAGCGCATACAGTTGCTGACCCAGCCGCAGGCGTCGCAGTTGATCACCGGTGCGTAGCCGCGCCGATTCAGAAAAAGCAGTGATTGCTCGCCTTTTTCCAGCCGAATTTTCAGGGCGGCGATCAGCGTCGAGGTGATGCCGTCGGCGGGTTTGTCGCGCTCCATATCGATCAGCCGGACTTTCGGCAGGACCGCATCCTTGATGGCCCGGCCGGGCAGGTCCAGCTTTCGGTAGCGTCCCGATCGGGTGTGATGCCATGTTTCCAGCGATGGTGTCGCCGAACCGAGCACGATCGGGATCGCGAGTTGACGCGCGCGCCAGACTGCGAGATCCCTTGCCGAATAGCGCAAGCCTTCCTGCTGCTTGTACGATGGATCGTGTTCTTCGTCGATGACGATCAGCTTCAAATGCGGCAGCGACGCGAGAATCGCCAGGCGCGTGCCGAGCACGATACGCGCCTGGCCATGATGGGCGGCCAGCCAGTGCATCATCCGTTCGCCTTCGGCAAGGCCGCTATGCAAGGTCGCGACCATCACGCCGGGAAAGCGCGCGCGCACACTGTTTTCAAGCTGCGGCGTCAGGTTGATTTCGGGCACCAGGATCAGGATTTGTGCCGGCTCTTCCTTTTGCGCACTGCGCATCAGGATCTGGACCGCGGCTTGCAGATAGACTTCGGTCTTGCCGCTGCCGGTTACGCCGTACAGCAGGGTTGGCGCAAAGCCATTTGCGGCGGCAATCGCATCCGCTGCGTGCTGCTGGTCCGCATTGAGCATCGTCATGCCGGCCGGAGTTGCGTCATGCGGCGCAAGCGCCTTGCCCAGCTTTTTCAACGCGCGATCAAGCGCCGTCGGTTTCAGCGTACGCAGATTTTTCGGCAGGCCCGGTAGCGCGACTTCTCCGAGCGGCCGATGATAGTAATCCGCAGCAAAACGGCACAGTTCCAGCCAGCTCGCTGACAATGGCGCAATCTGGGTCCGGATCGCAAGCACATCCTTGAGCTTGTCAGGTGCCAGCTGGCTGGTGGCGTTGACCTCGATGATGACGCCGACTACTTCCCTTCGTCCGAACGGAACGATTGCGAGTTGCCCTACCGTCGGCAAGCCTGCGGCAGCCATGTCGCCCTGCCATCGATAATCAAATGCGAAGTCAAGCGGCGTATCGAGCGCTATTTTGAGAAGGCAATGGTCCACGAACTTAATGTAAATCCTGAAAAGGTGGTCTAACTATCCGTTTCTTAAGTGCTTTTTCAGCTATCCACAAATGCTGTGGATAACTTTGTGAGTAAGTCGCTATTGACAAGCAGAAACGCTATATTTTATGCGGGTCTCAGCCGACCGCCTAAAAGAGGTGCATATTTTTATTCTTTTAAAATCAGCAGCTTAGGAAGCCTCATATTTTACGGGAAATATTTTTTATAAATTTTATTGTTGCTTTGCACAAGCGGAGTTTATGTGCATAACTATGCCGTCTTATGCATTTAAGTGCATTTTTATACTTGACGTTTCAACAAATTTCGGAGTTTGCAATGAACGGACGCATATTCATCTGCCGTTCGTCGATTGCATTCAACTTCATGTAAAACATTAAAAATTTGGCTAACCCAAGGTTTCTTAAGCGCTTTTTTTAACTATCCACAAATAATGTGGATAACTTTGTGGACAAGAGATGTAAGTGTCTTGGAAATCATGGGATTTACCCTCTATCCATCTGCATGCCTAAATATGAGGCAGATTAAAAATAGTTAAAAATCAACGACTTATAAATCGTCGGCAAGGTAAAAAATGTTAGGGGAAATATCTTTGTCTTTTGTGGAACCGAGGTTCTGTGTTGTGCATAAGTAGCTGTGCAACCTTATGCCAAAGTAATTTTGCTGCTGAGGATCTGGCGGTCGTCGGAATAGCCGGACAGCAATGCAAGTCGGCACTCGTCCACCGTCGAGGCAGCGTCAGCTGCGCATGTTGCGGCTGATTTCGTGTACCGCGTCCACCAGCACGGAAACAGCTTCAGGCGGCGTGAATTGCGATATCCCATGACCGAGATTAAATACATGTCCGGCACCAGCTTGCGGAGGTCCGAACGACTCCAGCGCGGTTTCGACTTCGCGCCGGATCTGTTCCGGATTTGCAAATAATGCCACCGGATCGAGATTGCCTTGCAATGCAACGCGATCGCCGACCCGTGCCCGCGCTTGCGCCAGGTTGACGGTCCAGTCCAGTCCGACGGCATCGGCGCCGATGCCGGCGATCTGTTCCAGCCACAGACCGCCACCTTTGGTAAAGACGATGCACGGAATGCGGGCACCGTCCTTGTCGCGCTTCAGACCGCTCACCACCTGGCGCATGTACTCCAGCGAGAATGCCTGATAGGCACCGTCAGCCAGCGCGCCGCCCCAGGTATCGAAAATCATTACCGCCTGCGCGCCTGCATCGATTTGCGCGTTCAGGTACGCCGCGACCGCGGAAGCATTTGTGCGCAGAATGTGATGCATCAGATCGGGACGGTTGTACAGCATGGTCTTGACCGAACGAAAGTCGTCGGAGCCGCCGCCTTCGACCATGTAACAGGCCAGGGTCCATGGACTGCCGGAAAACCCGATCAGCGGCACCCGGCCGTTCAATTCGGTGCGAATCTGAGTCACCGCATCAAACACGTATTGCAGCGTGCCAAGATCCGGCGCCTGCAGTGCCATCACCGCTTTCTCGTCCCGCAGCGGACGCTCGAACTTCGGCCCCTCGCCGTCGGCAAAATACAGCCCAAGGCCCATTGCATCCGGCACCGTCAGGATGTCGGAAAACAGGATCGCTGCATCAAGTGCGTAACGGTCGAGTGGCTGCAGCGTGACTTCGGTCGCATAATCCGGATTTTTGGCAAGACCCAGAAAGGACCCGGCGCGCGCACGGGTGGCGCGGTATTCGGGCAGGTAGCGGCCTGCCTGGCGCATCAGCCACAGCGGCGTGTATTCGGTCGGCTGGCGCAGTAGCGCACGCAGGAAAGTATCGTTTTTGAGTGGGGCGAAAGAAGTGGACATCGGGATAGGCGGCAAACTTAGGGGAAGCCCGTATTATCGCCGATAAGCCTTTGTTAAGGCGCCTGATAGAGTCTTGCCTGTGTTTCCGTCACGAGCCGGGCAGCGTGCTCTTCGTCGGCCAGCCGGCGAATATAAGCGGCGAACTCCGGATCTTCGCCGCGCAGCAGATGCGGCAGCAAGTGATAGAAGTCCTCGCGCCGGCACCATTCGCGCATGTAATCATCCCAGGAATTCCAGCGGCGCAACGCGACGCCCTTCAGATCGGGCTCGTACGATACGATGTAGGCACGCTCGAACAGCGAAATCAGCATCGCGAAAACGATGAGCTGGCGTTCGCGCTGCTCGGTGGTCAGATCGAGCTGGGCTGCGACACTGCGCAATTGCAAGTCCGGGTTGTCGAGCACGATCCTGAGGAAATCGTTATAGGCGTTCTGCAGTAACTGGTATGCCTCTTCGTCCTCCGAATCGCGCTCCTTGCGCTGCTCGAACAGAAACAGAAATATCGCAAACGGGAGTGCAATCACCGTAACCACGAAGCTGGCGGTTTCCCAGAATTGCGGATTGAAAATGAAATTCATCGCGTCCCTATGCCTGATCTGTCACGATTGTCGCCGCTCTGTTGGCGTCGTTCAAGGCGCAATTACCAGTTTTACGTGCGCTTCCTTCAGTATTCTGGTCAGGGGTTCGGGTGGCTTGGCATCGGTAAACAGCATATCGACCTCCGACAGGTGGGCCATGCGTACCAGTGCCTGACGCCCGAATTTGTCGCTGTCGGCGACCAGCCATACTTCGCGTGATTGCGCGATGATGGCCTGCGCCACCTTCACTTCGCGCGAATCGAAGTCGCGCAAGGTGCCGTCCGGCTCGATGCTGGAAATCCCGATAATGCCGATATCGACCTTGAACTGCCGGATAAAGTCGATCGTCGCCTCGCCAACGATGCCGCGGTCGCGACCGCGCACCACGCCGCCCGCCAATATGACTTCGCAATTCGAGTGATCGGACAGGATCGCCGCGACGTTGAGATTATTGGTGACCACATGCAGGTTCTGGTGATGCACCAGTGCGCGCGCCACTTCTTCGGTGGTGGTACCGATATTGATCAGCAGCGAGCAGCCTGGCGGGACCTGCCGCGCAACGGCCGTCGCGATGCGGCGCTTGGCCTCGATATTCAATATCTGGCGCTGGCTGTAATCGATGTTCTGGACCGAAGACGGCAAACCGACGCCGCCGTGATAGCGGGCCAGCAGCTTGGCTTCCTCCATCAATTTGATGTCGCGGCGTACGGTCTGCGGCGTTACATCCAGCTGCTGCGCCAAATCTTCCACCGAAACAGTCACATGTTGGCGAACCACGTCGAGCAGGCGGCGCTGGCGAGGGTTTAGCGTCATCGGGACATCTCCATCGAGGTCAAAGTTTTTCTAAACGAACATAAACGAATCAATGTTTGCATAAATTTGTTGCTTTATGTTCGTTTTTTGTCGTATTGTTCATGTTTACATATTACCAAGTTGCGGAACATTGTAGTGACGACGCGGAAAAGAAAGCAGCGGCATCAACGTAATTTTCCAGGAAAACAAGGGTATTTCGGGCTTCCTGCGCATTGAAGAACTGCATCGGCAGGATTCTGATGGCGGGTATTCCGGAAGCTTCCAGTGCATTTGTTATTGGCACCAATAAATGAGTGAACAGGCGCAGCACATGATCGATTGCGATTTACTGGTGGTGGGCGGTGGTATCAATGGCGCCGGCATTGCGCGCGACGCGGCCGGCCGCGGCTTGTCGGTAGTGCTATGTGAAAAGGACGACCTGGCGTCGCATACGTCATCGGCGGCCACCAAGCTGATCCATGGCGGCCTGCGCTATCTGGAGCATTACGAATTCGGGCTGGTACGCAAGGCGCTGATAGAACGTGAAGTGCTGCTGCGCTCGGCACCGCACATCATGTGGCCGATGCGTTTCGTGACGCCGCTCGACAAGGGGCAGCGCCCGGCCTGGATGATTCGCGCCGGCCTGTTCCTGTACGATCACCTGGCGCGCCGCGAACTGCTGCCGGGCTCGGAAGGCATCGATTTGCGCCAGCATGCGGCCGGCAAACCGCTGAAGCCGGAGTTCACGCGCGGCTTCGTGTATTCCGATGGCTGGGTCGATGATGCGCGACTAGTGGTACTGAATGCGATCGATGCGCGCGAAAAAGGCGCGAGAATCCATACCCGCACCAGATGCGAATCGGCAGTGCGCCGCGACGATCGCTGGCATGCGGTGCTGCGTACCGCATCCGGGCAAGCCATCGACGTGCATGCACGCTGTCTCGTCAATGCGGCCGGCCCGTGGGCTTCGCACTTTCTGCAAACCGCGGTGCAGCGCCCTTCGGAAAAATCGGTGCGCCTGATCAAGGGCAGCCATATCGTGGTCAAGCGGCTGTTTGACCATCCGTATTCCTACATCTTCCAGCACCCCGATGGCCGCGTGGTATTTGCAATTCCATATGAACACGACTTCACGCTGGTCGGCACGACTGATCTTGAATATCACGGCGACGCCAACAAGGTTGCGATCGATCAGCAAGAGATCGCTTATCTGTGCGAGCTGTCGAGCCGTTATTTCAGGCAGCCGATCGCACCGGCGGACGTGGTGTGGTCGTATTCCGGCGTGAGGCCGCTGGTCGAAGACGAATCGTCCGACGCGTCCGAGGTGACGCGTGACTATCGCTTTGAATTCGACACCGCCGGCGCTCCGCTGCTATCGATCTTCGGCGGCAAGATCACGACTTTTCGCAAGCTGGCCGAAGAAGCGGTCGACCTGGTTGCGCGCAAGCTGGGCAGCGACCGGTCGACATGGACCGCCGACGCCTGCCTGCCCGGCGGCGACCTGTTTGGTGCCCGCCCGGCAAACAAGGCTGTACTCGAGTTCGACGGCTATGTGCACACGTTGCAGGAACAATACAGTTGGTTGCCGCCCGAGCTGGTTACGCGCTATGCGCGGGCCTACGGTACTCGAATTCACAAAATGTTGACGAAACGCAAAGCCGTTGCCGACATGGGGGATGAAATTGCACCAAGGCTATTTTCGGCCGAGGTTACCTACCTGATCGAGCAGGAATGGGCTACTTGTGCCACCGATATATTGTGGCGGCGCTCGAAACTAGGTTTGCATTTGCCCCCGGACACGGAACAACGGCTCGATGCCTGGATTCATGCCCATCGCAGCGGCAACGGCAGATCGCCAGAATACGACCAGACATAATAAATCGCGGCATCATCAGGAGGAAGCGCAGTGCGTTTAGCATTAGAAAATGTCAGCAAGAAGGTGGGACCGGAAGACCACCTTTATCCGCTGTCGCTCAAGCTGGTACCCGGCACCATCAACGTGTTGCTCGGCACGACCCAGGCCGGCAAGACCACATTGATGCGGCTGATGGCAGGGCTGGACAAACCGAGCCAGGGGCGCGTGCTGGTCGACGATCGGGATGTTACCGGCGTGTCCGTGCGCCACCGCAACCTGGCGATGGTGTATCAGCAGTTCATCAATTATCCGTCGCTATCGGTATTTGAAAATATCGCATCTCCGCTGCGTATCGCGCGCGTGCCTGAAGCGCAGATCCGCACCCGCGTAACGGACCTGGCGGAACGCTTGCATATCACGCCCTACCTGCAGCGTTCGCCGGCCGAATTGTCCGGCGGGCAGCAACAGCGCACTGCGCTGGCACGTGCGCTGATCAAGAATGCGGAACTGTTGCTGCTCGACGAACCGCTGGTCAATCTCGATTACAAGTTGCGCGAAGAATTGCGCCGGGAATTGACCGAGCTTTTTTCGGACGGCAAAACCACGGTTGTGTATGCGACAACCGAACCGCTTGAGGCGCTGCAACTGGGCGGTCATACCGTGGTGTTGCATGAGGGCCGATTGCTTCAGCATGGAAAAACGCTTGATGTATTCAATGCGCCGTCATCGATCGAATGCGCACGCGCGTTCAGCGACCCGCCGATCAATCTGATGCCGGCCACGGTCGATGGCAATGGCGTCGCCCAGCTAGGCACCGGCTTGACGATCCAGTTGAGCGCCGCACAGCGCCGCCATATTCCGCAGAACAGCGAAGTAATCCTCGGCCTGCGCGCGCACAGTTTGCGGCTCGCTCCGGATTCCGCTGATGACATTGCTATCGAAGCGGAAGTGGATCTGGCGGAGATCAGCGGCTCGGAAACCTATGTCCATCTGCATCGTGAGCGCATTTCGCTGGTGGCGCAGTTACCCGGCGTGCACAACCTTGAGCTGGGGGAGCGGCACAACGTGCATTGCCGCCCCGGTGATTTATTCGTATTCGGTACCGACGGCGCATTGCGGTTTGCACCGAATCAGTCCGACGCTGGAGCATAAGCATGGCCCGTATAGAACTAGTTGACCTTGCTCACGCCTACAAACCGAATCCGGCCGCGCCGAGCGACTATGCGTTGCGTTCGATGACGATGACCTGGGAAGATGGCGGCGCGTACGCATTGCTGGGGCCTTCGGGATGTGGCAAGACTACCTTGCTGAACATTATTTCCGGCCTGGTTCGTCCGTCGCACGGACGCGTGCTGTTTGACGGCAAGGACGTGACCGACCTGCCGACCGAAGCGCGCAATATTGCGCAGGTGTTTCAGTTCCCGGTGATTTACGACACGATGACGGTGTTCGACAATCTGGCTTTCCCGCTGCGCAACCGCGGATGGAAAGAAACCGAAATCAGAAAACGGGTGGAACAGGTCGCCGAAATGCTGGAGCTGTCGGGCGAGCTGAAACATCGTGCCAGTGGCCTGCCGGTCGACGCAAAGCAAAAGATCTCGCTCGGACGCGGACTGGTACGTCCCGATGTCGCGGCGGTGCTGTTCGATGAACCGCTGACAGTGATCGACCCACACCTGAAATGGCTGTTGCGGCGCAAGCTCAAGGAAATTCATTATGAGCTGAAGCTGTCGCTGATCTATGTCACGCATGATCAGGTCGAAGCGCTGACATTTGCCGATCAGGTGGTGGTGATGACCCAGGGTGAGGTGGTCCAGGTCGGCACCGCGCAGGCGCTGTTTGAAGAACCGGCACATACATTTGTCGGCTACTTCATCGGCAATCCCGGCATGAACCTGTTGCCTTGCGTGACCAAAGACGGCGCGGCGCAAATTGCAGATACAACGATTCCGCTGTCTGCGGCCGCAAGGACAGCGCTTGACCAGACGGTGGGCAGTATCACGCTCGGCATCCGGCCCGAATTCGTCGAGTGCCTTCCGGCGCCGCAGCCCGGCGCCGTTCCGGCAATGGTGCGTACGATGCGGAACATGGGGACGCACCATCTGGCCGAGCTCCAGTTTGGAACCCATGTCGTATCCGCCAAGCTGCGCAGCATGCCGGCGACCGTGGGCGACTCCATCTGGTTGCGCTTCCCCGAAGAACGCACTCTTTATTACGTCAACGACAAGCGAGTCGCCTGATATGAAAACTATTAATAACCGCGCCTGGTTCCTGGTGTTGCCGGTTCTTCTGGCGGTCGCTTTCTCTGCCATCGTGCCGCTGATGACCGTGGTCAATTATTCGGTGCAGGATATTCTCAGCCCGACCCGGCATGTGTTCGTCGGCACTGAATGGTTTCAAATGGTCATGCGGGATGAAGAGCTGCACGGTGCGTTGTATCGGCAGCTGATATTTTCGTTGTCGGTGCTGGCAATCGAGATCCCGCTTGGCATCCTGATCGCGTTGACCATGCCGGCGCAAGGCTGGAAAGCCTCTTTGGCGCTGGTCGTGATCGCGCTGCCGCTGCTGATTCCCTGGAACGTGGTCGGCACCATTTGGCAGATTTTCGGCCGCGGCGATATCGGCTTGTTCGGCTACGTGTTGAATCAGATGGGAATCGACTATAACTACACCGGTGATACCTTCGATGCGTGGGCGACCGTGCTTTTGATGGATGTGTGGCACTGGACGCCGCTGGTTGTGTTGCTGTGCTACGCCGGGTTGCGCGCAATTCCGGATGCCTATTACCAGGCGGCGCGCATCGACGGCGCGTCGCGCTGGGCCGTGTTTCGTTTCATCCAGCTGCCGAAGTTGCGCAACGTGCTGATGATTGCCGTGCTGCTGCGCTTCATGGACAGCTTCATGATCTATACCGAACCGTTCGTGCTGACCGGCGGCGGGCCCGGCAATGCGACCACCTTCCTGTCGCAATACCTGACGCAAAAAGCCGTGGGCCAGTTCGATCTCGGCCCGGCGTCGGCCTTTTCGCTGATTTACTTCCTGATCATTCTGCTGTTCAGTTTTGCACTCTATACCTGGATGCAACGGGTCGGGACGGGAGACAAGAAATGATGAGCAAACGCGTTACCACGCCGCTCCTGCTGGTATTTCTGCTGTTGTCGCTATTGCCGATCTACTGGATGCTGAACATGTCGCTCAAGACGAACGAAGAAATCGTCGGCGTTCTGACAATGTGGCCGGCCGAGCTGACCTTCGCCAATTACATCACCATCTTTACCGATGAGTCATGGTACAGCGGCTATATCAATTCGATCATTTACGTCGTGATGAACATGGTGCTGTCGGTGTCGCTGGCGTTACCGGCGGCGTACGCATTTTCGCGTTATTCATTCCTGGGCGACAAGCATTTGTTCTTCTGGCTGTTGACCAACCGGATGACGCCGCCGGCGGTGTTCCTGCTGCCGTTCTTCCAGCTGTATTCGACCGTGGGACTGATGGATACGCATATTGCGGTAGCGCTGGCACATATGGTTTTCAATGTTCCGCTCGCAGTCTGGATTCTGGAAGGCTTCATGTCCGGCATTCCCAAGGAGATTGATGAGACCGCGTATATCGACGGCTACAGCTTTCCGAGATTTTTCGTGAAGATTTTTTTACCGCTGATCAAATCCGGCGTTGGTGTAACCGCCTTCTTCTGCTTCATGTTCAGCTGGGTGGAATTGCTCCTGGCGCGAACGCTGACGTCGGTCGATGCGAAGCCGATCGCTGCCACCATGACGCGCACCGTTTCCGCGGCCGGAATGGATTGGGGCGTACTGGCCGCCGCAGGCATGCTGACCATCGTACCGGGCGCATTGGTGATCTGGTTTGTGCGGCATTACATCGCCAAAGGTTTCGCGATGGGGAGAGTGTGACATGGATAATCTTTTTCGCTGGATGGCGTGGACCCCACCGGTTGCCATTTTCTTCATTTGCATTGTGCTGATGCTGATCGGCATGACGGTATGGGAAATCAAGGCGCCAACCATAGAACGAAAAGGCTTTCTGCCGATGGCGACTACGCGCGGTGACCGGCTTTTCATCGGATTGCTGACCGCGGCTTATGTCAACCTGGCATGGGCCGGACTGACCGATCTTCATCAGGGATTCGGTGCGGCGGTCAGTTTTGTAGTGCTTGTTGTAGTAATGCGTTGGGGTTGACCCACGTTTCGGCGCATGGCGGGATTCCTTCCTCCGCTGTGTGGTAATGCCCTTGGGAAGGCAATACGAGGAGTGAATAATGAAACTAAGACTGACAGCACTGGCTGCAGCAGCAATGTTGGTATCGGGGGCATCCTGGGCCGACATGAAGGCTGCCGAAAAATGGGTCACACAAGAGTTCCAGCCATCGACCCTGTCCAAGCAGCAGCAACTCGATGAAATGAAATGGTTTATCGCTGCTGCCGACAAGCTCAAGAAGAAGGGCGTGAATGAAATCAGCGTTGTTTCCGAAACCATCGACACCCACGTGTACGAATCGAAGACGATGGCCAAGGCGTTCGAGGAGATCACCGGCATCCGCGTCAAGCATGACCTGATTCAGGAAGGCGACGTGGTCGAGAAGCTGCAGACCTCGATGCAATCCGGCAAAAGCATCTATGACGGCTGGATTTCGGATTCCGACCTGATCGGTACCCACTACCGCTATGGCGCGATCGAGCCACTGTCCGACTACATGAATGGCAAGGGCAAGGAGTTCACCAATCCGCAACTGGACCTGAAGGATTTTATCGGCACCAGCTTCACCACGGCGCCGGACGGCAAGCTATATCAGCTGCCGGACCAGCAGTTCGCGAACCTTTACTGGTTCCGTGCCGATTTGTTCGCACGCAAGGACTTGCAAGACAAGTTCAAGGCCAAGTATGGCTACGAGCTTGGCGTGCCGCAAAACTGGTCTGCCTATGAAGACATCGCCGAGTTCTTTACCAATGATGTGAAGGAAATCGACGGCAAGAAGATCTTCGGTCACATGGATTATGGCAAGAAGGACCCTTCGCTTGGATGGCGTTTCACCGATGCGTGGCTGTCGATGGCAGGTACTGCCGACAAGGGTATTCCGAACGGCTTGCCGGTCGATGAGTGGGGGATTCGCGTCGCTGACGACAAATGTACCCCTGTCGGCGCGTCGGTTGCTCGCGGCGGCGCCACCAATTCGCCTCCAGCCGTTTACGCGTTGACCAAGTATGTCGACTGGATGAAGAAGTATGCACCGCCGGAAGCCAGCGGCATGACCTTCTCCGAAGCCGGCCCGGTTCCGGCGCAAGGCCAGATCGCCCAGCAGATTTTCTGGTACACCGCGTTTACCGCCGGCATGACAAAACCGGGCCTTCCGGTCGTCAACGCGGATGGCACACCGAAGTGGCGCATGGCTCCCGGCCCGCACGGCCCATACTGGAAAGACGGCATGCAGAACGGTTATCAGGACGTCGGCTCCTGGACCTTCTTCAAGGCCACGCCGGATGACCGCAAAGCCGCGGCGTGGCTGTATGCTCAGTTCGTGAATTCGAAGACCGCCTCGCTCAAGAAATCAATCACCGGGCTCACGTTCGTACGCGATTCCGACATTCGCCATGATTACTTCACCAAGAATGCGGCCAAGTACGGCGGCCTGATCGAGTTCTACCGCAGCCCGGCACGGGTTGCATGGACGCCGACCGGGACCAATGTGCCTGACTATCCGAAACTGGCGCAGCTCTGGTGGAAAAATGTCGCGGTTGCTGTGACTGGTGAGAAAACACCGCAGGCAGCAATGGACAACCTGGCCGAGGAAATGGACCAGGTGATGGCGCGGCTTGAGCGTGCAGGCATGAGAAACTGCCCGCCAAAGTTGAACAAGAAAACTGATCCGAACAAATGGCTGAACGCCGACGGCGCTCCGTGGAAGAAGCTTGCCAACGAGAAGCCGAAAGGTGAAACCATCGCTTACGACAAGCTGCTGCAGGCATGGAAGGAAGGTCGCGTGAAGTAATCGGTGTTGCGCGTTGTGGCTGGCGATCTGGCGCGATCGCCGGCTTCCGACGCGTCGCGACCTAGATAATAATTGGTGTTCTTCTCCTTGATTGGCGCAACGCGAGTTGCGCCTTTTTTATTTTCGGCGCCGCTGCTTGCGCAGCCGATTACGCGCCATGCATATGTTCGATCTTGAGACACCGGTCCATGACAACTGCGACGCCGGCTGCTCGCGCCTTGGCGGCGGCTTCTTCATTGATGATGCCGAGTTGCATCCACAAGCAATCGACGCCGATGGCAATCGCTTCGTCGGCAATTGGTGGAATGTCGTCGGACTTTCTGAAGCAGTCGACAATGTCGATGTTGATATTTTCTTTTGACAGTGCCCTTGCGGCATCGCTCAGCGTCGCGTAACAAAGCTCATCGAGAATGTGAGTGCCCGCATAGGTTGGATTTACCGGAACTATCCGGTAGCCATTGCGCTGAAGATAGGCGGCCACATCGTGACTCGGACGATTCATTTTTGCCGAAAGGCCGACCACAGCGATGGTATGGCTGCGTGTCAGCAGGGCGGCGATTGAAATATTGGCGTTGGTCATCTGGACTGTCTGAAAACAAAAAAAGCAGCCGAGGCTGCTTTTTATTGTACCGCTTTCATGACGATCAGCGCTTCTGGCGCAGCTTTTGAATTGCCGCCAATTGTGCGACCGCAACCGCAAGCTCTGCCTGCGCGGTGGCGTAGTCGATTTTGGATTCGCGGTTGACCAGCGCTTCCTCGGCCAGCTTTTTCGCTTCGGCTGCTTTCGCTTCGTCGAGATCGCCGCCGCGAATCGCGGTGTCCGCCAATACGGTAACAGAATTCGGCTGCACTTCCAGAATGCCGCCCGCGACGAAGACGAATTCATCGTCTGCCTGGCCCGCAACCTTGATGCGCACTGCACCCGGCCTGATGCGGGTAATCAATGGTGTGTGCTTTGGATATATTCCCAGCTCACCTGCCTCGCCCGGCAACGCGACGAATTCCGCTTCACCGGAGAAGATTTGCTCTTCTGCGGAGACAACGTCAACGTGAATAGTATTTGCCATTTCAAGACCTTATTTCGTTCATCGATGGAGCAGTACAAAACGCAGCGCGGCATCAACTGAATGCGCGCGCTGCGCGTCGAGCGATTACTGAATCTTCTTCGCTTTTTCGATTGCTTCCTCGATCGTGCCGACCATGTAGAACGCTTGCTCAGGCAGGTGATCCAGTTCGCCGGAAGCGATCATCTTGAAGCCCTTGATCGTGTCTTTCAGCGAAACGTACTTGCCTGGCGAACCGGTGAACACCTCGGCAACGTGGAACGGCTGCGACAGGAAACGCTGCATCTTACGTGCGCGTGCGACCAGCAGCTTGTCTTCCGGTGCCAATTCATCCATGCCCAGAATCGCGATAATGTCGCGCAATTCCTTGTAACGCTGCAGCGTACCCTGCACCGCACGGGCGGTGTCGTAGTGGTCCTGGCCGACGACGAGCGGATCGAGCTGGCGCGAAGTCGAATCGAGCGGATCGACCGCCGGGTAGATACCGAGCGACGCGATGTCACGCGACAGAACCACGGTGGAGTCGAGGTGAGCAAAGGTAGTCGCAGGCGACGGATCGGTCAAGTCATCGGCTGGAACGTACACTGCCTGGATCGATGTGATCGAACCGGTTTTGGTGGACGTAATGCGCTCTTGCAAGCGACCCATTTCCTCAGCCAGCGTCGGCTGGTAACCCACCGCGGAAGGCATACGGCCCAGCAGCGCGGAAACTTCGGTGCCGGCCAGCGTAAAGCGGTAGATGTTATCGACAAAGAACAGCACGTCACGACCTTCGTCGCGGAAGCCTTCGGCAATCGTCAATCCGGTCAACGCCACGCGCAGACGGTTACCCGGCGGCTCGTTCATCTGACCGTAGACCATCGCTACCTTGGAATTCTCGGGGTTTTCCAGGTCGACCACTTTGGCCTCGGCCATTTCGTGATAGAAGTCGTTGCCTTCACGAGTACGCTCGCCCACACCGGCGAACACGGACAAACCGCTGTGTGCCTTCGCGATGTTGTTGATCAGCTCCATCATGTTCACGGTCTTGCCGACACCGGCGCCGCCGAACAGGCCGACTTTACCGCCCTTTGCGAACGGGCAGACCAGGTCGATCACCTTGATGCCGGTTTCGAGCAGATCCTGCGATGGCGACAAATCGTCGTAGGCCGGCGCTTTGCGGTGGATCGACGCGGATTGTGCATTGCTCACCGGACCGCATTCGTCGATCGGGTTGCCCAGCACGTCCATGATGCGGCCCAGCGTTGCTTTACCAACCGGCACCGTGATTGGATTACCGGTGTTCTGGATCACCATGCCGCGACGCAAACCGTCGGAAGAACCGAGCGCAATGGTACGGACGATGCCGTCGCCAAGCTGCTGCTGCACTTCCAGGGTCAGTTCCGAGCCAGCCATCTTCAAGGCATCGTAAATTTTAGGCATCGCGTTGCGGGGAAACTCAACGTCCACCACAGCACCGATACACTGAACGATTTTGCCATCAGCCATTTTCGTTCCTTCAATTATTAAAGTTTAAATTCTTTTCAACGCATTCGTCACTAGACCGCAGCCGCACCGGCGACGATTTCGGACAATTCTTTGGTGATCGCTGCCTGACGCGTCTTGTTGTAGACCAGTTTCAGTTCGCCGATCACATTGCCTGCGTTATCGCTTGCCGCCTTCATCGCCACCATCCGTGCCGATTGCTCGGAGGCGAGATTTTCAGCGACTGCCTGATAAATCAGCGCTTCGACATAACGCACCAGCAATTCGTCGATCACGGTCGGCGCATCTGGCTCATACAGGTAATCCCATGAATGGTTACCCTTGTCGCCTTGCATCCGATCGGCCGACAACGGCAGCAATTGCTCCAGCACCGGCTCCTGCTTCATCGTGTTGATGAATTTGGTGTACACCAGGTAGACGGCATCGAGCTTGCCTTCCTGGTACGCGTCGAGCAATACCTTGACCGGACCGATCAACTTGTCCAGATGCGGCGTATCGCCGATCTGCACTGCATGCGATACCACGCGCGCGCCGATGCGATTCAGGAAACCCAGGCCCTTGTTGCCGATAGCGACTGCTTCGATCTTGCTGCCTTGCGCTTCGACTTCACGCAGCTTGCTGGTCACCAGACGCAGTGCATTGGTGTTCAAGCCGCCGCACAGACCCTTGTCGGTTGTCACAACGATGATGCCGACGGTCTTGGCCTTGTCCTGCTTCACCAGGAACGGATGCGTGTACTCCGGATTTGCCGTTGCAAGATTGGCGGCGATATTACGGATCTTGTCACTGTAGGGACGGGCCGACCGCATCCGCTCCTGCGCCTTGCGCATCTTGGATGCGGCGACCATTTCCATCGCCTTGGTGATCTTCTTCGTATTCTCTACGCTCTTGATCTTGCCACGTATCTCTTTGCCTACAGCCATGAGTGCTTACTCCTTGTGCTGTGATCAGTACGCCGCGGATTTTTTGAAATCAGCAATCGCGGCGGACATGGCAGCTTCGCCGTCCTTGTCGAGTTGCTTGGTTTCTTCAATCTTTTGCAGCAGCGCAGCCTGGCTGGTTTTCATGTAGCCATGCAGACCTGCTTCAAATGCCAACACCTTCTTGACTTCAACGTCGTCGAGGAAACCCTTGTTCACCGCGAACAGCGACACAGCCATCAGCGAGATCGGCAACGGCGAATACTGCGCCTGCTTCAGCAACTCGGTTACGCGTGCACCGCGCTCCAACTGCTTGCGGGTCGATTCGTCGAGGTCGGAAGCGAACTGCGCAAACGCCGCCAATTCACGATACTGCGCCAGGTCGGTACGGATACCGCCGGAGAGGTTTTTGATGACCTTGGTCTGCGCAGCACCACCGACGCGCGACACCGAAATACCGGCGTTGATCGCAGGACGGATACCGGCGTTGAACAGGGATGTTTCCAGGAAGATCTGGCCGTCGGTAATCGAAATCACGTTGGTCGGAACGAATGCGGACACGTCGCCGGCCTGCGTTTCAATGATCGGCAATGCGGTCAATGAACCGGTCTTGCCTTTGACCGCGCCGTTGGTGAACTTCTCGACGTAGTCGGGATTCACGCGAGCTGCCCGCTCCAGCAGACGGGAGTGAAGATAGAACACGTCGCCGGGATATGCTTCGCGGCCTGGTGGGCGGCGCAGTAGCAGCGACACTTGACGATAGGCGACTGCTTGCTTGGACAGGTCGTCATACACGATCAATGCGTCTTCGCCACGATCACGGAAGTACTCGCCCATCGCGCAACCGGAATAGGCCGATACGTATTGCATTGCAGCCGATTCGGACGCGGTTGCAGCAACCACGATCGTGTACTCCATTGCGCCGTGCTGTTCGAGCGAACGCACGATGTTCTTGACGGTGGATGCCTTCTGGCCGATCGCGACATAGATACAAACCATGCCCTGGCCTTTTTGGTTGATGATCGCATCAACCGCTACCGCCGACTTGCCGGTTTGACGATCGCCGATGATCAGCTCGCGCTGGCCGCGGCCGATAGGCACCATCGCATCGATCGATTTCAAGCCGGTTTGCATCGGCTGTGAAACGGACTGACGTGCAATAACGCCCGGTGCGATCTTTTCGATCGGCGCAGTCATTTTTGCATTGATCGGGCCTTTGCCATCGATTGGCTGACCGAGCGCATTGACCACGCGTCCGAGCAGTTCCGGACCGATCGGCACTTCCAGAATACGACCGGTGGTCTTGACCGTATCGCCTTCGGAGATGTGTTCGTATTCGCCCAGGATAACGGCGCCGACCGAGTCGCGCTCGAGGTTCAGCGCGAGACCGAAGGTGTTGCCCGGGAATTCCAGCATCTCGCCTTGCATCGCGTCGGACAGACCGTGAATGCGGACGATGCCGTCGGTTACCGAGATAACCGTGCCTTGATTGCGAATCTCAGCGGTGTCGCCGAGCCCCTGGATCCGGCTCTTGATCAGTTCGCTGATTTCAGACGGGTTGAGTTGCATACTAACTCCTAAAATTAATCTCTGTGCTTACCTAGGGCTCTGACTACCGAGTGTTGCAAACTCAGGCAGCTAAAGCGACATGCATCTGTTGCAGCTTGGCGCGTACCGAGGTGTCGAATACTTCATCGCCGACCACCACTCGCACACCGCCGATCAGGGACTTATCGACAACGACCGTCGGATTAAGTTTGCGGCCGAATTTCTTTTCCAGCGTCGCGACCACATCCTTCAGCTGAGCGTCCGAAAGTTCGAATGCGCTGATGATTTCGGCATCGGCCGCACCTTCCTGCTCGTTCTTCAACAGTTGGAATTGCGCGTCGATTTCCGGCAGCAGGGTCAGCCGTCCGTTCTGAATCAACATGCCGACGAAGTTTTTGGCTTCGGCGCCAACCGGGGACTTGAGTGCGGACAGGAATACGTCGGCGATCTGCTGATCGGACACGTTCGGGTTTTGCGCCAGCGCCTTGACGTCAGGATGGGCCGCAACGTGTGCCATCTCGGAAACGAGATCGGACCATGCCGACAGATTACCGGACTTGGCCACGCGAAACAGCGCTTCTGCATAAGGACGAGCAATCGTTGCGATTTCAGCCATGATTACAGCTCTACCTTCAGTTGGTTCAACAAATCGGCATGTGCCGCTGCATTGACTTCACGCTTGAGAATCTGCTCCGCACCCTTGACCGCGAGACCGGCTACCTGTCCGCGCAGTTCTTCGCGTGCCCTGCTTACTTGCTGCTCCGCATCGGCTTTGGCTGTCGCGATAATGCGGGCAGCTTCTTCCGAGGCAGTTCGTTTTGCATCTTCGATGATTCCCTGAGCGCGCTTCTCGGCGTCGCCGATGCGCTTCTGGCCTTCGTCGCGAGCAACGGCAAGTTCAGCCTGTGCGCGTTTTTCAGCGGCAGCCATTTCTGCCTTGCCGCGGTCAGCGGCAGCCAAGCCATCCGTAATCTTCTGCGCGCGCTCATCGAGCGCTTTCATCAGCGGCGGCCACACGAATTTCATCGTGAACCACGCAAGGATGAAGAAGACCACGAACTGCGCAAACAATGTTGCATTTAAGTTCACGGTGATTTCCTTCTCAGAATAACGTGTGCCGAGCCTTCAGCCCGGCAGATTGAGAACTGGCGAATTCGCCCTGAATTAACCTGCAAACGGATTGGCGAACGCGAACATCATCGCGATACCGACACCGATCAGGAACGCCGCGTCGATCAGACCTGCCAACAGGAACATCTTGGTTTGCAGGGTGTTCATCAGCTCTGGCTGGCGAGCCGATGCTTCGATGAATTTGCCGCCCATGATACCGATACCGATACAGGCGCCGATAGCGCCAAGACCGATGATCAAACCACAAGCCAGTGCAACAAAAGCGACGTTAGTCATGAAAACTCCTTAGATAGTCAAAGTCAAAAGTTAAAACCAAAATACTGCGAAACCTGCTCTTGCGACACAACGTTGTTAATCAATGCCCCTCATGCGCCTGGCCGATATATACCAGTGTCAGCATCATGAAAATAAAGGCTTGCAATAACACGATCAGAATGTGGAAGATCGCCCAGATCGTCCCGGCGAACACATGCATGCCGAAACCCCACCAGGTGGCGGTCGAGCCGAGCAAGGCGATCAGCAGGAAAACCAGTTCGCCGGCATACATGTTTCCGAAGAGTCGCATGCCGAGAGACACTGTTTTTGCAACGAACTCGATGATATTCAAGCCAAGGTTTGGAATCCATAGCGCCGGGTGCGCGCCGAAAGGGGCACAGAACAGCTCATGCACGAAACCGCCGATACCCTTGATCTTCACGTTGTAGTAGATCATCAGCGCGAATACGCCGAGAGCCATGCCCATGGTGCCGTTCAGGTCGGCCGTCGGCACAACGCGATGATAAGCATTCGGAAAGCCGAGGAAGCTGAAAATGGTCGCAAACAAATCGACCGGCAGGAAATCCATCGAGTTCATCAGGAATACCCAGACGAATACAGTCAGTGCCAGGGGAGCGATGAATTTGCGGTTGCCGTGGACGATTGCCTTGGACTGGTCCTCGACCATCTCCACGATGATTTCAATGAATGCCTGAAAGCGGCCCGGCACTCCGGAGGTCGCGCGCCGCGCTGCCAGCCACATCAACAAACAACCTATGATGCCGGTCGTAACGGACCAGAACACGGTGTCTAGATTGATGATGGAAAAATCAATGATCTTGTCCTGATGCTTGGTCGAAAGATGCCCCAAGTGGTGAACAATATATTCCGAGGCGGTTGGCGCGTGTGCAGCGCCGTCTGCAGCCGTTGAAGATGCCATGTCAGTGCCTAAACAATAAGATGATGTAACTTTTCAGTGCCACGACAAACCCGGCGATCAGCGCCAGCCAGTTCAAATCGCGGTACAGCCAAGCGACTGCGCCCAGAAGCGCAACCGTCAATGCAATCTTGATAAACTCCCCGATGAAAAATGACATCGGATTTGCACCGTCGCCTTTTTTCGCATTTGCGAACAGGCGAACTGCGAACAGCGAATTGGGTACTACGCAACACAAGCCACCCAGCATTGCAGAATACATCGCATGCAGCCCGCCGAGCATGCCGGCAATCGCGCCGGCGACGACAGTAGTCGCAAGTTGCAACAGGACGAGACGCAGCATACTTGTCCAAAATCGTGCAACCCGTGGCTACCCTTTCGAGCTTTCAGTACGGGTCAGCGTGAGTTCCAGTGAGTGCTTTGGATGGAGTGTGTTCTGTGAAGCCACGGGATTATAAGGGTTTTCCGCAAGGGTCGTCAAACCTTTGCTGCGGCGCAAACAAGACGTTTTCTAATCGGAGTAAATGGAAACAACGGTCCCGCCTCAGGCAATCCACCTCGTTTGCTTGATGGCATTTCAGTTAGCGGGAAACGCGAACCCGAGGTGACGGCGAGTTTACCGGCAAGGCCTGAGACGTCGCGATGGCGCTTAGCCGCGCAGTTTGGCGATGATCCCATCCAGCGAATCAAGGTCGGCGAAATCGATGACCAACTGCCCTTTGTTCCGGGCACCCAGTTTAATGATGACGGATGTCGCCAGCAAATCGGAAAGCTCTTCCTCCAGCCGCGCGATGTCACGCGATTTCTCCTTACCGGCTGCATGCGGCTTGTTGCCGGCCGCTTGCTCGACCGTTGTGCGCACCACCAGCTTTTCCGCTTCGCGTACCGACATGCGTTTGGCGACAATCTGGTTCGCCAATGTGATTTGGGTTGCCGCATCGACCGCCAGCAGTGCGCGCGCATGCCCCATATCGATATCGCTCGCCATGAGCATGGTTTGCACCGGTTTGGCGAGATTCAGCAATCGCAGCAAGTTGGACACCGCACTACGTGATCGCCCGACCGCACTCGCCGCCTGCTCATGCGTGAAATTGAAATCGGAAATCAAGCGGTGAATGCCCTGCGCCTCTTCCAGCGGGTTTAGGTCTTCACGCTGAATGTTTTCGATCAGCGCCATTGCGGCCGCTGCCTGATCGTCGACCTCCTTGATCATCACCGGTACTTCGGTCAGCCCGGCCAGCTGCGCGGCGCGGAAGCGACGTTCGCCGGCGATGATCTCATACGGAGCACCACCATTGCCTGCCGTGACCGGACGCACCAGAATCGCCTGCAGTACGCCCTGCTCCTTGATCGATGCGGCAAGCTCGTTCAAGGCGCCTTCGTCCATTCTCGTGCGCGGCTGATATTTGCCGGCCCGCAGGTCTGTGACCGCCAATGTCAGCGGTACAGTGCCGCTGGCGGACGCGGGATCATTTGAATTGCCGGAACCGCCCAGCAATGCGTCCAGGCCGCGGCCGAGGCCCTTGGGTTTTTTGGTGACCATAGTTCTGAACCTATCTTTACTTATATTGACTTGATTCGCGCCACCATTTCGGCGCCGAACGCGATGTATGCCTGTGCGCCTTTCGATGCCGGATCGAAGGTAACGCCAGGCATGCCGTACGATGGCGCTTCCGCCAAGCGCACATTACGCGGAATGATGGTTTTGAAAACCTTGTCGCCGAAGTGCTCTTCCAGCTGGACCGAAACTTGTTGCGACAAGGTCATGCGCGGATCGAACATCACCCGCAACAGGCCGATGATCTTGAGATCGGGGTTCAGATTCGCATGCACTTTCTTGATGGTGTTGACCAGGTCGGACAAACCTTCCAGCGCGTAGTATTCGCACTGCATCGGAATGATCACACCGTGCGCAGCGCACAGGCCGTTCAGCGTCAGCATCGACAAGGCGGGCGGGCAATCGATCAGCATGAAGTCGTATTCCGCATCGACCGCCGCAAGTGCTTCCTTCAGACGCTTTTCGCGATTGTCCAGCTCGACCATTTCAACCTCGGCGCCGGCCAGTTCGCGATTGGCTGGCAGCACGTCGAACTTGCCGGTCTCGGACCGCTTGCGCGCTTCGTTGACGTCCGACATGCCGAGCAATACTTCATAGATCGACGATTGCAGTTCGGCCTTGTTGATTCCCGCACCCATCGTCGCGTTGCCTTGCGGGTCGAGATCGACCAGCAGCACGCGCTGGTTGTGCTGCGCGAGGCCGGCAGCGAGGTTGACGGCCGTGGTGGTCTTCCCTACTCCACCTTTTTGGTTGGCGACACAGAAGATTTTTGCCATGTTTGTTTTAGTTTGTAGTCAACTTGATACCGAAACCGACCAAGAATATGCCGGCTGCTCTTGATGCCAACGATGCGACCCTTTTGTTATTCTTTAGCCGTACTGCGGCTGCATTTCCGGCCAATATCAGCAATGTTCCGTAAATCAGAGTGCAGCAGGAAATGATTGCCGCCATCGTGATGAACGTCGCACTGCCCTGATGCGTCGCAGGATCGATAAAGAGCGGGAAGAATGCCATGTAAAACACGATTGCTTTCGGATTGATGATAGTAACCAGAAAGCCGCGCCGGAAGTCGGCCAGGTTGGAGAACGGCACCATCGTAACCGCGCCTTCGCGTCTCGCAAACAGCAACCGTAGTCCGAGATAGGCGAGGTAGACCGCTCCCGCATACTGCAATCCGGTGAACAGCAGCGGGTTTGCCTGCAACAGCGCCGCAACACCTATCGATGCCAACAGCATGAGCATCGCGTCGCCTAGCATGAGGCCGGAAAGCGCTGCAAATCCACCACCCAATCCGCGCTGTGCGGTACAAGTCAGCACGCAAAATGTGCCTGGCCCGGGCAGCATCAGAAATACCATGGTCGCGGCGATCAATTGCCACACATCGGCAATGCCCAGCAAATGAAATGTCGCATTCATTCGTCAATCGACCTTATGCGGCTGCGCGATGTTCGGCTCGATGAACACCAGGTGCCGCTCAGCATTCAGGCCCGGGACAGCCAGCGGCGTCAGGCCGGTAACTTTCCACGCCGGCGGCAAGCACTTTATTTCATCGTGCGGCGCGACGCCCTTCATCGCGATAAAGCGACCACCATCGTTCAGCAGATGGCCGGACCAGGCGACAAAGTCGGCCAGATCGGCAAATGCGCGCGATGTGATCACGTCGAATTTCCGCTCAGCTTGCAGTTGCTCGACTCGTGCGGTGTAGACATTGACATTGGTCAGCCCGATTTCGACTTTGGCCTGGGTCAGGAATGCAGTCTTCTTGTGTACCGTGTCGATCATCGATATCTGCATTTCCGGCTCGGCTTCGGCAGCCCAGATTGCCAGCACCATTCCGGGCAAGCCGCCGCCGGCGCCGACATCCAGCACATTTCTGGCGCCGGCAAAAGCGGTTACAGCGGCCAGCGAATCAAGCAAATGCTGAGTTACCATCTGCGCCGGGTCGCGCACCGCGGTCAGGTTGTAGACGGCATTCCATTTCGACAGCAGCGCCAGATAGTCGATCAACCGCGCAATCTGGGAGTCACTCAGATCGAGCTGCAATACGGCCGCACCATCGGCGAGGACCGTTGCCAATGCGTCGCGCTCGAAGCCTTTCCCTTTCATTCGTCGACGATCCTCAGGCTGGGGCGGAATCGTTGATCGGCACTGCCGCAAACTCCTTGAAGCCGCCTTTTTTCAGATGCACCAGCAACAAGGAAATTGCCGCCGGCGTGACGCCGGAAATGCGCGATGCCTGTCCCAGTGTGCCGGGCCGGTGCTTGTGCAGCTTCTGGCGCACTTCCATCGATAATGCCGCAACTCCCAGGTAATCGAAATCGGTCGGCAACTTCAGATTTTCATAGTATTCGTGGCGCTCGACTTCTTTTGCTTGCCGGTCGATATAGCCCGCGTACTTCAGCTGGATTTCGATTTGTTCCTTGACGGCGGGATCAAGTGGCTCAGCGCTGGCAAAATGCTGACCATCGAGACCATGCAAAGTCATCAGCTTGTCATAGCTGACATTCGGTCGGCGCAGTAAGTCAGCGAGTGCATACTCTCGTTCCATCACCTTACCAAGAACGCGCTCCGATTCGGCATCGGCGATGATGCGTGGGTTGACCCAGGTCGATTTGAGGCGTTCGAGCTCACGCGCGACTGCCTCACGTTTTTTGTCGAACACCGCCCACTGTTCGTCGCCTACACAACCAAGTTCACGTCCGATTTCTGTCAGGCGCATGTCGGCATTATCTTCCCGGAGGCTCAAACGATACTCCGCGCGGCTGGTAAACATCCGGTACGGCTCGACCACTCCTTGCGTTATCAGGTCATCGACCAGTACGCCAAGGTAAGCTTCGTCGCGACGCGGAGTCCATGCATCGCGCCCCTGGGCTTGCAACGCCGCATTCAAACCAGCCAGCATGCCTTGCGCCGCAGCCTCTTCATAGCCGGTAGTGCCGTTGATCTGCCCGGCAAAGAACAAGCCTTGGATCGCCTTGGTTTCCAGCGATGCTTTCAAGCCACGCGGATCAAAATAATCGTACTCGATCGCATAGCCGGGACGCAGAATATGCGCCTGCTCCAGGCCGCGCATCGAACGCACCAGCGACAGTTGTACATCGAATGGCAAACTCGTCGAAATGCCGTTCGGGTAAAACTCATTGGTAGTCAGGCCTTCCGGCTCCAGGAAAATCTGGTGCGAAGCCTTGTCCGCAAAACGGTGTATCTTGTCTTCGATTGACGGACAATAACGGGGGCCGACACCTTCGATCACGCCGGTGTACATCGGGCTTCGATCAAGACCGGCACGGATAATATCGTGAGTCCGATCGTTGGTGTGCGTGATCCAGCACGGCAGTTGCCGCGGGTGCATATCGACCGACCCCATCACCGAAAACACTGGAATTGGATCAAGATCGCCCGGCTGTTCCTGCATCACTGAAAAATCAATGCTGCGTCCATCAATACGCGGCGGAGTACCGGTTTTTAATCGACCTTGCGGCAACTTTAACTCCTTGAGCCGCGCCGACAATGAAACTGCCGGCGGATCACCTGCCCTGCCCGCCGAGTAATTATTCAACCCCACATGAATTTTTCCATCCAGAAAAGTGCCGGCGGTAAGCACAACCGCACGGCTTCTAAACCGGATACCGACCTGGGTCACTGCGCCGACGACGCGATCACCCTCAACGATCAAATCGTCTACAGCCTGCTGGAACAACCACAAATTCGGCTGGTTTTCCAGACGCCCACGAATCGCCTGCTTGTAGAGAATCCGGTCTGCTTGCGCTCTAGTGGCCCGTACGGCCGGTCCCTTTGATGAATTCAAAATCCGGAATTGAATCCCCGCCTCATCGGTCGCGATCGCCATCGCCCCACCCATGGCGTCAACCTCTTTGACCAAATGCCCCTTTCCTATTCCGCCTATTGACGGGTTGCAAGACATCTGACCCAAGGTCTCAATATTGTGAGTGAGCAAAAGGGTTTTTTGCCCCATTCGAGCAGCCGCAAGTGCGGCTTCGGTTCCGGCATGACCGCCGCCAACTACGATGACATCGAATTCGGTAGGAAATAACATAATGCGCCTCGATGAGACGATAAGCAGAGGCGAGATTATAAAGTCTTTTTGACCCGACCACTCACTGGCGTGTATTAAGTGAGGGCATGTTCCACGTGGAACATCAAATTGTGCAATTCAGGCACTTGGATTATCAAGCCAAACCGCACCGGAAAATGTTCCACGTGAAACACCGGTTCAATCATTGGATGAAAGCATCGTAGCCGGTCTTCAAGATCAGGGCTGATACCACGTATAGAAAAACGACTCTTACGAATCCGCTTCCGCGCCGGATTGCGAGCCGGCTTCCGACAATCGATCCCCCAACATTGGAAATCGCCATCAGCAATCCGAGTTGCCACAACAAGTGGCCGCTATAGCCAAACCACATCAGCGCGGATAGATTGCATGCAACGTTGACGATCTTGGCAACGGCTGACGCGCCGAGGAAGTCGAATCCGGAAAAGCGAACGAACATAAACACTAAAAAGCTACCAGTACCCGGGCCAAAAAATCCATCGTAAAACCCGATACTTCCGCCGATAAGGATTGCAACTGCATTTTCCCGGGTTCCGCTATGCAACGGATTGTGATGGTTTCCAAGATCCTTGCGTTTGAGCGTATATGCCGCAACTGCAATCAAAATGAAAGGTAATAGCTTCCGGACGAAATCCGGCGGAATTTGAGTTACCGTATATGCGCCAAGAAACGCCATGGCGAAAGCTGAAGCCGCCGCCGGCACTGCGGTATTCCATTCAATACGAACCCGGCGTGCGAAGCTGATAGCCGCGACGCCGGTACCCCAGACACCGGCAAGCTTGCTGGTACCGAGCAGCGTCGCCGGCACCGCATTGGGCAGTACCGCAAACAACGCTGGCAGTTGAATCAGCCCGCCACCGCCTACGACCGCATCGATCATCCCCGCCAAAAAAGCGGCGATCGCCAAAATCCAAACGAAGTCTTCCATGATCAGCCGACCTTGTACGAGTACTGAAAGAGCGTCGAGTATTTCGGATCGAATGATGCGGAGGATGAATTAATCATTGAAGATTCCAGCAGGTATTTAAAAGCCAACTAGGCCGAAGCATAAAGACGATCAATATTTTACCCGCTGTCAACTCACGCTTCACCCCTTCATTTCCCGATGTTTGCAGCTGCATTAACCATAACGAGTTGTTACAATGACGACAAAGGAGAAATGATGGATACATTTAACGCTTTTGCTTTCAGCACTGTTCCAAATATCTTGTGCGAGTTGGGTGCAGCCAAAAGGTTGGGCGCATTGGTTAAACAGCATTTTCCGCAGGCGCGGAATGCGCTCCTGGTGACCGACGCCGGATTTCTGAAAACCGGCTTGGTCGATGCACCTGCGGCAAGCCTGAAAGCCGAAAATCTGTCAGTCAGAATTTATTCCGATGTATTGGCCGACCCGCCGGAATCGATCGTCCTCCAGGCCGCCGCCGATGCTCGCGACCATAATATCGATCTCGTCATCGGCTTGGGTGGCGGCAGTTCGATGGATGTCGCGAAATTGATCGCGGTACTGTCCGCAAGCGACCAGCCACTCAATACAATGTATGGAGTAGGCAATGTCAAAGGTAGTCGACTTCCGTTGGTGCAAGTACCCACTACCGCCGGAACCGGCTCCGAAGTGACACCTATCTCCATCGTCACCACCGGGGCCACGACAAAAATGGGGGTCGTGTCGCCCCAGCTGTATGCCGACCTGGCGATTCTGGATGCTGAACTGACGGTCGGCCTGCCGGCAAAAGTAACGGCCGCCACTGGAATCGATGCGATGGTCCATGCGATTGAAGCCTATACGTCGCGGCATAAGAAAAATCCGCTGTCCGACATGCTGGCACGTCGAGCATTGACCTTGCTCGCCAACAATCTTATTCCGGCTTGCGAACAAGGAAGCAATCTTGCGGTTAGGCAATCCATGCTGTTAGGCGCGATGCTCGCCGGCCAGGCCTTTGCCAACGCTCCGGTTGCTGCGGTACATGCGCTGGCTTATCCGATCGGAGGAATTTTTCATGTGCCGCACGGATTGTCCAACTCGCTGGTACTTCCTCATGTATTGCGGTTCAATTGCCAAAGCGCTGCGCCTTTGTATGCGGAACTTGCCGAGATCGTAGCGCCGCAGGTTCAAGGCAGCACCGAAGCACGCAGTCACGCGCTGATCGATATGATGGAAAAAATTGCGGAACGGGTCGGCATTGAAACCCGTTTGACCCAAGTAGGCATCGCCGCATCGGATCTTGATCGACTGGCAGATGATGCGATGCTGCAAACACGATTGCTGACCAACAATCCTTGCGAGCTTTCGCGCGACGATGCACGCGCCATCTACGCCGCCGCGTTGTAGTAGCGGCGATCGCCAAGCGGCATAAAAAAAGGGAGCGTTGTTCACGCTCCCTTTTCAATTAGCATAGTGCTTGCTACTGTGCCGCGGGCCGCTTGGTCCAGGCCAGTACTTCACCGACGATGCCGCGCCGGAACGCCAGCACGCAGACGATGAAGATGAAACCGGTCACGATCGTCACCGATTCGCCAATTGAACGGAACCATTCAACCCCGCTCACCGACGCAAGCCAGTAACCGAACGTACCGAGCTTGTTCTCGAGTGCGATGATGATGATCGCACCGACGATCGGGCCGATCACCGTACCCAGCCCTCCTACCAGCACCATCAACACCACCAGACCGGACATGCTCCAGTGCACGTCCGACAGCGTCGCAAAGCCGAGCACAAGGGTCTTGGTGGAGCCAGCCAGTCCCGACAGCGCTGCTGACAGTACGAACGCGAGCAGCTTGTAGCGATTAACGTCGTACCCGAGTGAAATCGCGCGTGGCTCGTTTTCCTTGATCGCCTTGAGCACCTGGCCGAACGGCGAATGGATGGTGCGCACGATCAGCGCAAACCCGCCCACTACGATCGCCAGCACCACGTAATACAGGGTCAGGTCATCGAACAAGTCGATCGTGCCGAACAGCGTGCCGCGCGGCACTCCCTGCAACCCGTCCTCGCCCCCAGTGAATGGCGCCTGCAGGCAGATAAAAAACAGCATCTGTGCCAACGCGAGCGTAATCATCGTAAAGTAAATGCCTTGCCGGCGGATCGCCAGCAGGCCGACGAGCAAGCCGATGATGGCACCAGCAGCGGTACCGGCCAGCAAGCCAAGCTCCGTCGGCATACCGAGTGTCGTCAGAACATACCCGGCTGCGTACGCCGAGCCGCCGAAGAACGCGGCATGACCGAACGACAGCAGGCCGGTATAACCGGTCAACAGGTTGAACGCGCAGGCAAACAATGCAAAGCACAGCACCTTCATCAACAACACCGGATACAAGACATACGGCGCGGCCAGCAGCGCCACCAGCGCAATGCTATAACCGATTTTTTTGTTCATCATGTCAGACTCCGATTATTTCTCTTTGCCGAACAGGCCGGCCGGACGAAACATCAATACGATCGCCATGATGATAAACACCACGGTGGCCGACAGTTCCGGATAAAACACGCGCGTCAGACCTTCGATCAGCCCGAGGCCGAGGCCGGTCAGGATCGAGCCCATGATCGACCCCATGCCGCCGATCACAACGACCGCAAACACGACGATGATCAGGTTCGAGCCCATCAGCGGCGACACCTGGATTACTGGAGCGGCCAGCACGCCGGCCAACGCGGCCAGTGCCACGCCAAAGCCGTAGGTCAGCGTGACCATCAGCGGGACGTTGATGCCGAACGCTTCCACCAGTTTCGGATTCTCGGTGCCGGCGCGCAGATAGGCACCGAGCTTGGTTTTTTCGATCACGAACCAGGTCGCAAAGCAGACGGCCAGAGACGCAACCACGATCCAGGCGCGGTAGTTCGGCAGGATCATGAAGCCAAGGTTGGTAGCGCCCTGCAGCAACTCGGGCGTGGAATATGGCTGGCCCGATACGCCATAGATGGAGCGGAATATGCCTTCGAGCATCAGCGTGATGCCGAAGGTCAGCAGCAAGCCGTACAGGTGATCGAGCTTGTAGAGCCAGCGCAGCATGGTTTTTTCGATAATGATGCCGAAGATACCGACGATGATCGGTGCGGCAATGAGCATCACCCAGTAATTGATCTCGAAATAATTCATCCCCATCCAG
>JAKFFO010000232.1:0-1722 GCA_036675035.1 Oxalobacteraceae bacterium
CGCTCCACGCCATCGCCAGCAATACGTTCGCTTCACGCAACAATGCATAAACAACAATGGTGAGCAGCGCCAGCGGCAGCACCGCCACAAACCACGCAATCACACCGTGGTTGGCCTGCAAGCCGTTGAACTGCCGCTCGAGGTAATCGGCGTAACGCTCGAAGGCCGCGTACAGCGGATTGCCACGGCGCAGCGGCCATGCCTGCTCGAGGAGTAATGCGCACACCAGTGCGAGGAATTTCATGCGATCGTGTCCATTGCCGATTGGTGACCGGGTCACCACCAACAACAATAAATTACAATAAAAACAATAACTTACAGTTTACCCTGCAGGGTAGCGGATGGCAATGATTTCAACTTCGGTGGCGCCGGCAGGCCGTTGCCACTTCACCACGTCGCCCTTGCGCGCGCCGAGCAACGAACGCGCCAGCGGTGAACCCCAGCTGATCTTGCCGCCGGCAACATCGGCCTCATCGTCACCGACGATGCTGAATTCCTGTACGCCACCGTCGGCATCCTCGACCTGCACGGTGGCGCCGAAACGCACTTCGCCATGCGGCTGCTGCGCGGGATCAACGGGTTCGGCGCGTTCCAGCTGGGCGTTGAAATACCGCTGGTCGCGTTCGACTTCACGCAACTTGCGTTTGGCTTCCGAATCGTCGGCGGATATCGCCTTCAATTGCTCGTGCTGCTCGGCAAGTTCGCGAACACGCGCGCGCAACTGCTCCAATCCCTGCGGCGTCACATAATTGGCGTGCGCAGGCACCGGCCGCTCGGGCAACTCACCCGCGCTGAACTCATCGTCACTTTCCTTGACAAACGCACGACTCATTTCAGTCCTCGCTGACTTTGATCCCCGGATCTGTGGATGAAGTAACCGGCGCAGCAGACCGGCAATCCGCTGCTTCTCCCTGCCCGCATATTATTTTTTACCGGTCCGGTCTTTTATACCGAGTATGCCGCCCACTGGCAACTGCATCAGCCGCCGCTGCGTCGCCAGATCAGCATGCGGTTGTTGGCGGGCAGGGCATGATCGTCACAAAATTCCAGTCCGTGATGCTGCGCGAGCGCAGACAGCGCAGCACTTCGAGTATCGGCGCCAGGTTGCGATCACAGGCCTCCGACCAGGGTATGGCCGATGCGGATTCAAGGGACATTACTGCGGGCCGTAACCGAGAAAATCGAGCAGATCGTCTTTCTGCGACAGTGCATCGCGGTAACCCAGCTGGATCAGTGCACGGCAATAGGCTTTCTCGAACAACAGATATGAGACCAGGTTGGAGCCGGTACGTTTCATTGCGCCGACCGTGCGCAGCAATCCGCGGATCACCCGCGGCAGGTCATGCGCGTACTGGGCGGCGATCTGGCTCAGCGGCACGCTGGGCGTCAGCACGCGGAATTCGACGGCACGCAGCGGATAACCGTTTTTCGCCAGGGTTTCCGCCGGGATGATGCTCAGCGTGCGGTTGATGCGCTGCAACCGTTCAAGATCCACTTCCAGCGCGTCAAGAAAAATGCTGTCCAGCGCATGGCCGGCGATCTGCGCAAGCGACGGATAACCGTTGGATGGTTGGCGCACGGCGGATTGTTTCGCCTGGCGCCCGACACCGATCACCAGCAGGCGATCAGCGCCGAGATGCAGCGCGGGACTGACCGGCGCGATCTGGCGCATGGAACCGTCACCGAAATATTCGCGGTTGATCAGCACCGGCGGAAAAATAA
>JAKFFO010000192.1:0-1711 GCA_036675035.1 Oxalobacteraceae bacterium
CTGCCGGATGAACTCAACAATTTCCGGCGACTGCTCAAGCAACGGGGCAAATTGCACGTTATCTACGCTGTTCCGGTCCATGATTATTCAGCACGATGAGATGGAAGACATATTTTGCGCGACACGTTCGCACACCCTTTGGCTGCCCCGGCCGTCAACCAGATCGCGGTAGCGCAACGTCCGGCCCGGGCAAGAACCTTCCGCTAAAACAGCAGACAGCGCAGAACCGATGGTGGCGACGCTGGCCTCATCCGGGCCGCCGATCCAGTGAATCGCACCTTCTTTTGCCAACGCCTGCGCGACTGGCACCTGGTTCGACGCAACCGTTACGACAATGCTGGGCACATCGAGGCACATTCGTTCCCAGGTGGTGGCGCCGCCGGCACCAATTGCCAAGTCGACCTGCGCCAGGATGGGGGCAAGACTTGGCAGACTTCCGTGCACGCACACGTTGGCGTGTCCTTTGGCCATCTCCCGAATTGCCTGCTCGTGCGGACAAGCATTACCGAGCACCACGTCAACGGCGATATCCGGCCTGTGCAACTGCAAAAACGCTGTAAGCGCGCGACCGGTCAGATTATAGTTGTCGGCCCCGCCAAAATAAACCAGAACCCGCCGGATGGCGCCGTCCTTCGGTGCTGCGGTTTCGCGCATTTGAGCGTAAACCGGCTGCAACAACGCATACGTCGGCCCTACCAGCAATTCGCATGCCGCCGGTACTTTGCCGACATAGCGCCCGTGCATGCCATCGACAAAATTCTGATCCAGAAGCAGGTCGCAATCGTGTGCGCGGTCCGCCAAGTCGTCGATAGCCATGATCCTGCGGGTAAAGGGGCGCAGCATATTTTCCCAATCAACATTCAAGGCATAGTGATCGACGATCAGCCAATCCAGTTGGTCCTCGAGTCCGGCCAGGCATTCGCGCGCGTCCTGCTGTTGGCCCGCGCCGAGCCAGGCGGCGTGGGCCAGCGAGGCCGAGGCTGGCGCCGGATCCACCGGCTCCAGCAAAGGAAGACGGATGACGGGATAGCCCTTGCCGGCAATCAAGTAACACAGGTTGCCCGGATGCTCACGGCAAATGAAGCAGATATCCGCCCCGCAGTCGCGCAAGCTGTCGGCCAGGGTCAGGCAGCGCATGACATGGCCTGTCCCGATTTGAACGGATGCATCAACCCGGAAAGCGATTTTCATGTCGCGATTTCCCCGGATAGCTTGAGGGCCTGGTACATGAATTCCGCCCGCCGCCAGTCTTCCAGGGTATCGATGTCCTGTACCAGAAAGCGCGGCAAGACGATGGGAGCGGAAATATTTGAAAAGATCGGTGCATCGCCCGTGAACGCGCCAGCCTTCCCCCAGTAAAACTGCCCCGCGTCATGAAACGCCCCTTCTAGATCCTGTGAGCGGACGAGGTTGTTTTCCGGATAAAGCGCTTCTACTTCTCCAGCCTTGTTGATCCGGATGGCACGCTGTATCGGAAACGGAAAAGTGGTGACCGAAAAAACAAAGGACTTACCGGTAGCCTCGAGCATTTCGAAGCCGGCACGCAAATATTGCGGCTGGATAAAGGGTGCCGTGGCATAGATGCAGCATGCATGATCGACCGGCTTTGCCTGATCCCCAAACCATTGGATCGCATGCTTCATCACCGCCATCGTGCCGGTATGATCGTCGGCGAGAGCGGCGGGACGCATGAACGGCACGTCGGCGCCGG
>JAKFFO010000208.1:0-10876 GCA_036675035.1 Oxalobacteraceae bacterium
CGCGACATGAGTTGCAATCTTTCCCCCTTATACACTCGTCCGCTTTTCTCTCCGGTCGGCACTACCAAAGATATTTGCGCTTGGCGCGTACCGCGACAAACACGAGGGAATCGAGGGCAGCTATGAAATTGAGGAACAGGCGGTGCGTCTTGCTCGCCATGAAGCGGTGTGCGTCAGCCGCGACCTGCCTTGCCAGGTCCGCACGTCCGTTGGCGATAAAGTTCTTCATGTAATCCATGCACAGCTTGAATTTCGACGCCTCGAATTCGTCCGACCGCCCGACCGTTTTGTGAATCTCTGCCAGTGCAGCCAGGTTGAGATTGAAATAGAAAAGCGAGCTGTAGTATGAATTCATCATTGACGCGCCATGCTGCCGGTACACCGCATAGTGTTCATTCTGAAAGCCGATCGCGCCATCGCCCGCGCGCCAGATATGAAACAAAAAATCGAGCCCGCCTCCCTCTTCCAGCCCGGCCGGGATGCGGCAGCCGGCGCGATACATCGTCGACGAGTGATTCAGGAAATTGCCGTGCCGGTAGAATGCCGAGACGGTCGACAGAGCCGGCATATCTTCAATAACACTTGGCGAAATTTGCCCGGAATCGCTCAGCTGGAACGCCTTGTGGCCGGTGATATTGCATTCCGGATGGCGCATCATGAACTCAACCTGCGCCTGAACTTTTCCTGGCAGCCAATAATCGTCCCCATCGCAGTGGGCGATCAAATCACCAGTCGCCATGTCATGAACACTCTTGTAATTGCAGTACGCACCGACGTTGCGTTCATGCAGCAACGGCTTGACCACGCCGGGATACCGCTGTGCGAACTCTTGCACGATTGCCCTGGTGCCGTCGGTCGAGCAGTCTTCGCCCACGATCACTTCCATCTGGCAGTCCGTCTGCTGGTCGACGATGCTTTGCAGGCACTGGCGAATGTAATCTTCGTGGTTATAGGTCACCACGCAGACCGAAATCATGGGTTTTTTCATGCTGGATTCCATAGTCATCCCTGCTGTGTGAAGGTTCGTGCAGTCCATCTTCTCCGGATACCCGCTCTGGCCCAGGACGAGCCCGTAGCCGCAAGAACAACCAGCAGAATGCTCATCAGCGCGATCGCTACGGCGAGCGACAGGCGCTGCTCGGGCCACGCCGGAAGAAGGGAAAGCAAACCGATACTCACCAGGGTCACCAGCACAATGGCGCTGATGTCGTGCAGCATCCAGTTCGCATGCAAGCCTTTGCCGAAGCGGCCGTGAACCATGGGCACATAGAAAAGCATGTACAGCATGTTAGTGCCCAGCCATGCGTATCCGGCGCCGATGGCACCGAAGCGCCATGTTCCCCAGATCAGCGCCGGCACCAGTACCACCAGAAACAACCCATTGGCGATCAGATGCATTTTCAAATCGCCTCTGGCGTATTGCAGGTAGTACGGAAACGCTCCGAACGCGAGAATGCCGTTGCCCAACGCATACAAGGCCAGAACCGGCGCCGCCTCGCGCGCGATCAGCGCATCGCCGGTCCATGCCCACAATACCTGCTCGGAAAAGCAGGCCAGCACCAGCGCCGCGGGAATCGCAATGATGCCGACCATCTGCGTCGCATTGCGATACAACCGGATCATTTCTACATCCTTCCCTTCGGCGGTCAGGCTGGTCAGCCGCGGCAGCAGCGCAATGCTGATCGGCCAGCCGATCATGATCACGCCGCCGGCCAGAGTGACTGCCAGCATGAAGTAAGCATATTCGGAAAGCGGCAACAATTTCGACAGGAGCAGTTTGTCGGTTTGGGTAATCAGTACCCAGACCGAGCCGGTGAATGCCATGCCGAGCGAAAACTTCAAGACTTTCCTGAGCGGCTGCCATTCCCACGGAGTGCGTGCTTCGTTTTCAGCGCCGGCGCCGTTATTCCGCAGCAGCCAATAGGTTCTCCATGCCAGGATCAGCAACTCGGCCGCCGCGACTGCCAACTGGAATCCGAAGAATTCTGTCGGACTGGTGCCGACGGCAATGAAGAACGGCACGACCAGCACATATCTCGCGGTCGCTACCGCGGTATTCACGCCACTCAACCAGACCTGGTCCTCGAAACCCATGACCGCGCTGCGGTACAACCCCGAGATCAGGCGCAGCGGAATGATGGCCGCCATCAGCATTACCGCATTCCGCACTTCGCTCAGCGGTAGTTCCTGCACATTCAGCCAACGGACCGTAATTGCATCCGCGGATAACATCATCGCGCCTCCGCCAAGCACGGCGACCGCAACAAACACGCCTTCCAGCGTCCGAAGCAGCCGCCGAAGCGACAGCGCATCGGTCGCCCGTCCGCGGAAACGGGCGGTTTCGCGCGCCAGCGTCGGACCGAGCCCCATGTCGAGCATCTGAAACCACAGTAGCGCCATCGTGAAGAAACCGACCAGTCCGTAGGCTTCCACGCCCATGTAACGCACATATAGCGGCAACATCAGGATGCCGAGCAGCGTCACGTATGCCTGGCTGGCATAGTTGGCGGCGATATTGCGCGAAAGCGAGATATTCATTGCTGCCGTATTGGTTCGATGGGCCGGTAATCGCTGGCGAGAATCGCCATCTGGATCAGGTCGACATAGCGGCCGCCCTTGAATGCCGCTTGCCTGGCACGCCCTTCTTCCACGAACCCGACCTTGCGGTACAAGCGTCTAGCCCGTTCATTACCGGCGAGGACGGACAGTTGCACCCGATGCAGATTCATGTCGCCGAATGCGTGCGAGAGTAATTCCCGTGTCGCGAATTCACCTGCTCCTTTTCCCTGTGCGCTTGTGTCGCCGATGAGAATGCCGAAGTCGCCGCTGCGCACGACCCAGTCGATACCGAGCAGATATGCGACACCGATGGATTTTCCGGAAGGGGATTCGCAAATTGCCAGCCGGATATTGTTTGTGCGGCCGCCAAGATAGCCGTCGTACCACTTCACGTCCACTTCATCGGCGACGAAACGGAACGGGCTGACCAGCCACTTCTGGGCTTCGCGATCGTTGCGCCATCCGTTGACCGCGGGCAGGTCCGCGCGGGAAAGTTCACGCAGAAAGTAGTTCATTTGTGCCGCGTTATTCGACAATTTTTCTTGACCGCTGATGAATGGTTCATCCCGCAACTTTGCTCACCCCTGATTGGCTTGATAAAGCCGCTCTTGCTTCGGCTTGTACCATTCATCCAGTGTGGTTGAAACCCGGGCGTTGTATCCCAGCACCTGCCGCGACAGTTCCGAGAGTTGCGCACCACGCTGCTCTCCAAGATATCGTGCGTAATCCATCTGCGGCTTGATGAACGCAAGGCCGAAGCTGAGTGTCAACGCAACCCTGTTGCGCTCGGTTCGGTTGAAGCCGCCCTTGTGCCAGAGATAGGAGTTGAACAATACGATGGTTCCGGCCTTGCCTAGCAGGGGTTCGCTGTGCTGTTCAAAATATTCCTCGGTCGGTTTTTCCCTTTGCTTGTGCGATCCGCGCAGCATCCTGGTGGCACCGTTTTCGACGGTGAAATCATCCAGCATCACTAGCATGTTGGTCCGGATGTTGAAATTCGGAATAAAGGTATTGATATCGCGATGGATCTTGTGGATATAGGTGTCGTAGCTTGGGAAGCCGCCCACCGGATTGCAGGCATGCAGTATGTATGGCGAATCATTGAAGAAGTTCGATATATAGGAGTGGAGCAAGTGCAGATTAAGAAACTCGTCGATGCTGTCGCCTGCGCCGACAGCATGATGAGCCGTGCCGTCTCCGCTTTCATTGATCCCGGCCCGTATCTGGTAGTCCTTGCAGATATCCACCCATTTAAGGCAGTCGCGACGCATGTCTGCGACCAGGCGCTCCGGCAAGACATCTTCAAATGCGCACCATCCGTCCTGTTCCATCTTTGTGTCAAAAGTCATCGTATCCATAACTGTTATCACCATTATTCGAAAGCGTAGAGAGAAAGGGAAGCGCAGGCGCGAGGTCGAGGGAGCCAAGCTCGGGCCTGCCATTGAGCGAAAAACCGGAAAGCATCTCCCGGATACGTGCCATGTCATTGAACATCATTACATCGATGATCGAAAGCGACGGTACGAATTCATTGCGGAACTGGCGGTACCGGATATCGTTCATTCGCAGAAACTTGAGTACAAGTCCGCTGCGCTCGAAAACATCGAAATGGTACAAAGACGTGCCGCCGATTGCATTGATATAAACGCTTCCGTCGAGCCGTTTCACCGTTTCGATTACCCGCGCCTCCCCGTCGAGCAGCGGGTCGATACGCAGGCTGGAGGATTGTAAAAGCGGCGTCCCGATGTGCAGATAGTCACAGAGTTCGCGCAACGAGTTCTCGGCATAGCGGGCCAGGTTGGAGTCCGGATATGTGGCAATTTTTTCGATGATCGGGAAAGCGGCTTCGAAACACGGTGCACGTGCATATGCTTGCGATATGGTTTTCAGCAGACGTCTCATGCGATCCGGGAAATCATCTGCCAGCATTCTTTCGTTGATCGGCTTCAGATGGTCATCTCTCTTCAGCGGAAACTGAATGTACTGAGCTTGCCCGTTGATCAGAATCCTGTTGCGGTTGATCCAACCCTTGCTGATGTACTGCAGGTCGTCGCTCACGACAAAAACATCGACAGCAGAAATCAGCTGGAAATAGCCGAGGTACGGAAACAGGTACGGTTGCATTGCCCCTATTCGTCTAACCATGGCGAACAAGTCTTTCCTCAAGGCCGATCGGCCAGACCATATTTGAATTATTATTGCCTGTGCCGAAAATGCTGACTCCCTGGCAGTACCAAAGTGAATCGAATATCTCCAAAAGAAGTTCAGTGCCAGATGTAAAGAGCGGATTGCCGGTTGTTGCACAACGCCCCACTTCCTTAGCCTTCACGAATCAGCTCGATGATCCATTCTTGCTCATCCCGGCTCAGCCCAGGATAAATCGGCAGGCAAAGCACCCGGAGCGACGCTTCTTTTGCCGCCGGCAAATGGAAACAGTTAGCCGAAGGCTCCTGCCGATACATCGGAAGATCCGAGATCAACGGATAGAAATAACGGCGCGAGTAGATTCTGTGTTCCCGCAGCTTGTTGTAAAGCTCATCCCGACGCAGCGGATAAGCTTCATCGACCAGGATCGGGAAATAGGCGTAGTTGCAAATTGCTTCCCCGGTCCCGTTCAGACATCGAATCCCGGTTACATCCTTGAGCATATCGCGATAGACGGCATCGATTTCCCGGCGCCGCTCCAATGCCTCATCGATGTACTGCAATTGCAGCAGGCCGAGCGCAGCGTTGAGCTCGCTCATCTTGCCGTTGATACCGGTGGCCGCCACGGTAACCTCGTCAACAAAGCCGAAGTTTTTCAAATGATCGATGCGCTGTTTCGTCTTCGCGTCCGGGCAAATGATGGCGCCGCCCTCGAAGGTATTGAATACCTTGGTCGCATGAAAACTCAATATCGACAAGTCTCCGTGCCGCAGCACGCTGCCTCCAGCATCTTCCACACCGAAGGCATGGGCGGCGTCGTAGATGACTCTCAGGTTGTAATCGTCGGCAATCTTTTGAATGGCATCGACATCGCATGGATGACCATAGCAGTGCACCGGCATGATGGCCGTGGTATGCGGCGTAATGGCTGGTTCGATTTTCGCCGGATCGAGATTCAGTGTCCCCGGTGCGACATCGACGAATACGGGCTTGATACCGTTCCAGCGCAATGAATGCGCGGTTGCGACAAACGAATACGGCGTGGTGATCACTTCGCCGGCAATGCGCAACGCTTGCAATGCCGTGACCAGCGCCAGCGTGCCGTTGGTGAACAGCGCGATGTGCTCGACGCCGAGGTATTCGCACAGTTCCTTTTCCAGCTGCTGATGAAACGGCCCGCCGTTGGTCAGGATTTTGCTGTTCCATATCTTTTCAAGGTATGGCATGAACTCCTCCAGCGGCGGCAGGTGCGGCTGCGTGACGTAGATAGGTTTGTGGCTTTCGGCCTGTAACGCATACACCGGATTGGTGCTCATGTTTTCCTCGATCGCACTAGTGTGGCAAATAGAATGCAGGCAAGCAATTTCTGATCGACCGCGAAAGTTCGTCAGGCGGGAATGCACTTCGTTTTGCATGCGCCAGGCACGCTACCGCCCTTGGATTAACGGCCATCTCCCATGAGCCGAACGCATCGCAATAAAAAAATCACTAAAGCCGCATGCTCAAGAACAGCCTGCGGTCAATATTTCTTCATTTGCTCTAAGCCGCTTTACGAAGCGTCTCCATCGCAAAACTCAGCTTCTGGGGCTGGTTCATCATTTCGATCATGATCATTGCCCGCGCGTCCCCGTCTGCTGTCTGGTAAGTGCCTTCAAGTCCGGTAAATGGCCCTGTGGTCACCGTCACGCGCTGGCCCGGAGTGAATATTTCCCGCAGCCGGATTTGCGGCGCAGTCCGCAGCGCGATGATGCATTCGTCGGAAATCGTGGCAAACCGGCCGCCGAACTGTAGAAGCCCGGATACGCCACGCGTGCTTCGCACGGCTGTCCAATTGCTGGTCATGACATCGAGCCGGACAAACAAATACCGGGAGAACAACGGCTCCGCAAAGGTCGTTCTATTGGCACGGCATATTCTTTCGACTTCGAGCGTCGGCAGATAGCATGCATACCCTTGATTGGTCAACTGCTCCAACGCCCGGAATTCCTGCCTGGGCTTGGTATGGGCCACATGCCAGGCGGCTTGTGCAATCGAAACAAGCGGGTTCATAGCGACTTGGCCCTGTGTTCCGGCCGCAGTCCGAAAACAACCGCCGGATGAAAGCACCAATGGCCCCGCACGAGGCGAGCATAGAAAGACAGATATGAAAATATCTGGACCGCGATGATCGATACGGCGCCGATTATCGTGTCGCCGAGGAATACCGCCAACAGCATTGCCGGTGCAATGCCGATCGATATGATGCAGGCCACGGTCGCGTTTCTGATCCAGGGCTGCTCGTCATTGCGCGACACCAGCCGGAAAACCAGCCGCCGGTAGACAAGGGAATGAAGGTGCAGATGGTCGGGCGCACCTACGCTGGTCCGCTTGACGACTTTGCGCCGATATATGCTGAATAGAACTTCAATGATCGGATAAGCGCAAATCGCAAGCATTTGCCATGCATTGACCGATGGATTGCGGACTATGATCAACACTGCGATTTCTGCGATCCAGAAGCCCAGCAGGTAAGCACCGCCGTCACCCATGAACAGGCGGCCGGTAGGATAGTTAAGAAAAAGAAAACCGATGGCCGCGCCGATTCCGAGAATCGCCAACCTGGCAACGAACACATCGCCGGCATTCCATGCCACGAGGCCCAGGCCCGCCAGGACGATCACCGCAACGGTTGCGGCAAGTCCGTTGAAGCCGTCAATGATGTTAATTGCATTCGCCACGCCTGCGACCGCGAACGCGGTAATCACCATGGCCACCGGCGTTATCTGAAGGAAGAAGTCGAAACCCCAGATATCGAGTCGCGGCAGGGTTGCGTTCAGCAACCAGGAGGCCAGGAGTGCACTGGCAAAAGCTGCAACAAGGCGCAAGGCGACCGAAACCCGCTTTGTCAGATCTTCCAGCAAGCCGGCAAGGAAAGCCGGCATGGCCGCGAGCAGAAGCAACAGCCCGGAGAAGTTGGCGGCCTGCCCCTTCGATGTCGACGCGCTTTCGTACGGCATGCCGAACACGATGGCAATCAGAATGCCGGCCAGCAGTGCCAGCCCTCCCGCCCGCGGCACCGGTTTTTTATGAAATTTCTGGGCGCTGGTCATATCGCTGTCAAACGAATGACTGCCGTGCCAACCTTCGGTAACAACGATCAATATGCTTGCCATGAAACTGGCGATAACGGCAATCACTGCCATGCCAAGCATTTCAGATGCGATACTCATGATGTTGCAGCCGACAGAATACAGGGACGCTTTGAATAGGACGGCATTGACGTGCTCTCTAATGCAGTCCGGACCACTGTGCATACCGGCCGTTGATGGCTATTCTTCCTGACGGCGAAGTAATTATGCTCGGCCCGTGGCTCGGCGCGATGCCGAGGCTGTGATGGCAAAACGCGGAAAGCGCTGCATGACATCGGATCTCCGGCAATGAATATCACTGACATTGTATGAAGCATTATTTTCTTTAACCGCTCTGCCAAAACCAGGCTAGGAAATTCTGGATATTTTGGAAATCCAACGCATCGTTGCGTGGTTACTACTGTAGCGATTTATCGCCAAAAAAATAAGTATTGGTTTTTGATGATTCAGCGGGATATTCGCACCAATCCATTCATTTTTTTTATACGACTGCCGAAAGAAATTCTGCATGCATACAGAATCCGGCTTCGCGATTGGCGCGCAATGCGCCAGCGATCATCGAGTCAGCGGAAATAACGACTTCAGACCATTGAGTTCCAGGCAGATGCGAAGCGCATCAATTGCGCTTCAGGCCATGAGTGAAGCGAAGCTACCCTAAACAGCAGTTTGAACCTATCATAGTGCTCCATTACAAGAGGACAATCGGAAATTCCGTTTTTATGCCCAATCATCATTTCCTTATCAAGCTTCTTGGCGTCTGCGTGCTTGCCTCCGGAGCAGCCATGGCTTTGTTCGTCGGCGAATCAGGCATATCGAATCTGATGATTGCCGGTGGATGTTTAATGTATCTCGCGGTGAAAATCGGCGAATGGTGGGATCGGAAGTGAAGAATCGCCCTGGCATTCCAATCGACGCATTCGTCGACGCATCTTTTGATTCCTCCGCTTGCGACAAAAGATATGGTTGGACGCTACGGATTGACAGGATGCCGGCGCAGATCGAGAACTGATGAGTCGGCCGCGCATAAATAGACTGCGGGTTCGCATTTATTCGATCGATACTGCGCGGATCTTGATGGCCACAGACATCCAGACGATGAATATCTTTCGATGCTGATATTGACGCTGATGTCGACGCTGGCTTAACGATTTATCTGCCGTATCGTTCAGTGGGTGGAAATCCAAACGATGCTGCTCTTTTTCCGGATGGACAGCTTTCCCTTTGGATACATCGCACATCCAAAATCAGTGCTTGTTCCCGTACTTCGATCGTTTACCTTTTCGCGTCACGCGCAAAAGACGTCCGTCTCATAAAACGAGGCGCAACTGGAAACCAATCGCATTGGTAGAACACATGAAGAGGACTGATTAGATATTTCGATGAAATACCGGCTGATTCTCCTCGCATTCATCGATTTTTCTTATCTGTTTTAACGCCAATGCTGGCCTGTTCCGTGTCTGGCCGACGCGTTCGGTTGTATGCCCCTATTTCTCCCTCCTGACTCCCGATAATATTTTTTGAATGCTGCCTTCCTCAAAGAGGGAATACGATGTCCGGACCTGTCGCTTGCATGGAATGCCACATGTAAATTTTTGTCCCACCGTTATCCGACCTTTTCATATATCGTGCCACACCCCGCTTGATTAAGATTAAACGAAGCTAAGTCTCATCGACAAATACATTGAGTTGTCCGTACCGGTACCTTAATGTGTGCTTCTAGTTCATCGAATAAAAACGCAATCGAAATCATGGCGTAAGGCGGTCACTCCAGGAATACCACGCACTCCCGGCTGAGAAAATTTCGAAAGCGTACAGCACCAGACTCTGAATTAACTGGAACAAGAAAATGAAGATCATTGGTTATAAAGATGTTGGGGCGGAGCAGCAGCGAAAATTTGGCAAAACGGGGGTTTCTTGCGATTCCAGGCTATACGATGTGCGAAATTTCCATATCAGTCTGAAGCAATGGCGGATGCTGCATGCGGTAGTCGATTGTGACGGGTTCACTGGCGCGGCTAACCATCTCCATCTGAGCCAATCGGCAATCAGCTACACGATTGCCAAGCTGCAGGAACAGCTCGGCATACCGCTATTGAAAATTGAAGGCCGAAAGGCGCAAATCACGGAGGTTGGAAAAGTACTGCTGGATCGATCGAGAAACCTGATCAAGGAAGCACTCGAACTGGAAGCGCTTGCCGAAAATCTTCAGCACGGATGGGGCTCCGACATCTGCCTTGCGGCAGACCACAATTTCCCCACCCGGCTGCTGATGCTTGCGCTTCGCGAATTTTCGCAACTGGCGCAGAATGCCAAGGTAATCTTGCATGAAGTGAATCCACTTCAGGCGGAAAAGGCGCTACGTGAACGTATCGCCGACCTCGCTATCAGTTCCCATATCCCGAGCGGTTTCGTCGGTACTCCGCTGTTCGAGGTCGAGCACATCGCGGTTGCGCATCCGGCCCATCCATTATTCCGGCTTAAACGAAACATCACCGCTGCCGATATCGAGCGCCAGGTGCAGATTGTGATCTCGCATCAAAAGGAATTCGTCGATGGCAACGACAGGCATCGGCTCGCAGGGCATTTGCGGCCCTGGAACGTAAGCAGTTTCGATACGGCGGTAATTGCGCTGCGCGAATGCCTGGGCTATGCATGGCTGCCCAGGCATCGCCTTGAAAAGTGGCTGGAACAGGGTGAGCTGCAGACCTTGCCGTTTAAGGATGGGGCTAACTATAAGGTGAATTTATATCTGATTCACGGCCATCGTGGACAGGTAGATTCCGGCGCAAAAAGACTGGCTGATGTTCTTCAAAATCTTTCGGCGGCCGCGCCTCAGAATAACAATAGCGACGTTCAGAGGACGCGATAATCTGCTTGCGGAGCCGGATCGTGGAGCGGATGGGAACCGGTCTCCAAGCGCCCGGAACGGATGCCGCTGCCACTCAAATAATCCGCGTATGACGCCAGCCATCGGAACCGCCGGCGCTCCATGCTCTTTCGCCTGCAAGTCCAGGTGATGCCAGCCACGCGCCTCGATAGTGAAA
>JAKFFO010000024.1:0-1698 GCA_036675035.1 Oxalobacteraceae bacterium
CTTTCTTTCTCAATTCATATTGCATCGCACCATTATTTTGCGCCGCACATTTTTCCCTGCGAAAATGCTAAATTTGTAACAAAAGTTTATTCGCATGGGAGCTCCGGATCAGTCGAGACGAAACGAGATGCGAAGAAATCCCGTTTCGGTTGCGTCTTTGGGGCAATACCGGCTGAAATGTGGCCGGAACAGCTGCTGCATTCCACGCAGGGGCCGGTGCGCGTCCAATTGTGAAGAAAACGCCCGATGCTCCGTCGTCTGCAGCATTGTTTAACGCAAACTCAGACTTTCTTCGATAAAATCACGTAAAAACGCGGGAACTTAGCCGTTCACCGTTTGTTGAACCCACAAACCACGCCCAATATGCTCATAATGGGCTGGGAGGAGATATTTTTGATGTTGTTTTCACGGCAAGACATGATTTCAGGGGCGCTCTGATGTTCGCACCCCGTGTCTTCGTCAGCATGATCGGTGCGCTCTGCGTTTTTGCCCTTGTCACCTTCATCCTGACCGGTTCCGCCTGGACGACGTTTTGGCAGACGCTTGTTTGCGCGGTCTTGCTGCAGATCGGCTATTTTGTCGCCGTGCTGGTCCTGGTGTGGAAAGCCGGGAAGGAGCGACGAGAGGTGACGGCGGACCAATCCAGGCCGTCCACCTCCTCGAAGATCGACGAGAGCGACGCCAAATCCATCCAGGTGTCCAATCCTCCGCGCCATTTGAATTCGTAGAACCGCTTGTTCCGTGGTGCTATTTTCGGAGTCCGCCTTCCTACGGAAATGGCCGATCCTTTCGCACATGCAGCATCGCACCTTGCCGTTTCGCACCGGCAAACCTAGTTTGGCCGCACCAAACAAAGGAGCGCGATCGTGAAATCCAGTGCGGATGTCTGCGTGATCATCGCAGCGAAAAATGCGGCCGAAACCATCGGGCGCGCCATCAGATCGGCTCTCAAAGAGCCGCAGGCCGCCGAAATCATCGTGGTGGACGACGGTTCCACCGACGATACGGCAGGCATTTCCCGGAAAGAGGACGATGGCAGCGGCCGGCTGAAAGTGGTGCGTTTCGATGACAACAGAGGCCCGGCTGCCGCCCGCAACCATGCCATTTCGCAGTCCTCCTCACCTATCCTCGCCATTCTGGACGCGGATGATTTCTTCCTGCCGGGTCGGCTGCGGGCTCTCCTTGTGGAACCGGACTGGGATTTCATCGCCGACAATATCGTCTTTATCGACGAGGCACATGCCGCACAGGCGCAGCTTTCCATTGCCGCCTTTGCGCCGGCGCCGCGGCTGCTCGAACTGGATGCGTTCATCGAGGGCAATATTTCCCGGCGTGGTGTGCGGCGCGGCGAAATCGGTTTCCTGAAACCCCTGATGCGGCGTGATTTCCTTGACCGGTACGGGCTGCGCTATCAGGAAACGCTGCGGCTCGGCGAGGATTACGACCTCTATGCCCGCGCCCTGGCAAAGGGCGCACGCTACAAGATCATCCACAGCTGCGGCTACGGCGCCGTGGTTCGCGGCGATTCGCTGAGCGGCAGCCATCGGACGGACGATCTCAAGCGGCTCTACGAGGCTGACCAGGCCATACTCTCGCAGCCGGGCTTATCGGACCGGGCCAAGACGCTCATCAGCCGCCATGAACAGCATATTCGCGGGCGTTACGAATTGCGGGCATTCCTCGATATCAGGCGGCAAT
>JAKFFO010000202.1:0-1672 GCA_036675035.1 Oxalobacteraceae bacterium
CAGCACACATGCAGCGCAGGCGCGCCGGCTCGGCGCACCTGCCCCACTCTGATAAAAGATTGCCGCCATGATCACTGTCCATCACCTGAACAATTCCCGCTCGCAGCGCGTGCTGTGGCTGCTCGAAGAACTGGGCCTCGATTACCAAATCGAGCGTTACCAGCGCGATCCGAAAACCATGCTGGCGCCGGCCGCGTTGCGCAAGGTGCATCCGCTTGGCAAGTCGCCGGTGATTACCGATGACGCGCACACGCTGGCCGAATCCGGCGCCATCATCGACTATCTGGTCGAACGCCATGGCAATGGCCGCCTGATTCCGCCGCCGGACACGGCAGAGCGGCTGCGCTACACTTACTGGCTGCATTACGCGGAAGGCTCGGCGATGCCGCCGCTATTGCTGAAACTGGTGTTCGATCAGATCGAAAAGGCGCGCATGCCTTTCTTTGTCAAGCCGGTAGCACGCGCAATTGCGCAGCGCGCGAAAAGCACGTTCATTACGCCGCAGATTACATTGCACCTGGATTACATGGAAGCGGAACTGGCCCGCAGTACATGGTTTGCCGGCGACGATTTCAGCGCTGCCGACATACAGCTGAGTTTTCCGCTGGAAGCGGCGGCTGCGCGGGCTGGCCTGGACCAGCGCCGGCCACGGCTAATGGATTACCTGACGCGCATCCATGCGCGTCCCGCTTACCAGCGCGCGCTGCAACAGGGCGGCCCGTACGACATCGTCGGCTAAGACTCCGTGCCGCACCCGCACTCTTTGCCGCCGCCACGAAAAGACTGGAATGGCTTGCGTCGTTTTCTGCAAGCGGCAGTGCTTGTCTCCGTCAAACCTTATTTTTGCGGCGGTTTTGCGCGTGACCTTTTCTGCTCGTGTTGATCGATGGGTTTAGTCGCTGCATCGATGTCCGGGTCGATATTTTTGGGCGGCGTCTTGAGCGCATCGCGATCGACCTTGGGTGGCGCCACCACGATGCCGTCTTGCCTGGGCGACCTCAGTTCCTTGCGCGGCTTGACGCGCATGCCCGGCTCATCCGGCAGTTTCGGATTGACTGCCATCAGCACACCCGGCAGCGCCAGCAAACCTGTGATCAATATGAGTAAATCGCGGCAGCGCATGTGACCGGCCTTTCAGGGTGGCAGCGGCGCAGCAGCTGCGGTTTCATGTACCACCGCTTCGCGCGGCTCCCCCTGCATTTTCAGGCGTTGCTGCAGCGTCAGCATGTCCTTGCCGAGCGTGGCGCGCTCGCCTTCGTTGAGCAGTGTGCGCACCTTTGGAAAAAGATGTTCTTCCTCTTCCTTATGGTGGTGTTCGGTTTGTTCCTTCAATACCTTGAACTTGGGTTCGAAGGCTTTTTCCGACGGGTCCAGCGCCAGCAGATCGGCCAGAAAGCGTTTCAGCGACAGGTGTTCTTCCAGCGATTCGAGCAAGTCATCCTCGGTGCGCGCAGCATTCACCGCTGGATAAAAAATCTCTTCTTCGGACTTGATATGGACCGTCAAATGGTCGCCTGCTTCGGCAAACAATGCCTTTCTTTTCTGATCACCGGTTTCCGCAGCAATCCGGTCAAGCATGTGTTCCAGTTCGCGGTGCTGGCTTACCAGCAAGTCGACAGCATCGATGGGTTTATTTGCCATGCATTACTTTCTAAAAATAAGTCACTGTCCG
>JAKFFO010000132.1:0-1660 GCA_036675035.1 Oxalobacteraceae bacterium
TTTTCGATCGAGCAGACGATGATGCAATTGTCCTTCTTGTCGCGCACAACTTCCATCTCGAACTCTTTCCAGCCGAGCAGGGATTCCTCGATCAGGAGTTCGGAAGTGGGCGACGCTTCCAGGCCGCGCTTGCAGATTGCCTCGAATTCTTCGGCATTGTAGGCGATGCCGCCGCCGGTGCCACCCATCGTAAACGACGGCCGGATGATGACCGGAAAACCGAGTTCCTTCTGTACCGCCCACGATTCTTCCATGGTATGAGCGACATCCGACTTGGCCGAGCCCAGCCCGATCTTGGTCATCGCATTCTTGAACTTCAGGCGGTCTTCGGCCTTGTCGATGGCTTCCGGCGTGGCGCCGATCAGTTCGCAGCCGTATTTGGTCAATACGCCATGGCGGTGCAGGTCGAGCGCGCAGTTCAGCGCGGTCTGGCCGCCCATGGTCGGCAGGATCGCATCCGGCTTTTCCTTATCGATGATGCGTTCAAGCACCTGCCAGGTGATTGGCTCAATATAGGTAACGTCGGCCATTTCCGGATCGGTCATGATGGTGGCCGGATTGCTGTTGACCAGGATGACCTTGTAACCCTCTTCGCGCAGGGCCTTGCAGGCCTGGGCGCCGGAATAATCGAATTCGCAGGCCTGGCCGATGATGATCGGGCCGGCGCCTATGATCAGGATGCTTTTAATGTCGGTACGCTTAGGCATTTTTCTGTTTCTCCATCATCGCCACAAAGCGATCGAACAAGGGGGCGATATCATTCGGACCGGGCGACGCTTCCGGGTGGCCCTGGAAGCAGAAGGCCGGACGGTCGGTGCGTTCAAAACCCTGCAGCGAATCATCAAACAATGACACATGCGTGACACGGCAATTGGCCGGCAGCGTTGCCTGGTCGACTGCAAAACCGTGATTTTGCGAAGTGATCATCACCTGCCTGGTATCCAAGTCCTGCACCGGGTGGTTGGCGCCGTGGTGGCCGAATTTCATCTTGACGGTTTTCGCGCCGGAAGCCAGCGCCATGATCTGGTGCCCCAGGCAAATGCCGAAGGTCGGAATGCCGCGCTCGATCAATTCCTTGGTGGCGGCAATCGCGTAGTCGCAAGGTTCCGGGTCGCCCGGGCCGTTCGATAGGAAAATGCCGTCCGGATTCAATGCCAGCGCCTCGGCCGCGCTGGCCTGGGCCGGCAAGACCGTCACTTTGCAACCGCGCTCGGCCAGCATGCGCAGGATATTAAACTTGACCCCATAGTCGAACGCGACCACATGGTATTTCGGTGCAGCTTGCTGGCCGTAACCTGTTTCCAGCTTCCATTCGGTTTCGGTCCACACATACGGCTTGGTGACCGACACCACTTTGGCCAAGTCCATCCCGGCTAAGCCCGGAAAGGAATTGGCCAGATCCAGCGCCTGACGGGCAGTCACATCCGGTCCGGCCACGATGGCGCCACTCTGAGCGCCTTTTTCACGCAGGATGCGGGTCAGCTTGCGGGTATCGATGCCGGCAAGCGCGACAATGTTTTCCGCTTTCAGATAGTCCGACAAGGTTTGCTTGGAACGGAAATTCGATGCCAGCAGCGGCAGATCCTTGATGATCAAGCCGGCTGCATGGATTTTGCTCGCTTCGACATCTTCCGGATTGATGCCGGTATTGCCGATATGG
>JAKFFO010000105.1:0-1650 GCA_036675035.1 Oxalobacteraceae bacterium
AATCTCCGCCGTCATTTTCTGGATCAGGTTGGCGCTGTCGCGCACGTCGGAGACGGTGGCGCGCATGTTCATGCTCACCTGGGTAAGGGCGCGCAGCATGCCGCCGATCTCATCGCTGCGGGCACTGGTCATGTTGGAGCCGAGATCGCAGGCGGCGATCTGGTTGGCAAAGCGCACCGCATCGCGCAGCGGCTTCACGATCGAGCGCGATAGATAGATAGCCAGAGCGATGGAAAAGGCAAGGAACCCGGTCGCCGCACCCCAGAACAAGCCCGACGCTGCATCGCTGGAAACCGCGAAACCAAAGCCGAGCGTGGCGAGGTCGATTGCGGCGACTGTTGCGAAGATGCGTCCTTTCAAGCCAAGCCGCTGCACCTTGTCGGCGATTTTATGCCAGGCATTGTTGCGCACTATCCTGCCAAAATGGATTGTCAGCCGCTTGTCCTTGCCTTCGCGAATGGCCCGATACAGCTTGTCGATTTCACCGACTTCTTCGCGCGAAAGCCGGCTGTGCACCATTAGCGCGCCGGCATATTTGTTTTGCGAATATAGCGGCATGATGTTCAGGCGCAGCCAGTAGTAATCGCCATTCTTGCAAGTATTTTTGACGATTCCCGTCCATGGTCGCCGGGTTCGCAGCGTTACAAGCATGTCCTTCATGACCTGCTTCGGAACGTTCGGATGCAGTTTCTGATCTGCCGGCGTTCCTTTCAGCTCGTCCCAACTGTAGCCGCTGGCTGCACAGTACGCAGGATTGGCATAGACGAAGTTGTTTGCCTTGTCCGCAAGCAGAACCAGAATTTCTGATTCGCCAATCAGGCGCTCTCGGGAGATGGAATTGTCGTTGCTCATGGTTTTCCTGTATGCCAACTGGCTGGTTCTTCTGCCGGCATCATGGAATTACCTGATGCCCGAGGCCGGCTTTCGGGTGTTACTCCGGCAAGGCTGAAAATTTCTTTGGCTACATATTAGTTACTGAATCAAAATTCGGAATGATGTATGCATGAAAGGGCGACCACCGATCAAAGGCGCTTTGCTTATCATAATTGATTCTCGGCAACATTTGTGTTGTTTTCCGCAAACACGCCCGATGCTTCGGGCCGCGCTACGAGACAGATTCATTGCCGAATTCCGGATTTCTGACGGGTCTTAATTTGAATGAGCCGCAACGCGGAAATTTCGCATTATCGATAATCAGAACTCATTTCATAAATAGAAGGGTACGCGTTCGCATCAGAATCGGGGCTGGCGAGGCGCACAACGCAGCCCAGTGTCGATCCTGATGCGAACCCTTCGCGCGCCCTCCTATTTATGAAATGAGTTCTAATATCAGCGGGCCGATCGCACCGGTGGATCAGATCGGCGTCCGACGCACCATGTTAATGTCGATTGTCGGATGTATCCGGCGCAGCGCGGGTTTCGGTTTTTGCACCGCCTAAATTGAGCAGTCGCTGATTTTCCGCTTGCGAGAGCTGGAACACGGATACGGCGGCCACCAGTCCCTGCGCCTGTTCGGCCATGCTTTCGGCCGCAGCAGTGCTTTCCTCGACCAGTGCCGCATTCTGCTGGGTCATCTGATCCAGATGCGTCACCGACTGGTTGATCTGGCCGATGCCCGACGACTGCTCCAGCGACGCATGGGCGATGTGA
>JAKFFO010000067.1:0-1647 GCA_036675035.1 Oxalobacteraceae bacterium
TGTCGAGACAGTCGATCTTGCCGCCGGCGCCAACCATGATCCGGCTTACGCGGCAACCTCGCTCACGCAAAGGGTGCCGACGCTGGTTTGCGACGGCTTTTCGCTTTCCGAATCGTCCGCGATCACGGAATATCTGGAAGATGTGTATCCCGGCACCGCACTGTATCCATCGGCGCCAAAGGCCAAGGCCAAGGCGCGCCAGATCCAGGCATGGCTGCGCAGCGACTTGATGCCGATCCGGCAGGAGCGCACCACGGAAGTCATTTTCTACCGTCCGGTGGAGCAGCCCTTGTCCGACGCCGCGCAGCTTGCTGCAGCAAAGTTGTTTCAGGCGGCTACCACCCTGCTCGCTCACGGGAGCGGCAATCTGTTCGATTCCTGGTGTATCGCCGACCTTGATCTGGCAGTCATGTTGAACCGACTGGTTTTCAACGGCGATCCGGTCCCCGCCGCACTGGAAGATTACGCACGAAGGCAATGGAATCGCCCATCTGTTCAGTCATGGGTAAATCAATCCCGCCCGCGGCTGTAGCGCAGCGTCAAGGGGTGATCTGACAATCCAAAAAAACGAAGTGTATGTTGGATTGTCAGACCAGCCCCTAAATTATCGGCTCTGCTGTCGACCAACGCCAAATTTTTCACGCCATCGGCGTCATACCCAGCACGATGTCAAAGCGTGCTGCGAGTTCGCCCTGATGATCCTTGCTCGGTAAAAATGGCACTATCACCGACGCGCGCTGCCTGGGGTTACGGATGCTGCGCAAAATGCCATCGCGCTCGTTAAGCGGATGGCCTTGCACATACAGCTGGGTGGTCAGCAATTCGCGACTACCCCTGCGTAACTTGACATGGATATGTGGTGTGCGTCCGGGATATGGTACCGGCTTGATGGTGCGGAACCGGTATTCGCCAGTCTGCGCAGTCTCGAAGCGGCCATAGCCCTGAAAATTTTCATCGTTTCTAGTGCTGGCATCAGCCGAATGAATGTAACGGCCATTGTGATCGACTTGCCAGATTTCAATTACCACCCCACGCATCGGATTGCCTTGCAGATCCAGGATGCGCCCCGTCAAATGGGTAATTTCACCAGCCGCCGGCGCCTTGCGGCCGGCAACGACGATCAAATCGTTATCTTGATCGAGCGGCAAGCGATCGGGATAAAACGGCCCTTCGGTTTGCGTCGGCGTCAGAATCAACCCTTGTGCCAAGGCCTGCTGCGTGCTGCAAGCCAGTGCGCCGATCAGCAATCGGTTCACTATCCTGCGACGCTTGATGTCCAGTTGATTGCCGCCATCGCCCGGCAGCGGCTGGCTCGATGCAGATGAGATTGATTTATCATCAGGCATGGAGCAATCTCCTTGATTGTTTCATTGCTTTGCTTGAGAGTGAAAGAAATACTCAAAGATGCAAGGATATGCTGAAAAACCGCAGTACGCCTCGCTTGTGATCATGCAACAAACCGAAGTGATGGCGCCACGCCTGGAAAATTCTGCAGCAGCCGCCCACGAGATTCATTGCGAGACAAGCAGTTGAATCTCGTGACGTACAAGCAATCAGCGCCCGTAATACCCGTCGTGATCGCGATGCCGATGCTGACGAGTGTCATGCCGCTGGCGATATTCGCCGCTACGGTAGGTTACTGACACC
>JAKFFO010000173.1:0-10494 GCA_036675035.1 Oxalobacteraceae bacterium
TCACATCGCCCATGCGTCGCTGGAGCAGTCGTCGGGCATCGGCCAGATCAACCAGTCGGTGACGCATCTGGATCAGATGACCCAGCAGAATGCGGCACTGGTCGAGGAAAGCACTGCTGCGGCTGAAAGCATGGCCGAACAGGCGCAGGGCCTGGTGGCCGCCGTATCCGTGTTCCAGCTCTCGCAAGCGGAAAATCAGCGACTCGCCGACAATGACAGCGGCAAGAAAAGCGAATCGCGGATGGCCTCGATCGTCAAGTCATGACGAGAAAATTGTTGCGGGCAGCGCTTGCCGCCCGCAGCCTGTGAATGTTTTCTAATCCAAATTCGCTGCGATGCCGGGATACCCGCATCGCAGCAAGCTGGAAAACCGCATCAACTCTTTTTTTCGAACACCAGGCTACCGTTAGCTCCGGCGGTGATCAGAATCGTATCCTTCGGACCGAACCGCCCCTGCAGTATTTCCTTCGACAACGGATTCTCGATTTGCTGCTGGATCGCGCGCTTTAACGGTCGCGCGCCATACACCGGATCGAATCCGGCTTCCGCAATTTTTTGCAGAGCGCCTTCAGAAATCTCCAGCCCCATTTCCATCCTGGCCAGACGCTGCTCCAGAACCTGCAACTGAATCCTGGCGATCGCACCGATGTTTTTCTCATCGAGCGCATGAAACACCACGATCTCGTCCACACGGTTGATGAACTCCGGCCGGAAATGCCCGCGCACTTCCGCCATGACCGCGAGCTTTACCAGTGCAGGGTCGCTTTCCTCCATCGCCTGGATTTTCTGGGAACCCAGGTTCGATGTCATCACGATTACCGTGTTCTTGAAATCGACGGTGCGCCCTTGCCCGTCGGTCATCCGGCCGTCATCGAGCACCTGCAGCAACACGTTGAACACGTCGCTGTGCGCTTTCTCGATTTCGTCGAGCAGGATCACGCTGTAGGGCTTGCGCCGCACCGCTTCGGTCAGGTAACCGCCCTCATCGTAACCGACATATCCCGGCGGGGCGCCGATCAGGCGGGCCACCGAATGCTTCTCCATGAACTCGCTCATGTCGATCCGGATCATCGACTCTTCGGTATCGAACAGGAACGACGCCAGCGCCTTGCACAACTCGGTCTTGCCGACTCCGGTCGGCCCCAGGAACATGAATGAACCGTACGGGCGATTCGGATCGCCAAGTCCGGCTCGCGATCTGCGAATCGCGTCCGATACCGCCACTATCGCTTCGTGCTGACCTATGACGCGCCGGTGCAATTCCTCTTCCATGTGCACCAGCTTGTCGCGTTCACCCTGCATCATCCTCGACACCGGAATACCGGTCGCGCGCGACACCACTTCCGCGATTTCTTCGGCACCTACCTGGGTGCGTACCAGTTGCGGCTTGCTGCTTTCCTGTTCGTCGGTATCGGCCTGCTTCAACTGGGCTTCCAGCTCGGGCAGCGTTCCATACTGCAGTTCGGACATTTTCTGCCAATCGCCCCTGCGTTTGGCATCTTCCATCTGCAGCCGGATTTTTTCGATTTCTTCCTTGATATGCTGGGTGCCTTGCACTGCCGCTTTTTCGGATTTCCAGATCTCTTCCAGGTCGGCATATTCGCGCTCCAGCCGGAAGATTTCTTCTTCTATCAAGCCAAGCCGCTTTTGCGACGCTTCGTCCTTTTCCTTCTTGACCGCTTCCCGCTCGATCTTCAACTGGATCAACCTGCGATCAAGTCTGTCCATCACTTCCGGCTTCGAATCGATTTCAATCTTGATCTTGGAAGCGGCCTCGTCGATCAGGTCGATCGCCTTGTCTGGCAGGAAGCGATCGGTGATATAGCGATGCGACAATTCGGCCGCCGCGACGATGGCAGGGTCGGTAATGTCTACGCCGTGATGCACTTCGTATTTTTCCTGCAAGCCGCGCAGGATTGCAATGGTTGCCTCGACGCTTGGCTCGTCCACCATGATTTTCTGGAAACGCCGTTCCAGCGCCGCGTCTTTTTCAACATACTTGCGGTATTCATCCAGCGTGGTAGCGCCAACGCAATGCAGTTCGCCGCGTGCCAGCGCCGGCTTGAGCATATTGCCGGCATCCATCGCGCCCTCGGCTTTGCCGGCGCCGACCATGGTATGCAGTTCGTCGATGAAAACGATGGTCTGTCCTTCGTCCTGAGCCAGCTCCTTCAATACCGCCTTGAGCCGTTCTTCAAATTCGCCGCGATACTTGGCACCGGCCAGCAGCGCAGCCATGTCGAGCGACAAAACTCGTTTTCCCTTCAGGCTGTCCGGCACTTCCCCATTGATGATCCGCTGCGCCAGTCCTTCGACAATGGCGGTTTTACCGACGCCCGGCTCACCGATCAATACCGGATTATTCTTGGTGCGGCGCTGCAGGACCTGAATCGCGCGGCGAATTTCATCGTCGCGGCCGATGACCGGATCAAGCTTGCCTAGACGCGCACGTTCGGTCAGGTCGAGCGTGAATTTCTTAAGTGCCTCGCGCTGCCCTTCGGCTTCTTGGGAAGAAACATTGGCGCCGCCGCGCACGGCGGTAATTGCGGCCTCCAGCGCCTTGCGCGTCAATCCGTTTTCACGGGCAAGCCGGCCGGCATCGGATTTGTCTTCCGTCAGGCCGAGCAGCACCATCTCGCTGGCAATAAACTGGTCGCCGCGTTTTTGCGCTTCCTTGTCTGCAAGATTTAGCAATGCCAGAAGTTCGCGCCCGACCTGTACTTCACCTGCGGTGCCGGTCACTTTGGGCAAACGCTCCAATGCATTCTTCAACGCCGCAGTCAGCCCACCGATGTTGACGCCCGAGCGTTGCAACAATGAACGCGTGCTGGCGTCATCCTGGTTCAACATCGCAATCAGCACGTGGACCGGGTCGATGTATTGGTTATCGTTGCCGACCGCCTGGCTTTGCGCATCGGCAAGCGCTTCCTGCAATTTGGTTGTGAGTTTGTCGAGACGCATGGCTTGCTCCGAAAAATTCGATCTGGATCAAAAATTGGGGCGCGCAACCCTTTTTCAAGACGGGATTGGCTGGGTACATTCGATTACAGCGTCGTACCGGTCTCGACAAGATGAAGGCTAGCTGAACAGTGCGCGATAAGCGGCAAATCCAGCGATACAGAAGGTAACCGATCCAAGCAGATGCAACGCCGAATGGCCTAATGCCCACAGATAATCGCCTCTTTGCAACAGAAGCATCGCCTCTGCGGAAAATGACGAAAAAGTGGTCAGGCCGCCCAGGAATCCGGTTATCAGAAACAAGCGCCACTCCAGCGGCAGGCTCGGATTTTTCTCGACCAATCCGACCGCCATGCCGACCAGAAATCCTCCGCCGAGATTTGCCACCAGCGTGCCGATGGGAAAATAATGATGAAAGGCGTTTAGCCACGCCTGCAATCCCCAGCGCAGCCAGGCGCCAAGCATCGCACCGGCACCGACTGCCACCCAGCTCATTTCACGCCTCCGTCACGGTCCATCGCAAGGTCCCATTTCGCCAATGCCAGGTCGTCCGCATTCCGTGCATCGACCCAGCGCGCGCCTTGCGGCGTCCGCTCCTTTTTCCAGAATGGCGCCTGCGTTTTCAGGTAATCCATCACGAATTCACATACCGAAAAAGCTTCGCCCCGGTGTGCTGCAGTGACCGCAACCAGCACAATCTGGTCCAACGGTTTCAACACACCGATCCGGTGAATCACCAAGATATCAAGAGGCGACCATCGCCGCACGGCCTGCTCGACAATCTCCTCCAGCGCCTTTTCGGTCATGCCCGGATAGTGCTCCAGCTCCAGCTCACTGACGTCGGAACCGTCGTTCATGTCGCGTACCGTACCGACGAATGTCACTATCGCACCGATTTTCGGGTTGCTGGCGCGCAGCAATGCGACTTCCCTGCTCAGATCAAAGTCTTCGGTCTGGATACGCACCGGCATGTGGAGTTTCCTCTTTTTCTTTAGCCGCCTGTGACCGGCGGGAAAAAAGCGATTTCACAGCCGTCGGTGATCATGGTGGCGGCTTCGGCCATTTGCTGGTTGCAGGCCATTTTCAATGCGCGCCCGTCGGCCAGCCCGTCCGCCCACACTCCACCGCGCATTTGCAAAAACCGGCGAAGGTCGCCGACGGTCTGAATTTCATCCGGCACCGACAGGGTTTCCTGTGCGGTGCCAAGGGCTTCGCGAATACCGGCAAAAAACCGGAGCTGAACGTTCATGTCGATATCAAACCTAATAAAGCAATCCGCTGAACGGAATAAAGCGGACCAAATCACCCGGGGCAATCGTTTTTCCAGGGGGATTGTCTATCAATCCGTCGCCCCATACCGTCGATGTCAACACCGCCGAACTCTGGTTGTGAAACAGATCTAGCCCGCCTTCGGCATTGATTTTCGCGCGTAAAAATTCATTGCGTCGATCGGATTTCGGCCAGGCAAAATTCGCGCGCAGATTGAAAGCATCCGGTACGATCTTCTGCACCCCTTGCAAGCGCAATATAAACGGCCGGACAAAAAGCAGGAAGGTCACAAAACTCGAAACCGGATTGCCGGGCAATCCGAAAAAAAATGTGGATCCGGCATCGTTGTACCGTTCGATTTCGCCAAAAGCAAGCGGCTTACCCGGCTTGATTGCAATTTGCCACAGGTTCAGATTCCCTTCCGCTTCGACCGCCGGCTTGATGTAGTCTTCTTCACCGACCGATACGCCGCCGGAACTGATGACCAGATCGTTCTGTCGTGCCGCTTCGCGCAGCATCTGCCTGGTCGCGGCCAGCGTATCCGGAACGATACCGCAATCGGTAATTTGGCAACCGAGATTCTCCAGCAGGCCACGCAGCGTAAATCGATTGGAGTTGTATATTGCGCCTGGCTTTAGCGGCTCGCCGGGCATCGCCAGTTCATCACCGGTAAAGAATATCGCGACGCGCAATCTGGGCCGCACCGGTAGAGTCGCCAAGCCGACCGAGGCCGCGAGCCCGAGCTCTTGCGCTCGAAGGCGTGTACCTGCGGCCAGGATCATGCTGCCGGCGCAAATATCTTCGCCGGCACGCCGGATCCATTCGCCGGATTCTGGAGTGTGCTTGATCGTGACGAACTCGTTGTCGCCTGTCTTGTCGGATTCGCACATTTCCTGCATCACGACTGCATCGGCACCAACGGGAATCGTTGCGCCGGTGAAGATACGTGCCGCCGTGCCGGGTTGCAGCGGGCCACCCAGATGGCCGGCCGGGATACGCTGCGATACGCTTAATCGGGCGGCACCGCTGACGCAATCGGCGGCACGAACCGCATAGCCGTCCATTTGCGCATTGTCCGTCGATGGGACATTGAGCTGAGATGCCTGGTCGGCCGCCAGCACGCGGCCGTTTGCCGCCAGCGTTGGTATCGATTCGCTCTCTGCGGTCGGTCGGATCGCGGCAAGCAGAAAATCGAGCGCCTGTTCGACGCTCAACATGGACGGTCTGGAAGTCACTGTCACGCTCGGTTTTCCGTTGACGTTAAGACTGGATTTTCAGGCGTGCCGGTTCGACATGGCCGATGCGCTACAACCCGGTATGCCTGGCAATGTATGCCTTGATTTTTTCAATCCTGGGTTCCATTACCTCGAACCGCTGCGGCAGCGCCTCGATATTCTCGAACCCGGCAGGACGCTCGGCATCGCGTCCCAGCGCTTCCTGAATCGTTTCATTGAACTTGGCCGGAAGCGCGGTTTCCAGCACGATCATCGGTATGCCGGGCGTTAAATATTCGCGCGCCACCTTGATACCGTCTGCGGTATGCGTATCGATAGTGACACCATGCCTTGCGTGCACGTCGCGGATGGTTTCGACACGATCCTGGTGAATCGATTTTCCCGACAGGAAACCATATTGCGCCACTTTTTTGAATTCGTCTCCGTCGCTGCCGGGTTTTCCGGAAAGGTCGAAGCCGCCAGCCGTCTCGACTTTCTTGAACAGCGCACGCACGCGATCGCCGTCACGATCCAGCAAATCGTACACAAAGCGTTCGAAATTCGATGCCTTGCTGATATCCATGCTCGGGCTGGTGGTATGATAAGTCTCCGAGGCTTTGCGCACGCGATAGACACCGGTACGGAAAAACTCGTCCAGCACATCATTTTCGTTCGTTGCGGCCACCAGCTTGTCGATCGGCACGCCCATCATGCGCGCAATGTGTCCTGCGCAGATATTGCCGAAATTACCGGACGGGACGGTAAAGGATACTTTTTGATCGTTGCGGGTGGTTGCACCCAAATAACCGCGGATGTAATACACGACTTGCGCAACAACGCGTGCCCAGTTGATCGAATTGACCGTGCCGATTTTCTGGCGCGATTTGAATTCAAGGTCATTCGACACGGCCTTGACCATATCCTGGCAGTCGTCGAAAACACCTTCGACTGCAATATTGAAAATATTCGGATCCTGCAGGCTGAACATCTGTGCCGTCTGGAACGCACTCATCTTCCGATGCGGCGACAGCATGAATACGCGGATGCCCTTCTTGCCGCGCATCGCATATTCGGCGGCGCTGCCGGTATCGCCCGAGGTTGCGCCGAAAATGTTCAGCTCGGCGTCTCGCCTGGCCAGCGTGTACTCGAACAGATTACCAAGCAATTGCATCGCCATGTCCTTGAACGCGAGCGTCGGGCCATTCGAGAGTGCCTGCAAAATCAGTTTGGTACCATTTTTTTCTTCGAGTACGCGCAACGGCGTAATCCGCGCCGCATCGTCTCCCGGGCGCGCATTGCAATACACATCGGCGGTATATGTTTTACCGGTCAGCGCCTTGAGATCAGGCTCCGGTATGTCGGTGGCGAATTTTTTCAGTACTTCCAGCGCCAGATCCGCATAAGACAGATTGCGCCATGCATCGAGTTCCGCACCGGTGATCTGGGGATATTCGGCCGGCAGGTACAGGCCGCCGTCGGGCGCAAGGCCGCCCAGCAGAATTTCGGAAAAAGACTGTGGCGCGGCCTGGCCGCGCGTGGAAACATATTGCATAGATCGAATGAAATGGATGGCTACGGATCAATGGTCATTATAACTGCGGCGGGCGGCCGGCGACCTCAATGCCCTAGCAGGTCGACAATACGGATATGAATCAGCTCAACGCTTCGAGCCGAATCCGCGCCACCTTGCCGACCACGGTAGGCAAGGCTTCGATTTTCGCAATCGCAACGTCGACATTCTTTTCCTGCGTCTGGTGCGTCAGTATGATGATGTCGGTTTGGGTTTCGCCTTCCGCCGGCTCTTTCTGCAACATCGCATCGATTGAAATCGTCGAGTCCGCCAGGATGCGGGTTACACCGGCCAGCACGCCAAGCTTGTCCGCTACACGAATACGCAAGTAGTAACTGGTGATGATTTCCGACATCGGAAGTATCGGTGTATCGGCCATCGCATTCGGCTGGAATGCCAGGTGCGGCACGCGATGTTGAGGATCTGCCGTTGCCAGCCGGGTGATATCGACCAGGTCGGCAATCACCGCGGATGCGGTCGGTTCGGCGCCGGCGCCCTTGCCATAATAAAGCGTGGCACCAACCGCATCGGCCTGTACCAGCACCGCGTTCATCGCACCTTCGACATTGGCGATCAGGCGCTTTGCCGGGATCAGCGTTGGATGCGCGCGCAATTCGATTCCTCTTGGCGTACGTCGCGCAATCCCCAGCAGCTTGATGCGATACCCGAGTTGTTCGGCGTAGCGAATATCGACTGCTTCCAGCTTGGTGATGCCTTCCACATGGGCCTTATCGAACTGCACGGGTATACCGAACGCGATTGCCGACATGATCGTAATCTTGTGGGCAGCGTCAATACCTTCGATATCGAAGGTCGGATCGGCTTCTGCATAGCCCAGGCGCTGCGCCTCTTTCAGGACCGTATCGAAATCCAGTCCCTTGTCGCGCATTTCGGACAGGATGAAATTGGTTGTACCGTTGATGATGCCGGCTATCCATTCGATCCGGTTCGCTGTCAAGCCTTCGCGCAATGCCTTGATGATCGGAATCCCGCCGGCAACAGCGGCTTCGAACGCAACCATCACGCCTTTTTCCTGCGCAGCCTGGAATATCTCGGTACCGTGCGCTGCCAGCAATGCCTTGTTGGCGGTGACCACATGCTTGCCGTTGGCGATCGCTTTCATCACCAGATCCCTGGCGATACCGTAGCCGCCGATCAATTCGATCACGATATCGATGTCGGGGTGATTGACGACCAGATTGGCGTCATTGACGACCTCGCATTCGCCATTCGTCAGTTCCTTGGCACGAGCGGTGTTCAAGTCGGCGACCATCGCGATTTCGATGCCGCGGCCGGCGCGTCGCTTGATCTCTTCCTGGTTGCGTTTCAAGACATTGAAAGTGCCGGCGCCTACGGTTCCGATACCCAGCAAACCTACTTTGATTGATTTCATGAGACGTGGTCTTTGCTTAAAAAATACGAATTGTTATTCTTGTTCAGCTTGATTAGAAGGGCCGGCTCTCGGGTCCGTTCCTGGTTTTGACCGGGCCGAAAATGCAAAATCATGCAGTACCGTACTTCCGGCGATAGGCGTCGAGGAAACGTGCAATTCGTCCAATCGCGTCGGACAAGTCATCCGAGTTAGGCAGGAAGACGACGCGAAAATGATCAGTTGTCGGGCAGTTGAATCCAGTTCCCTGTACGATCAGCACCCTCTCTTCCGCCAACAATGCGTAGGCGAACTCCTGGTCATCGGCAATCGGATACATGGCCGGATCGAGTTTCGGGAACATGTATAACGCGGATTTCGGTTTCACACAGGTGACGCCCGGAATATCAGTCAATAGCCGGTGAGCCATATCCCGTTGACGCAACAGGCGTCCGCCGGGCGCGACCAGATCATTGATGCTCTGATAGCCGCCGAGCGCGGTCTGTATCGCGTATTGACCCGGCGCATTCGCGCACAGGCGCATCGAGGCAAGCATATTCAAGCCTTCGATGTAATCCTGCGCGTGCTTCTTTTCGCCCGACACGACCATCCATCCCGCACGATATCCGCAGGACCGGTAATTCTTGGACAAACCATTGAAGGTAATGAACAGCACATCGTCGGCCAATGACGCGATCGAAGTATGAGTCTCGCCATCGTACAAAACCTTGTCGTAGATTTCGTCGGCAAACACGATCAGTTGATGCTGGCGTGCGAGCTCGACAATCTGCTCCAGCAACTCTACCGGATACAACGCGCCGGTCGGATTGTTTGGATTGATGACGACAATCGCCCGGGTGTTGGACGTGATTTTTTTTCGGATATCGTTAATGTCAGGAAACCAGTCCGCTTGTTCGTCGCAGACGTAGTGTACCGGCCTGCCGCCCGATAAACTGACGGCCGCGGTCCATAGCGGATAATCCGGAGCCGGAACCAGGACTTCATCCCCGGTATTGAGCAGCGCGTTCATGCTCATGACGATCAGCTCCGATGCGCCATTGCCTAAATAAACATCGTCGATCGTCACGCCTGCAATCTGCTTCTGCTGCGTGTAATGCATGACCGCTTTACGTGGCGCAAACAATCCTTTCGAATCGGTATAGCCCGACGCATTGGACATGTTGCGAATCATGTCCTGAACGATCTCGTCGGGCGCATCGAAGCCGAACACGGCCAAATTACCAATATTCAATTTAATGATCTTGTGGCCCTCTTCTTCCATCTGCCGGGCTTTCTCCAGCACCGGCCCGCGGATGTCGTAGCACACATCTGCCAATTTCTTTGATTTTTGAATCTGTCGCACGGGATAATCCCTTGAAGATGAAATGCAATATAAGGGCACAATGTTGCGCCGCGATAAAAGAGCCATTCTGCCGAAAGCGCCCTGTTTTATCAATCCGTAGAAACGGTTTTAGCGCGGAAAACGTTACAATGGGCGTTCTTTTTCTATTAACTTCCGAAAATCACGTCTCTGCGTGATTGCCCGCATCATGAAGTTACATCCCACTACGACCCAGCAGTACCAAACTGTTACCGCCTATGACGACACCGGCGTCGAGATTAACGCCAGATACTTTGCACATAGCCTCATAGTGCTGCCGGAGGTCGCACCGGTCCGCTGGCCGGTTGAATCATTCGATGCGCTGTCACCGGCGCATTTCGACCAGATTGCTGCAACCGTGCCGGATGTGGTCATTCTCGGCACCGGAAAAAAACAGCGCTTCGTTCATCCGAAGTTAATTTCTACGCTCACTGCGCGCCGCGTCGGGGTCGAGTGCATGGATAATCAAGCCGCGTGCCGTACCTACAATATCTTGATGGCCGAAGGTCGCAAGGTCGCGCTGGCCCTGATTATTGAAAGCACCTCTAAATAAGCGCAGGCGAAAAACAGATAACGCCGGGCACTTCCGGAATCGGAATTTCGAACGGCGGGTCGCGGCCATTTTTGCTAATTCCCTCAAATGCGATTGGCAATAAACTCGTCGACCACCGGTCAGGTTCGCAAAATGCCGCCGAGTATGCTGCTCGACTCAGTTTTGCCCTCAATCTTTCAA
>JAKFFO010000088.1:0-1636 GCA_036675035.1 Oxalobacteraceae bacterium
CGGGCGCAGAGGGTATGGATAGAATCGAGGCGTCATGAGCATCCGGGTCGATACCGCCAGCCTGATTCCAGGTGCAATTGTCTGCGGCAATCGTGGTTTGGGCGTGCTCGGCTCGTCCGTGCCAAGCACAGGCGATGCGGGCGCGGGCTATCTGCACAACGATTTAAGCCTGCCAGCAGATGCCAGCAAGGAAGTGCGCGGGCTGATCGAAACGCCGCCTGCAAGTGGCACGCTGTACGCCTACGAGGATTCGAGCTTTACCCTTACGGGCGCTGCTGATGGCGCTTATGACTTCGTTTATCGGCTGTTTGTCGATGGCGTGGACTTGGGCACGGCTACCGCGTCAATTACGGTTGGCGATGCGGCGGTTTCGGGCGTCGCAGCATGGACTGAGGCGAGCGATACGGCAGCAATCATTGCGGCGCTTGAGGTATCTGGCGCGGCAAACTGGACGGAAGCCAGTGACAGCGCAGCACTCGTCGCAAATGTCGGTAACACGATTTCAGCCAATGCAAATTGGACTGAATCAGGCGATACCTGCACGGCGCTAGCAACTATCCGCGTTGATGCGTCAATAGGATGGGCTGAGGCGGCGGATACAGCATCAATGTCGGCTGCTGTGGCGGTCAATGTCGAGGTTTCGCTGTCATGGACTGAGGCAGAAGACGTTGTTGCGATGGTCGGCGGTTCGGCCATTATTTACGCCAGCGCCCCATCCGGCAGCGGTTACAGCACACAAAGAACATTTACGCAGGCACGTCCTGCAAGCGGATCGCAATCGCGTCCGGCAGCAATCCAAAGGAATAGACGATGACCGCACGACCAGTAACGCCACCAGTAGCGCTAGCGGTTAGCCTCGCTGTGGCCAAAGAAAACTTGCGGCTCGATGCTGACGATACTTCCCTTGACGCGATTATCACCGCATGGATCGAAGGCATCACGGATTACGCCGAACATCATACCGGGCGCGCAATCATCAACCAGACGTGGAAAGTCACGCTAGACGCCTTCCCCGACGCAATCAAGCTGCCAAACGCGCCGCTCGTGTCCGTGGCTAGCGTTATCTATATAGACGAGAACGGCGATGAACAGACGCTTGACCCTGCTGACTATGTTGTGGATAGCATCAGTGAACCTGGCTATGTGGTGCCTGCCGCCGATGTGACATGGCCGACGACTGCAACGGATCGCATCAACACGGTTTCGGTAACTTATACCTGCGGCTATGGCGCGGACGAATCCTTTGTGCCGAAGGGTATCAAGAATTTTATCCTGGCTCGCTTAGTCGAGGTATTTGATCCAGCCACTAGGCCGGAAAAGGACACGCTGCAATCGAATTTCACTGATCGGCTGCTTGATAAATATCGGGTGTACGACCTATGAGCGCGTTAGCTTATACGCTCAACCGCAAAGTGACGATTGAGCAGCGATCCGCCGACAAAGACCCGGACTACGGAACGCAGGTTGATGCTTGGGTACCGGTTGCCGCAAACATCTGGGCAGAAGTGCAAGACGTATTGCCGAGCAAGTCAGAGGCAGTCAAGCAGGGAATCCGCATTGGCACACAGCAGAAGCGCGTCCGCATCCGTTATCGGGCAGGCATCACGGCAGATATGCGCGTGACGATTCATGGCAC
>JAKFFO010000045.1:0-47140 GCA_036675035.1 Oxalobacteraceae bacterium
TTGTTGACGCCGTCGTAGTTGCAGGTAATCGTTCCGGCGCCGATATTGACGCGCGATCCGATCGTCGCATCGCCGATATAAGCCAGGTGATTGGCCTTGCTGTGCGCGGCGACCTGGCTGTTCTTGATCTCGACGAAATTCCCGACATGCACGTCTTCTGCCAGTTCGGTGCCGGGGCGCAGCCGCGCATACGGTCCGATAATCGATCCGGCACCGACCATTGCTCCTTCGATATGGCAAAACGGCTTGATGTTCGCGCCATCGGCAATCCGCGCATTGACGATCACGCAATGCGCACCGATCGTCACATTGTCGCCGAGCTCTACCGACCCTTCGAATACGCAACCGACATCGATGCTGACATCGCGGCCGCAGCGTAGCGTACCGCGCACGTCCAGGCGCGCAGGATCGGCCAGCGTCACGCCCTGCTCCAGCAGTGCATCGGCGACATTGTGCTGATGAATCCGCTCCAGCTCGGCCAGTTGCACCTTGCTGTTGACGCCCAGGGTTTCCCATACCGCTTCCGGTTGCGCCGATACTACCGGGACGCTATCGGCCACGGCGCGCGCCACGATGTCGGTCAAATAATATTCACGCTGCGCGTTGTCGTTCGACAGCGTGGAAAGCCACTGCTTGAGTTTGGTGGTGGGTGCCACCATGATGCCGGTATTGACTTCGCAAATCGCGCGCTCGGTTTCGGTTGCATCCTTTTGTTCGACGATGCGCGCAATGCTGCCCTGTTCGCGCACGATGCGGCCGTAACCTGCCGGATTGTCGAGATTTACCGTCAGCACCGACAACTTATTCCCGCCCGCAATGTCCAACAACCGTTGCAGCGAGGAAGCTTTTGTCAATGGAACATCGCCGTATAAAACCAGGGTCGGCATATCGTCGATCAGATGCGGTACCGCTTGCATCACCGCGTGGCCGGTGCCGAGTTGCGGGTCCTGCTTGACGAAGACAATGTCAGGTGCTTCCAGGCGCTGCGGCACCATGTCGCCGCCGTGGCCGTACACCACGCACAGTCTGGACGGCGACAAGGTGCGGGCAGTATCGATCACATGCGACAGCAGCGATTTGCCTGCCAGTGGATGAAGAACCTTCGGCAGCGCGGACTGCATGCGCTTTCCCATGCCTGCAGCGAGAATGACAACGTTCATAGAAGATCAATGAAAAGAATTCAAAATTTTATCATGCAGCCCTGTCGTGCAACTGCCTCGGCATTCGTATTGTTATTGGTGATCAGCCTGCTGGCAGGCTGCAGCGCAGCGCGCCTTGCATATAGTAATGGAGAAACGCTCACGTACTGGTGGCTGAACGGTTATGCAGCATTTGACAGCGAACAGGGTTCACGGGTCAAGAAGGACATCGACGACTTGTTCGACTGGCATCGCCAGACACAGCTGCGCAGCTATGTGCAGTTCCTGAAGCGCAGTCAGCAGCGTGCTCACACCGGTGTCAGCGAAGCCGAATTGCAGGCCGATCATGACGAAATCAAAAAACATATCCTGGTTCTGGCCGACAGGGCACTTCCCGCAATGGCAGACCTGGCATTGTCGCTGCGTCCGGAGCAAATCGACAATATCGGGAAAAAATTTGCATCAAACAATGATAAGTATCGTAAAGACCATTTGCATGGCAGTCTTGAGAAGCGTCAGCATTCCCGCTATAAAAAAGCACTCCGGCAGGCCGAGCACTGGTTTGGCGATTTCAGTCCGCAGCAGCAACAGAAAATCCGGGAGCTATCCGACGCACGTCCATTGAACAACGAACTGGTGCTGAACGACCGCATGCAGCGCCAGGCAGCACTGATTGCACTGCTCCGGGATATCCAGCGCGAGAAACCGCGCCGGGACGTGGCAATGAGCATGATCCGGAACCATATCGTTGCGGCGCTCGATCGATCTCTCGCTCCCGAACACAAGGCATTTTTCGAGACGGCCAGGGCAGGCACGATCCACATGACGGCTGCGATCATCAACGGTGCGACGCCGACGCAAAAGGCGCATTTCGCCAAGGCGATACAGGGCTGGATCGATGATTTCAGCGCGATTGCATCGTAGGATGCGTCTGATTCGGGCTTTCAGGAAGTAAATGACAGAGCGATGCATTGATGCATTCGACTCTCTCCCTAGCTCTCCCCTGTCTGGGAGGCTGGGGATTAGCCACAAATTTCGCAAACGCTTTTTGCTCTCCTCTCCCGCAAGCGGGAGAAGGGAGCAAGGCGCAGCACCGACATATGGATAATCGTCAGCCCCCCGGGCAGAGGACTTTGAACAGGCTTGCCAAAGATCGCTGGCCCTAACGGTTATTCACGCGCACCAAATGCGTTTCAATAAAACAGAATCCGCAGACATCGAGCACGGCAGTCCGCCCCTCGAAGGTCACGTTTTGCGCCAGCACCACTTCCGCGCGCTCCGGCATGTCGAAACGTTGCCGGTCCTGCTCCATGTTGAACAGGCAAATCATTTCACGCCCTTCGAATTTTCTGGAAAACGCGAGCAAGCCGTCCGGTGCGTCCAGTAACTCGATCGTGCCTTGGCTCAGTTCCGGCCGCGCCTTGCGCAGCGCCAGTACCTGCTTCGCAAAATTGAGCACCGAGTGCGGCTGCGCTTGCTGACTTTCGACATTCATCGACAGATGTTCTTCGACCACCGGCAGCCAAGGCTCCACGTGACTGAAGCCGCCGTGCTTCCGGTTCGACCACGGCATCGGCGTACGGCAGCCGTCGCGTCCCTTGAAGTTCGGCCAGAATACTTTTCCGAACGGGTCCTGCAAGCGCTCGAATGGCACGTCCGCTTGTGGCAGCCCCAGTTCTTCGCCTTGATAGAGACAGATGTCGCCGCGCATCGCAACCAGCAGCGCCAGCATTTCCTTGGCGGTCTGTTCGCGATCGCGGCCTTTCGCCCATCGGCTCGCCACGCGCGGCTTGTCGTGATTGCTCAATGCATAGCATGGTCCGCCGGGCGAACTGATGCTCTGCTCCAGTGTTTCAATCACTTTCCTGACATGCGCTGCGCTGCTGTCGGGGCCCATCAGCGCAAAGCTGTAGGCGGAATGCAGGCGGCCCGGTTCGGTATATTGACCCATCAGCTGCAGCGCGTCGTGGCCGCCGACTTCGGCCAGGCTGAATGCTCCATACGCGTCGAGCAGCGTGCGGATTTTTTCAAGGAAGCCGAGCACTTCCGGCTGCGCCTGGTCGTACACATGCAATTGAAAACCGTAAGGATGAAGCGCAGCGCTGACATCGGCCTTGGGCGGATTGCTGCGCAACTGCCGATCCTGGAAAATATGGTTGCACGCATCGAAGCGGAATCCCGATACGCCAAGGTCGAGCCAGAACTTCATGTCGGACAATACCTGCGCCTGCACTTCTTCATTGTGCATGTTCAGGTCGGGCTGGCTCGACAGGAATGAATGAAAGTAATACTGGCGCCGCTCCGCATCCCAGCGCCATGCGCCGCCGCCGAATACCGACACCCAGTTGTTGGGCGGGCTGCCGTCCGGTTTCGCATCGGCCCACAAGTACCAGTCCGACTTGCCATTCTGGCGCAGCCGGCTTTGCTGGAACCAGGCGTGCTCTTCCGACGTATGCGACAGGACCATGTCGACGATTACACCGAGCTTGAGCGACTTGGCCTTGGCCAGCAGATGCTTGAAGTCGTCCATGTTGCCGAAGATCGGATCGACTTCCCGATAGTCGGCAACGTCGTAGCCGAAATCCTTCATCGGCGACTTGAAGAAAGGGCTGATCCAGATCGTATCGACGCCGAGTTTTTTTATGTATCCGAGATTGTCCGCGATGCCGGCCAGATCGCCGATCCCGTCATTGTTCGAATCGCTGAAACTGCGCGGGTATACCTGATAAATAATCATCAACAACAACCTTCAAGAACTGTTTGATCCAACGGCTTGCGGTAGCGATCTTTCGAAAGTCACAACGAAAGGCTCTGCCCCGGATTTATTCAAATCATTCGGAAGAGCGGTGTCGTTATTGACTGCCCGCAACAACATCAAGTTCCACCAATTTCTTTTCCAATGCAAACGTTTTTCGCATGCAAAGCAAGGTTGTGTCGCGAGATTGCGAATCTCGTTAACGCTTTATAAATGAAAGCCAAATCGCCTGTAATGGAATGGCAATGAATTGATGTGTGACGACAAGCGGCGCACCGCACCATTCTGCAAATCATCGATTTGATATTACGTAAAGAGGCGTTTACCCGCACGCATATCATTGAGCGGCCGGCGATTGTGTAACAGATTATTACGGCGATTTTTCAAATCGCCGGTCGTTCTCTCGCTTGAAGCAGCTAGTCAATGTTGCCGTTTCAAACAGCGTATGCAGTTACTAAAAACCCATTTCAAGGAAACATTATTTTGCGTCCGCGCGTTCTGTTAGTCGCATCCGAAGCAATTCCACTTGTCAAAACCGGCGGCCTGGCCGATGTCATTACAGCGTTGGCATTCGCGTTGCGCCAGTACGGCATCGACGCCAGCATCTTGATGCCCGGCTACCCGTCGGCACTGGAACGCGCCGCCATGCTCACCGAGGTCACTGCACTCGACGGCCTTCCCGGCGGGCCGGCACACCTGTATCAAGGGCGTTTACCCGGCAACAATATTCCGGTTCTGTTGCTGGACAACCCGGGCTTTCGCGCGCGCACAGCCAATCCCTATGTGGCCGCCGACGGCAACGAATATGCGGACAACGCATTGAATTTCGCTGCACTCGCGCATGCAGCGGTGCAGATATGCGCCGGCCGCACGCCGCTCGCGGTGCCGCATGTCGTACACGCGCATGACTGGCATGCCGGGCTGATTCCGCTCCTGCTGCGCAGGGCCGGGATCGAACAGGTCGGCTCGGTGTTGACGGTTCACAATCTGGCATTTCAGGGTAATTACCCGGTGGAGCTCGCCGCTTCGCTCGGCATTCCGGCCGACACACTGAATGCAGACGGCATCGAGTTCTGGGGCAAGCTCAGTTTCCTGAAAGCCGGCATCCAGTATGCCGATCGCATTTCGATCGTGAGTCAATCGTATGCCAGAGAAGTGCTGACGCCGCGCTTCGGCCATGGACTGGACGGCACACTGATTCAGCGCAAGCAGGCGATCGTCCCGATTCCAAATGGTGTCGACACCGCTATCTGGAATCCGGCCAAGGACCCGTTGATTGCCCGCAGCTATTCGCGGCGCACGCTGCGCAACAAGCATTTCTGCAAACAGGATTTGCTGAAACTGTTCAACCTGCCGGCCAGCCCATTTGCGCCGCTGCTCGGATTGGGCAGCCGCATCACGCATCAAAAAATGGCCGACGTTGCGCTTGCTGCGCTTCCCGTCATTCTTGAAAGGCATCCACGCCTGCAGGTAGCGGTGCTCGGATGCGGTGAGCAGGCTTATGAAACCGGCTTCATCGAGCTGGCACGCGCTTATCCGGGCCGGATCGGCGTCCACATCGGTTACGACGAAAGGCGCGCACATGCATTGCATGCAGGCGCCGACATGCTGCTGCACGGGACCAGGTTTGAGCCATATGGCCTGACGCCGATCTATTCCATGCTGTACGGCACGATTCCGATTGCGTCCCGGGTAGGCGGGCTGATCGATACGATCATCGATGCCGGCACCGAGAGCACGCCATGCAAAGGCGCCAGCGGCATCCTGTTCGATGGCGAGCAGCCGAACGACATGATTGCCGCGGTAGATCGGGCTTTCACGATATTCGGGCGTGCCGATGACTGGCTTGTGATGCAGCGCAACGCGATGAGCGGCAATTTTTCATGGAACGAACCGGTACGAAAGTATGTCGAGATGTATAGGGATGTAATGCCGGCTGCTCTGAAACCGTTGTTTGCGAATGACGAAGCGACACCATCGGCCGGCGTTGCGAATGTTGCGGTTGCATGAAACGGCGGCGCTGTTGAGAAAAGCGGCAGGAAACGGGGTTTTGGAAAATGGAATTTCCTGAGCGCGGCTCCGCGCGCGATCGATTCCGTAAAGCAAAGCGACACGGAGGTCATCGTGCCTGATTGTGCTTGACCGTGCTGCCGTTTCTCATTGCGCCAGGCGATTGGGCACATTTTTTTCGGAGTTCTTGATCGGACGGCAGCCGCGATGTGCGAACGAGAGAACAGTATCAGCAAGAGTCGGCGCCGATAGGCGCCGCATTTTTGAACGCGATGCGATGTCGCAATAACCGGGTCCACTTTCGAGCATGGTTCCATCACCGCCTTTTCTGCCAAGAATTTATTATCTCTATCCGCAGCTGGCCGACTCAGCGGCGCTGGATGCGCATCTCGATCGATGCGCGTCGATGGGTTTCGACCATGTATTGATTCCCGGCGTTTTTGCCAATAGCGCGGACGCCGATTTTGCAAGTGCGCTGGCCGGTGCTTGCGCGGCAAGGAAGCTTACGCTGTTGATCGACGTCGATATCAACCGCATGGGCACCGATCCATCGCTGCCCGATGCGCATCCGGACTGGTTCGACGGCAACGAACAGGCGGACGACGATCTGCCCGATCCGCGCCGTCCGTTGTCCTGCGAACGAAAAAATGCAGTCCGTTTCAGCCACCCCGATGTAGTCGAAGCGATCCAGTGTCATTGGCAGCAAACCATGCGCACATGGATCGAAGCCGGTGTCGCCGGATTCCGTTGCGTCGGCATTGCGCGCTTGCCGCCAGCGGCATGGCGGACCCTGATCGAGGCGGCCCGGCAGCGCAATGCAGCGAGTCGCTTCCTGGCCTGGACGCCGGGATGCACGCCGCAACAATTGGCGGCATTGGCCGATTGCGGTTTCGATGCGACGTTTTCATCCGGCGCCTGGTGGGATTACCGCGGACGCTGGCTGGTCGAGGAGCAATCGCGCCTGCTGAACATTGCACCGCCGATTGCCTTTCCCGACGCGCCGAATGAAGCGGTGATCGCGCGCACGCCCGGCTATGAAGATATCCGGACGCGCCGCCAGGTTTATCAGCGCGCACTGCGGCTGGCTGCCGGCACCGGAAACGGCATCCTGATTCCGATGGGATTCGAATTCGGATTGTCCGGCCTCGCCGACACCGGCAGCGCTGCCGATTTCAATGCCGCGCAAGCGAATGCAGTATTCGACTTGTCTGCCGATATCGCGCAAGCCAACGCGTTGATCGCCGATGCCGGAACGCATTTTTACGCGGCAGAACTGCGCATCCTTACCGGCTCCAAATCGCCGGTGGCGGTGCTGTTGCGCACTGCAGCGCGCGACCAGGCGCCATCCGGCGAAGCGTTGTTGATCGCTGCCAACGCTGACCCGGCGCAACCTTGTACCGTCGACGAACGCCTGTTGCTGGAACGGGCTGACGGCTTTGTCCCGCATGCCCGTCGCTGGCCCGACAGCAGCGTCTCGGCGGGCCAGCCGGTCGCGCTGGAGCCGGGCGAGCTGCAGCTTTTCGCGGCGCGGCGCATGGAACCGATCGCCCAGCCGGGCGCCCGCAACAAGCCGTCTGCAGCGACGGCCGCACGCGGGCCGCGCATCGCGATCGAGGCGATCACGCCGGCAGTCGACGGCGGGCGCTTCCCGGTCAAGCGCACAGTGGGCGATTCGGTCGACATCGAAGCCGACGTACTCATCGACGGGCACGACAAATTGGCGGTGGTGCTGTTGTGGCGCGCCGCCGATGAACGCGACTGGCACGAGGTGCGGATGTATCACATGATCAATGACCGATGGACCGCGCGGCTGCCGCTGACCCGCGTCGGCCGGGTGCTGTTCGCGATCGAGGCCTGGCGCGATGCGTTCGCCACTTATCGCGACGAACTCGAAAAGAAATCCGATGCCGGGCTCAACGTTGCAGTCGAACTGGAAGAAGGCCGCCTGCTGGTGGAAGCCGCTGCGGAGCACGCGCAAGCAAACGACCTGGCCGACACTGCGGCGACACTGAAAGCACTGGCAAAAGCACTGAAAGTGCCGCAATCGCGCGACAGGAGCAAGGCCGCCGCGCGCGATGCGGAACGGACTGCGGCATTATTGTCCGAAGCGACCGCCGCCGCGATGCGCGCGGCCGACGCACGGCCGTTCGCTGTACGAAGCGAACCGGCGCTACGCATCGATGCCGAACGCACTGCCGCGCGCTTTTCCAGCTGGTATGAACTGTTCCCGCGCTCGCAAAGCGGCGACCCGGCACGGCACGGCACGTTTGCCGATGTCGAAAAACGCCTGCCCGCAATCGCTGCGATGGGTTTCGATACGCTGTATTTCACGCCGATCCATCCGATCGGCAAGACCCATCGCAAGGGACGCAACAACAGTCTGACACCGGCACCCGACGATCCGGGCAGCCCGTACGCAATCGGCTCCGGCGATGGCGGGCACGACGCGATTCATCCGGAACTCGGCACGCTGCGGGACTTCCGCCATCTGCGCGATGAAGCGGCGCGGCACGGGCTGGAACTCGCACTCGACTTCGCAATCCAGTGTTCGCCGGATCATCCATGGCTGAAGCAGCATCCGGACTGGTTCGCATGGCGTCCGGACGGCACGATCCGGTATGCGGAAAATCCGCCGAAGAAATACCAGGATATCGTCAACGTCGATTTCTACGCCGACGGCGCGGTTCCCGGTCTTTGGAATGCGTTGCGCGACGTGGTGCTGTTCTGGGTCAAGGAAGGCGTGAAAGTATTCCGGGTCGACAATCCGCATACCAAGCCGCTGCCGTTCTGGGAATGGATGATCGCCGATATCCGCAGCCGCCATCCTGACGTGATATTCCTGTCGGAAGCATTCACGCGCCCGAAGATGATGTACCGGCTGGCCAAGGTCGGGTTTTCGCAGTCGTACACGTATTTCACCTGGCGCCATAGCAAGACCGAGTTCACCGAATACCTGACCGAACTGACCACAACCTCGGTACGCGACTTTTTCCGGCCGCATTTTTTCGTCAATACGCCGGATATCAATCCGCCGTTCCTGCAGAAATCCGGCCGCCCCGGTTTCCTGATCCGCGCCGCGCTGGCCACCACGCTGTCCGGCCTGTGGGGCATGTACAGCGGATTCGAACTGTGCGACGCGACGCCGGTGCCGGGCAAGGAAGAATATCTCGATTCGGAAAAATACGAGATACGCGCATGGGACTGGCAACGACCCGGCAACATCATCGAGGAAATCACGCTGCTGAACCGGATTCGCAAGCACAATCCGGCGCTGCAGACGCATCTCGGAGTGCGTTTCCTGCAGGCGTCGAATGACAACATCCTGTATTTCCTGAAAGCGACCGCACCGATCAATCGTGATGAGCGGCTCGGCGACAACGTGGTGCTGGTCGCTATCAACCTCGATCCGTTCGCCGCGCACGACTCCGGCATCGAGCTGCCGCTATGGGAGTTCGGCCTGCCCGACGACGCTGCCCTCGACGTCGACGACATGGTGCGCGGCGGCCACTTCGTGTGGCGCGGAAAACACCAGCAGATCCGGCTCGATCCGTTCGAGCTACCGTTCGCGATCTGGCACATTCGACCTCAGGGGACATGACCATGGAACGCGAAAAATTCACCGGACAGCCATCTGCATCGGCAACCACGCAGCCGCTGCGATTCGCCGACGATCCGCTCTGGTACAAGGATGCGGTGATCTACCAGCTGCATGTCAAATCGTTTTTCGACTCCAACAACGACGGCGTCGGCGACTTTGCCGGCCTGATCGCCAAGCTCGACTATATCGCCGACCTGGGGGTCAATACGGTCTGGCTGCTGCCGTTCTATCCATCGCCGCGGCGGGACGACGGTTACGACATCGCCGACTACCGCGGCGTGCATCCGGACTATGGCGCGATGGCCGATGCCAAGCGCTTCATTTCGGAAGCGCACAGGCGCGGGCTGCGCGTGATTACCGAGCTGGTGATCAACCATACTTCGGACCAGCATCCGTGGTTCCAGCGCGCGCGCGCCGCCAAGCCCGGTTCCGCGGCGCGCAATTTCTATGTCTGGTCCGATACCAATCAGGCATACGAAGGCACGCGCATCATCTTCCTCGATACCGAAAAATCGAACTGGACCTGGGACCCGGTCGCCAATGCGTATTTCTGGCACCGTTTCTATTCGCATCAGCCGGATCTTAATTTCGACAATCCGCAAGTGCTGAAAGCGGTGCTCGCGGTAATGGCGTTCTGGCTCGACATCGGCGTCGACGGGTTGCGCCTCGATGCGGTGCCCTACCTGATCGAGCGCGAAGGCACCTCGAATGAAAACCTGCCGGAAACGCATGTGATCCTGAAGCAGATCCGCGCCGCGCTCGATCGCAACTATCCCGGCCGGATGCTGCTGGCCGAAGCCAACATGTGGCCGGAAGACGTGCAGCAGTATTTCGGCGACAGCGACGAATGCCACATGGCGTTCCATTTTCCGCTGATGCCGCGCATGTACATGGCGCTGGCGCAGGAGGACCGTTTCCCGGTGTCCGACATCCTGCGGCAGACACCGGATATTCCGCCGGATTGCCAGTGGGCGATTTTCTTGCGCAACCACGACGAGCTGACGCTGGAAATGGTCACCGACAAGGAGCGCGATTATCTGTGGAATCACTATGCTTCTGACCGGCGCGCCCGCCTCAACCTCGGCATACGCCGCCGCCTCGCGCCGCTGCTGGAGCGCGACCGGCGCCGCGCCGAACTGCTGAACAGTCTGCTGCTGTCGATGCCGGGCACGCCGGTGATTTACTACGGCGATGAAATCGGCATGGGCGACAATATCCATCTCGGCGACCGCGACGGCGTACGCACGCCGATGCAGTGGACGCCGGACCGCAACGGCGGCTTTTCCCGAGCCGACCCTGCGAAACTGGTGCTGCCGCCGATCATGGATCCGCTGTACGGCTTTCAGGCGGTCAATGTCGAAGCGCAGAGTGCCGACCCGTATTCTCAACTGAACTGGATGCGCCGCATGCTGGCCGTGCGCAAGCAGCATCATGCGTTCGGGCGCGGTTCGCTGAAAGCGCTGTATCCGGACAATCGAAAAATACTGGCGTATCTGCGCGAGTACGACGAAACCGGGCAAGGCGAGAATGTCGAAGCGATCCTGTGCGTGGCGAATGTATCCCAGACCGCGCAGGCAGTCGAACTCGACCTGTCCACATTCATTGGGCGCGTACCGCTCGAAATGGTGGGCGGCTCGGCATTTCCCCCGATTGGGCAATTGCCCTATCTGCTGACGCTGCCGCCGTACGGCTTTTACTGGTTCCTGCTCGCACCGGAGGCGCGGATGCCGAGCTGGCATACGCCGGCGCCGGAACCGCTGCCCGAGCTCGCGACACTGGTGCTGCGGCATGGCGTTGAAGACGTGCTCGAACCGCAAATGCGCAAGGTGCTTGAAACCGAGACACTGCCCGCCTATCTGCCGAAACGCCGCTGGTACGCGGCCAAGCAGGAACGTCTGCAGGCGGCGCGCATCGCACTGGCCACACGGCTGCCGGCTTCGCATGCGCGGCCCGGCGTGATGCCGACCATGCTGGCCGAAATCGAGACCGTCACCGCGATCGGTGTCGAACGCTACCTGCTGCCGCTCGGTTTCATCCGCGAGGAAGACATCGTCACCGCGCTGCCGCAGCAATTGGCGCTGGCGCGGGTGCGGCGCGGCCGCAACGTCGGATTCCTGACCGATGCATTTGCGCTCGACTCATTTGCCTTCGTGATGCTGGAACTGCTGCGCGCACGCACCAGGCTGCCGTCCGACGACGGGGAAATCCATTTCATTCCGACCGATGCACTCGACGCACTGGATACGGGCGAGGAGCCGGCGATCCGGAGACTTGCGGCCGAACAATCGAACAGCTCGCTGGTGATCGGCGATCTGGCCGTGCTCAAGGTGATCCGGCATATCGTATCCGGGGTCCATCCGGAAGCCGAGATGGGCCGTTACCTGACCGCGCTCGGCTACGCGAATGCGCCGCCGATGCTCGGTGAGGTGACACGCATCGACAGGAGCGGCACGCCATGCACGATGATCATGCTGCAGCAGTTCATCCACAACCAGGGCGATGCATGGCAATGGACGCTGGATACGCTGGCGCGCTGGATCCAGCAATACACCAACGTATCCGACACCGCGGCGGTCACGGTGCAGGCAACCGAATTGTCCGATCCGCAAATGGAACTGGTCGAGCTGGCAACCACGCTCGGGCGCCGCCTCGGCGAAATGCATGCGGCCCTTGCAACGCCGACCGACAATCCGGATTTTTCACCCGAGAAGGCAACCGCGGAAGACGTCGATTCGTGGGCGGCCGGTGCGTGCGGGCAGCTTAATGCGGCATTCGGCATCCTGGAACACAAGACCGACTGGAACAGCGAATCCGATGCGCAGCAAGCCGCCGCGCTGCTTGCGCGCCGCGGCGATCTGCTGGAAAAAGCCGGCCGGCTGGCGGCGGCCGGGCTCGGATCGCTACGGATCCGGATCCACGGCGATTTCCATCTGGGGCAGGTATTGGTATCGCAGCGCGATGTGTATATCGTCGACTTCGAAGGCGAGCCGGCGCGTTCGCTTGAGCAACGGCGCGCCAAGAGCAGCCCGCTGCGCGATGTCGCCGGGCTGTTGCGCTCATTCGACTATGCCGCAGCGTTCGCCGGCAGCTCGGGCCCGGGCGATCTCGGCGAAGCGGCCGAACTGCGCAAGCAGCAGATGCTGCAGCAGTTCGCGCCGACCTCGGGCGCCATTTTCTGGGAGGCTTATCAGGAAGCGATGCCGGCCGATCAACTGCTTGCATCCGACGATGCGAGCAGCGCGCTGCTGCAGCTGTTCGTGCTTGAAAAGGCTGCATACGAAGTCTGCTACGAAGCGGCCAATCGCCCGGCCTGGCTTCCGGTGCCGCTAAACGGCATGGCGGCGATTGCCGATCAATTACTGGGACCATCACAAGGAGAACCGGCGAATGAGTGATTGGACCGATGACCCGGCCGCTGTCGATCCGAAAATGCTCGACGCGGTAATCGCAGGAAGATTGAGCGATCCTTTTGCGTTCCTGGGGCCGCACGCGGACGGCGACAGGAAAGTCGTGCGCAGCTTTCAGCCCGGTGCGCGCGGCGTGGACGTGGTGGCGCGCGACGACCCGGACGGCAAGCCGATCGACTCGCTTTGCAATGTGCGCCATTCCGGCCTGTTCGTCAGCGTCGCACCATCGCTGGCGCCGGATCAGCAATACCTGTTGAGAATCACCTGGCCTGCCGCCAACGGCGGCGAGCTGGTACAGATTACCGAAGACCCGTATTCGTTCGGACCGTTGCTGGGTGAGCTGGACCTGCACCTGCTGGCCGAAGGCAATCACCGTGAATTGGGCCGCTGCCTCGGCGCCAATCCGATCACGGTGGACGGCGTCGCCGGTACCCGGTTCGCGGTATGGGCGCCGAATGCGCGGCGCGTGTCGGTGGTGGGCGACTTCAATCATTGGGACGGGCGGCGCCATCCGATGCGGCTGCGCTACGAAGCGGGCACGTGGGAACTGTTCATCCCACGGATCGGGGCCGGCACCCGCTACCAGTACGAGATCGTCGGTGCGGATGGCGCCTTGCTGCCGCTCAAGGCCGATCCGGTTGCGCGCGCCACCGAAATGCCGCCGTCGACCGCGTCAGTGGTCGCACCGGAGACGCCATTCCGCTGGACCGACGACGACTGGATGTCGACCCGCACCGAACGGCACAAACCGTCGTCACCGCTGTCGGTATACGAAGTGCATGCCGGCTCGTGGCTGCGCGTGCTGGAGGAAGAAGGCCGCAACCTGAACTGGCATGAACTGGCCGACCGGCTGATCCCGTATGCGGTGAAGATGGGTTTCACGCACCTGGAATTTTTGCCGGTCATGGAACATCCGTTCGGCGGTTCGTGGGGCTACCAGCCGCTCGGGCTGTTTGCGCCGAGTGCGCGCTTCGGCACGCCGACCGCGTTTGCATCATTTGTCGACCGCTGCCATGCGGCCGGCCTGGGCGTGATCCTGGACTGGGTGCCGGCGCACTTCCCGTCGGACCCGCATGGACTGGTGCATTTCGATGGCACCGCACTGTATGAACACCAGGACCCGCGCGAAGGGTTTCACCAGGACTGGAACACGCTGATCTACAACCTGGGGCGCAACGAGGTATGCGGTTTCCTGATCGCCAGCGCGCTGGAATGGATCGAGCATTATCACGTCGACGGCCTGCGGGTGGATGCGGTCGCGTCGATGCTGTACCGCGATTACAGCCGCAAGGAAGGCGAGTGGATTCCGAACGTGCACGGCGGCCGCGAAAACCTGGAAGCGGTCGCCTTCGTGCGCAACCTGAACCAGGTGATTGCCGAACGCTGTCCCGGCGTGATGATGATCGCCGAAGAATCCACCGCGTGGCCCGGCGTATCGGCACCGGTCGCGCAGGGCGGCCTCGGCTTTCATTACAAGTGGAACATGGGATGGATGCACGACACGCTGCGCTACATGGCGTATGACCCGCTGTACCGCCGGCACCATCATCACGACATGACGTTCGGGATGATCTATGCGTATTCGGAAAAGTTCATGCTGCCGATCTCGCACGACGAAGTGGTGCACGGAAAAGGCTCGCTGCTCGGCAAGATGCCGGGCTCCGATTTCGAGCAGAAGCTGGCCAACCTGCGCGCCTATCTCGGCTTCATGTGGACTCATCCGGGCAAGAAGCTGCTGTTCATGGGTTGCGAGTTCGGCCAGACCACCGAGTGGAATCACGATGCGTCGCCGGACTGGAGCCTGCTCGACGATCCGCGGCATCGCGGCGTGCAGCGGCTGGTGCGCGACCTGAACCGCGTCTACGGCGGAGAACCGGCGCTGCACCGCAAGGACAGTGAACCGGACGGCTTTTGCTGGGTGATCGGCGATGACAGCGCCAACAGCGTATTCGCGTTCCTGCGCAAGGAAAGCGATGACGCCGCGCCGGTGCTGGTCGCAATCAACATGACCCCTGTACGGCGCGACCACTATCGGATCGGCGTTCCGGCAACCGGCTCGGGCCGGAGTTCGGCCTGGATCGAAATCCTGAATACCGACGCAGCGGTCTACGGCGGCAGCGATGCCGGCAACCACGGCAACATCACCGCGCAGGCACATGCCAGCCACGGACAGCCGCAATCGCTGGTGCTGACGCTTCCTCCGCTCTCGACCATCGTACTCAAGCCGACACCAAACGCATGAAAATCCCGCTTCCTCCGACCCAGCCGATACAACCGGGGGCGCCTTATCCGCTGGGCGCCACCTACGATGGATCGGGTACCAACTTCGCGGTGTTCTCCGCGCATGCGGAAAAGATCGAACTGTGCCTGTTCGACCAGACCGGCCGCCACGAAACCGCCCGCTACTCGCTGCCCGAATGCACCAACGAGGTGTGGCACGGCTATGTGCCTGGAATCCACGCCGGCGCACGATACGGCTATCGCGCCTACGGCCCGTACCAGCCGGAGCACGGACACCGTTTCAATGCGCACAAGCTGTTGCTCGATCCGTATGCGAAACGCCTGCATGGCCAGGTGCGCTGGACCGACGCGCTGTACGGCTACCGGATGCATGCGCAGAAGGCGGACCTGTCGTTCGACCGCCGCGACAGTGCCCAAGCCATGCCCAAGGCCGTGGTCACCGACCTGGCCTTCAACTGGCACGGTGACAAACTGCCGAAGGTCCCCTGGGACAAAACCGTTATTTATGAAACCCACGTGCGCGGCCTGACCAACTGCGCCGAGCGCATCCACCCGAAGGAACGCGGCACCTTCGCTGCGCTGGCTGATCCTTTCATCATCGATCATCTGGTCAAGCTCGGCATCACGACGCTGGAGCTGTTGCCGATACATGCATTCGCGCAGGACCGGCGGCTGGTCGAAAACGGCCTCGCCAATTACTGGGGTTACAACACGCTGTCTTTCTTTGCGCCGGAACCGCGCTATTTTTCCGGCGGATCGCTGAATGAAATGCGCAATGCGATCCGGCAGCTGCATTCGGCCGGTATCGAAGTGATTCTCGACGTGGTCTACAACCACACCTGCGAAGAGGGTGAACTGGGGCCGACCATGTCATTCCGCGGCCTGGACAATGCCAGTTACTACCGGCTTCAGAACGGCAACCATCGGCATTCGGTCAACGATACCGGCTGCGGCAATACGCTCAACATGTCGCACCCGCGCGTAATCCAGATGGTGATGGACTCGTTGCGCTACTGGGTGCAGGAGTTTCATGTCGACGGCTTCCGCTTCGATCTGGGCGTGACGCTCGGCCGCGAGCATTACGGTTTCGATCCGGGGTGCGGCTTCTTCGACGCACTGCTGCAGGACCCGGTATTGTCGCAGGTCAAGCTGATCTCGGAACCGTGGGATCTCGGCCCCGGCGGCTATCAGCTCGGTCGCCACCCGCCCGGTTTTGCCGAATGGAACGACCGCTTCCGCGATGAAGTGCGCCAGTTCTGGAAAGGCGATGCCGGGATGCGGCCGGCGATTGCGGGCCGGCTGCTCGGGTCCGCCGAGCAATTCAATCACCGTCGCCGGCGGCCGTGGGCATCGGTCAATTTCATCACCGCACATGACGGATTCACATTGCAGGACCTGGTCAGCTACAACGAAAAGCATAATGAAGCCAACCGCGAAGGCAACCGCGACGGCACCAACGACAACCGCAGCTTCAACTGGGGCGCCGAAGGGCCGACCGAAGACCCGGTGATCCGCGCAACGCGCGAAAAAATCAAGCGCTCGATGCTGATGACGCTGATGTTTTCCAACGGCACGCCGATGTTGCTGGGCGGGGACGAGTTCGGCCGCACCCAGCAAGGCAACAACAATGCGTATTGCCAGGACAGCGAAATTTCATGGTTCGACTGGAGCCTGGCCGAGACGGCTGCGGGCAAGGCGCTGCTCGATTTCACGCGGCGCTGCATCGCGGTGCGGCGCGTCTGGCCGACATTGCGCAGCGAACGCTTTTTTACCGCGCATTTCAAAACGATCAACGGTGTACCCGACACCAGCTGGTTCGATGAAACCGGCGCAGAAATGACGCCCGATCGATGGCAGTTCGCCGAAGGCCGCCTGCTGGCGCTGCGCCGGATCACGAAGTCGGAGCAGAACGGCGAGGAAATCGACACGTTTGCCGGCTCGCTGCTGCTGCTTAATGCATTCTCGGAAGATCGCGAGTTCGTGTTGCCGGCCCCTGAGATGGCATGGCGGGTCGTGGTCGATGCGGCCGAGGCGCTTGATGACAGCGGTGCGGAACATGCCGCGCCGCGCGAGCCCATGCACAACAAGATCACCGTCGCTGCGCACAGCGCGGTGTTACTGGTAGCGGACGATGTCCTGCTCTGACCTCAACTTCTCCTTCGGCGCAAAGCTGGTCGGGCCCGGTCGCACCCGATTCCGCTTCTGGGCGCCCAGCCGCAAACAGGTGAGCGTGGAGATCGACGGCATGCCGCCGCTCGCGATGACGCCGCTTGCGAATGGCTGGTTCGATGCTGAAGCCGATTGCGGTGCCGGAGCGCGCTACCGCTACCGGCTCAGCGACGAACTTGCGGTGCCCGATCCGGCTTCGCGCGCCCAGGCCGGCGATATCCATGACGCGAGCATCGTGTGCGATCCCGACAGCTACCGCTGGAAAAATAACGGGTGGTGCGGGCGCCCGTGGCACGAGACGGTGCTGTACGAGCTGCACCCGGGCACTTGCGGCGGCTTTGCCGGGATCATGCAGCGCTTGCCGGCACTGGCCGAGCTTGGCATTACCGCCGTCGAGCTGATGCCGATTGCCGATTTTCCGGGACGCCGCAACTGGGGCTACGATGGCGTGCTGCCGTATGCGCCGGATACCGCGTACGGCACGCCGGCGCAGCTGAAGGAAATGATCGATACCGCGCACGGACTCGGATTGATGGTGTTTCTCGACGTGGTGTACAACCATTTCGGCCCGGACGGCAATTACCTGGGCGCATATGCCGCGCCATTCTTTCGCGACGATATCCATACGCCGTGGGGCCAGGCGATCGATTTCCGGCAACAGCCGGTGCGCGATTTCTTTACCGAGAACGCATTGTACTGGCTGACCGAATTCCGGTGCGACGGCTTGCGTTTCGATGCGGTGCATGCAATCAGCGAGAAGGACTGGCTGGTCGAAATGGCCAGGCACATCCGGGCATGCACGCCGCGAGGCCGCCACTGGCACCTGGTACTCGAAAACGACGACAACTGTTCCAGCCTGCTGGCGAGATCGCCGATCCGCCTGTTCGATGCGCAATGGAACGATGACGGCCATCATGCAATGCATGTGTTGCTGACCGGCGAAGCCGAAGGCTACTACGCCGGTTATGTCGACCGGCCGGCAGCCAGGCTGGCCCGCTGCCTGTCCGAAGGTTTCATTTATCAGGGCGACGCACCGCTACATCCGGGCGGCAAGTTGCGCGGCGAAACCAGTTCGCATCTGCCGCCCACCGCATTCGTGCTGTTCTTGCAGAACCACGACCAGATCGGCAATCGCGCGTTCGGCGAACGCCTGACCGCGCTGGCCGATCCGCACGCGCTGTGTGCCGCCAGCGCGCTGCTGTTGCTGGCGCCGCAGATCCCGCTGCTGTTCATGGGAGAGGAATTCGGTGCGACGCAGCCGTTCCTGTATTTCACAGATCACCAGGCCGCGGAGCTTGCCGATGCGGTGCGCGAGGGACGGCGTGCGGAGTTTGCCCGCTTTTCGGCATTCGCCGATCCCGCCACGCGTGAGCGCATTCCCGATCCAAATGCCGAACAGACGTTCACCGACTCGATCCCGGTACCGGCCGACGGCAATGCCGATTACTGGCGCGAGCGGATCAGGACGTTGCTTGGCATACGGCATCAGCACATCATTCCGCGCCTGGCCGGCACGCGGTCGATCGGCGCGAAGCCGATCGGCCCCGCCGCCGTGGTCGCGCGCTGGCGCATGGGAGACGGCAAGGCGCTGACGATGGCATTTAATCTTTCCGACGCGGCATTCGCGCTGGCGCCGGATCTACTTCCTGAAGCACAGGGCCATACGATGCTGTTTGAAACCGAAGGCGCCGCGCACGCATTATCCCGCAATGAGATGCCGGCACATGCCTTCATCGCATTCCTGGAGCCGAAAAAATGAACGATGCGGAAGTCGTCAGGTTGGCAGATGCGGCAGGCCTGCGGCAAGACTGGATCGATGCTGCCGGCGCGCCGAAAAAAGCCAGCCCTGAGTCATTGCGCGCGATCCTGAACGCACTGGGCCTGCCCTGCGAATCGGACCACCAATGCCGCGACAGCCATGCGCGGCTGGCCGACCATCTGGCATTGACCCCGCCGCTGATTACCGGCCGTGTCGGCAATCCGTTGTCGCTGCCGGCCGGCTGCAACTTCGCGGGCCGGCATTACCGGGTCGAATTCGAAACCGGCGGCAGTATCGAGGGCCGGTTTGCCGCCGACACCGCTGCCGAGCTGCCGCCGATCGAACACCATGGCTACCACCGCCTGCTGGTCGGCGACAGCGACGTCACGCTGGCAGTTGCGCCGCCACGCTGCTTCGGCATCGGCGATGCACTGCTTGCCGGCCAGCCGCCGGAAAATGCCGCCGCACCGCGCATCTGGGGTCTCGGCGCGCAATTGTATTCGTTGCACCGGCCCGGCGACGGCGGCATCGGCGACTTCACCGCGCTGTCCACGCTGGTGCGCGCGGCCGCCGCACACGGCGCCGCCGCCGTTGCGATCAGCCCGGTGCATGCGATGTTCAGCGCCGACGTCGCCCGCTTCAGTCCGTACGGGCCGTCGAGCCGGATTTTCCTGAATGCGTTGCATATCGATCCGGCCGCGGTGCGCGGCGAAGCGGCGCTGGCTGCTGCCATTGCGTCGGCGGGAAACGATACCGCCGGCCGGCTCGCACAGCTGGAGAAGGAGCCGCTGATCGATTGGCCGGCGGCAGCGGCGCTTCGGCTGCAGCTGCTGCGCAACCTGCACCGGCAGTTCATCGACAGCGGCGACGACCGCTCGGCTTTCGATGCGTTCCGCGACCAGGGCGGCGAGGCGCTGCAGGCGCACGCGCGTTTCGAAGCGTTGCACTCATGGCGCCTGGCCAATGGCGAAGATGGCTACTGGCGCAACTGGCCCAACGGACTGCATGATCCGCACAGCGCCGAAGTCAACAACTTTGCGCGGCAGCATGCGGATGAAATTTCATTCCATGAATTTCTGCAATGGCAGGCGGCGCGCGGACTCGCAGGCGCACAAAAGAGCGCGCGCGATGCCGGCATGCCGATCGGCCTGATTTCCGACCTGGCGGTGGGCGCGGACAACGGCGGCAGCCAGGCGTGGAGCCGCCAGCAGGAAATCCTCAACGGCCTGTCGGTCGGTGCGCCGCCGGACATGATGAACCCGCGCGGGCAAAGCTGGGGGCTGGGTGCATTTTCGCCGCACGCAATGAAGGCAAGGGGCTTCCATGCGTACATCGAAATGCTGCGCGCCGCGTTCGCACATGCCGGCGGCGTGCGCATCGATCATGTACTTGGCCTGAGCCGCCTGTGGCTGGTGCCGGACGGCGCATCGTCCGAGCACGGCGCCTACCTGCGCTATCCGATGGAGGATTTGCTGCGCCTGATCGCACTTGAATCGTGGCGCAACCGGTCGATCGTGATCGGCGAAGATCTCGGCACCGTTCCGCCCGGGTTCGACACGCTGATAGCGCAGGCAGGACTGCTCGGCATCAGGGTATTGCTGTTTCAGCGCGATGCCGCGCGTTTTCTGCCACCGGCCGAATGGCCCGATACCACGATCGCGACCACCACGACGCATGACCTGCCGACAATGGCCGGATGGTGGCAGGGGCGCGACCTCGATTGGCGCACCAAGCTCGACCTGCTCGAAACCGGTCAGACCGAGGCGGAGGCGCGCGACATGCGTGACCGGGACCGCGCTACGTTATGGCGCGCGCTGACCGACGCCGGATGCGCCCACGGCGAGATGCCGGCGCCGAGCGCCGATGTGGCACCGCTCGATGCGGAAACCGCATTCATCGCAGCCACGCCGGCACCGCTGGCGATGCTGCCGATCGAGGATGCGCTTGGCCTCGTTGAGCAGCCGAATCTGCCGGGCACGATCGACCAGCATCCGAACTGGCGCCGCCGCCTGCCGCAACCCGTCGAATCCCTGCTGACCGGAACCGAAGTATCGAAGCGCCTCGCGCTGCTGAACCGGTCGCGTTCTTTCCAGAGAAAATCATGATCGCCGCTCCGCGTGCAACCGCCCGGCTGCAATTGCATCAGGAATTCACCTTCGACGATGCCGCGCGCGTGGTGCCGTACTACGCGGCGCTCGGCATCAGCCATATTTACGCGTCGCCGATATTGACCGCACGACAGGGTTCCACGCACGGATACGACATGGTCGATCCGACCCGGATCAATCCGGAGCTGGGTGGCGAGGACGGCTTGCGTCGCATGGTCGCGCGCATCCGCGAAGCGGGCATGGGCCTGATTCTCGATATCGTGCCGAACCATATGGGCATCGGCCCTGAAAACCCATGGTGGCAGCATGTGCTCGAATGGGGCAGCGACAGCCCGTATGCGCGCTGGTTCGACATCGACTGGCAACCGGTGGACGAGACGCTGCACGGCAAGGTGATGGCGCCGTTCCTGGGCAAGCCGTACGGCGATGCGCTGAGCGATGGCGAGATCACGCTGCAGTTCGACGCGGTGCGCGGCAAGCTGTTTGCCGGCTATTACGCGCACCGGTTTCCGATCGTGCCGTCCGCCTATGCCGATGTGCTGCGCACCGCCGACTCGGAACGCCTGGCACCTGTGATCGACGCATTTGAAAAGGATCGCGCCGATTCAGCGGCGATCACGCAAATCAGTGCCGACACCGGCTTCGGATTGCTGCGCGAGGTCGGCAACACGCCGGACGGGCTGGCCGATATCGAGGCGGCGTTGAACAGCTTCTCGGTGAAAACGCCGCACGGGCTGGAGTCCTTGCATTCGCTGCTGGAGCGCCAGCATTACCGGCTCGCATGGTGGCGTTGCGCGGCGGACGGGATCAACTGGCGGCGCTTTTTCGAAGTCACCGATCTGGCCGGCGTGCGCGTGGAGCAGGATGATGTATTCGAAGCCACGCACGCGTTGATTTTCCGCCTTTACACCGAAGGGTTGATCGACGGCGTGCGGATCGATCATGTCGACGGACTGGCCGATCCGGGCGCGTATTGCCGCAAGCTGCGGCAGCGGCTTGCGGCGCTCGCATCGCAACGGCCGCCCGAATTGCCGCACGCACCGGCCTGGATCATTGTCGAAAAAATCCTCGCGGCCGACGAACAGTTGCGCACCGACTGGGGCGTGGACGGCACCACCGGCTATGAATTCATGGATCAGGTCGGCGCGCTGTTGCACGATCCTGCGGGCGATGCACCGCTGGCCGCGCTGTGGACCGACCTGACCGGAGAACCGGGCGATTTCCAGGCCGAAGTCAGGCAGGCGCGCCGGCAATTGCTGGCCAATAATCTATCGGGCGAATTCGAAGCCGCCGCGCGTGCGCTGCATGCGGTAGCCCGCACCGATCTGCGCACCCGCGATTTTTCACTGGGTGCGATCCGGCGCGTGTTCATCGAACTGCTGGTCGCGTTCCCGGTGTACCGGACTTACGCCGACAGCAACGGCCGCGACGAACTGGATCAGCAGGTGATCGACCGGGCACTCGACGAAGCGCGCCAGAACGTCGACCGCACCGAAGGAACGCTGCTCGATGTGGTGGCACGCTGGCTCGGTGGCGATGCGCCGCGCGAAGCCGCATCGCCCAGGGTACGCAGCCTGCACCAGCGCGCGATCACCCGCTTCCAGCAATTAACGCCCCCGCTCGCGGCCAAGTCGGTCGAGGACACCGCGTTCTACCGCTACGGGCGGCTGCTGTCACGCAACGAGGTCGGCTCCGATCCCGGCCGGTTTTCGATGTCGGTCCAGGATTTTCATGCCGCCTGCATCGACCGCGCGCTGCGCTTTCCAAACACCATGCTGACCACGGCAACGCACGATCACAAGCGCGGCGAAGACGTGAGGACACAGATTGCCGCAATCAGCGAGTTGCCGCAGGAATGGGAACAGACGATACGCGGCTGGATGGAAATGAATGCGCCGCTGCGCGGCAAGATCGCTGAAGAAGACGGCACGCCCGCATGCGATGCGCCAAAGCCGGCTGACGAGCTGATGCTGTATCAGATGCTGGTGGGCGCATGGCCGATCGGGCTTGATGTCACGGACCGCGATGGCGTCAGGCAATTCGCCGAACGGATCGAGGGATGGCAAACCAAGGCGCTGCGCGAAGCCAAGCAGGTGAGCGACTGGGTCATGCCCAATGAAGACTATGAAGCGGGTTGCCGGAATTTTCTTCATGCGATCCTCGAAGTCAAACCGGACAATCGCTTCCTGCAGGAACTGGCCCATCGGGTCGGCCGGCTTGCACCGGCCGGCGCGGCCAACGGCCTGGCGCAAACCGTGTTGCGCTTGACCACGCCCGGTGTGCCGGACCTGTACCAGGGCACCGAGTTCTGGGATTTCAGCCTGGTCGATCCGGACAACCGCAGGCCGGTCGATTTTGCGGCCCGCGAACAGGCGCTGGCCGAAGCCGCGCCCTATCTGACCGGGCTTGAAGGCTGGCAAAGCGGGCGCATCAAGCAGCACATCATTCACCGTGCGTTGGCGTTGCGCGCGCGCGACGCCGAGCTGTTTGCGCGCGGCGATTATCTGCCGCTGGCGATCGAAGGGCCGCAGTCGGCGCATGCGATTGCGTTCTTACGGCGCCATCAGGAACGCGCCGTCATCGTGGTCGCCACGCTCCTTTCATACCGGCTGCTGGCCGAAGGCGGCGCCCCCGCAATTCCTGCCGCTGCATGGCAAGACACGGCGGTTGTGATACCGCAAGAATTACGGCCCGCGTGGATCGACATTTATTCCGGACGGCATATCGAAGTGCGAGCGGGACGGCTTCGATTGAGCGAAGCCCTGTTCATGCTGCCGGTCGCCATTCTCGCCGACCCGGCCGCAGCCGATCGGATTGCGTAGATGCCGCGCATGGAGGCGCACTGCAATGTGTGCTCCCGTTGCCAAATAAGAATGGAACCACTCAGGCACCGTGGCCTCTAATTTGATTCCCAACATTTATTCCGGACCACCAATGAATATTCAGGAAATTGACGCAGTGAAATTGCTTATCAACCAGCACCGGAACATGGAGCGTCTGCTGGCGCAGGTGCTTGACGAACAAAACGAAAAAGGAAAGAAAGCGCTGTTCGCGAAGGTAAGCGACGAACTGACCGTGCACATCAAGTCGGAGGAAGATATCTTTTATCCGGCAGTGAATGCCGCGCGGACCGAGGACGATTTACTTGAATCGCTGGAGGAGCATCTTTCGTTGAAACGATTGCTCGCGGACCTGCTTGCCCTCGATTCTTCCGAAAAGACTTTCGAACCGAAATTCAAGGTACTGAAAGAGCAGACCGAACATCATCACAAGGAAGAGGAAGAACATCTGTTCCCGGTGGTACTCAAACTGCTCGGCGAATCGAAACGTATCAGTCTGGGCAAGGAAATGCTGGCATTGCAAAAACAGTTGACGCGCGAAGGCGAGCCGCGCGAAGCGGTGGTCAACGAGACTGCTGCTGCTGCACCTCTGGAGTAATAGCCGCCGGCCGAAGCGGCACATTACGATTGGTCGTTGGAGTTTTATGCGCTTTTCTGAAAAGGAGCGATGATGAAAATTTCATGTGCACCGTTGGCCGCATTGCTGATCGGCTTGAGCGCCTTTGCGACGGCCCAGTCCAGGCTTCCGCCGGAATCGGGATCGCCGATCAAGCCTCCTGCCAATAACGGCATGGCGGGACCCTCGCCCGACTCGTCAGTAAGGACGCCGTCCGATTCCGGCATCGTGACCACACCGCCGAACGTCGGCTCGGAAAACATCAAGACTCCGCCGAAAAACGTCGACCCCGAAATCACCGGCGCAACCGACGATATCGACCGCACCAATCGCAGGAGGTCTGAAGACAAAAAGGACTCTAGAAAGCGCCCGAACAATTCGAAACCCGTTCGTTAGGGAAATCGCATTTTCGTTAAAGTGCACGGTTTCCTGAGCAGATTTCGCAGGCATCGACGGCTCCCTTCTCCCGCCCGCGAGAGAAGGGAGCAAGAGTTTCCACCTTCAATCCATCGATAAACATCACCTCATTCCATCGTCAGCCGGAAAGCTGTCCACCTGGATCACCTTGTCGAGCGCCTTCAGAAACGCTAACGCCTGCGGATGCGACGAAGTCGCGGCGATATCCTCATGCGGCCTGATCTCGCGAATCGCGCCTGCCAGGCGCTGGCTTTCCTGTTCGCCGAGTTCCTGCGCCAGACGCAGCAATTCCTGCAGATCGCGCAGGCCGCCGGCTTTCGGTGTTTCGATATCCGGACACAGACGTGCGATCACTTGCGGATCGCGCAGCGTTTCGGCAATCGCCAGCTTTTCGCGATCGCTCAGGCGGCGGATAGGACTGAGGCCGACCAATGCGATTTTTCCGGCCACGCGCAACGCCGGATTGGATACGTTGTCGTACAGTTCGTGCAGCGCTTCGCTGGCAAGCCAGATTTGCCGCCGCACCGCGCCACGCGCCAGCGGCTCCAGCCGGGGATCCGGCTGCTGAGCGTAACGCCACAGGCAGGCACACGCCATGTAGAGATGCGACAGCGCATCGCCGAGACGCGACGACAGCAGCTCCAGCCGCTTCAGCTTTCCGCCCAATACTCCCATGCACATGTCGGTGGTAAATGCGAATTTCGCGGCGAGCCGCGCGATCTTGCGCGCCTCGCGCTCGAATCCGGGCGGCCCGTTGCCCACCAGCGGCGCATACACCAGGCTGCGCCAGAAGTTGCGCAGCAGATGTCCGCCATGGGCAAACAGTGCCTGGCCCAGCGCGCCGGCGTCATTCTGTTCCACCGCATTGATTTCCCTCAGCACATACGGATGGCAGCGCACCGCGCCCTGGCCGAAGATGATCAGCGCGCGGGTCAGAATGTTGGCGCCTTCGACAGTGATCGCGATCGGCGTATGGCGATAGGCATTCGACAGCAGGTTGGAGGGGCCGGCGCAGATTGCCTTGCCGCCGAGGATATCCATGCCGTGGCCGATCGCGTCGCGTCCGGCCTCGGTCAGGTGGTATTTCATGATCGCGCCGGCAACGCTGGGCTGCTCGCCCTGGTCAAGAACGCTGGCCGTCATGCGCCGCGCGGAATCGGTCGCATACAGATCGAGCGCCATTTCCGCCAGCAGCGCCGCCACATTATGGAAGCGCTGAATCGGCAAGCCGAACTGGTTGCGCAATTGCGCATAACCGTTGGCGACATACAGCGAGGTCTGTTGCAGCGCCGCGCCGAGTGCCGGAAGCGAGATCGCACGGCCCGAAGCCAGGCATTCCATCAGCATGCGCCAGCCCTTGCCGATATTGCTGCCGCCGCCGATGACCCAATCGATCGGGATGAACATGTCTTCACCCTCCACCGGGCCGTTCATGAATGCGCTGTTCATCGGATGATGGCGCGCTCCGATGCGCAACCCCGGATGCGGCACCGGGATCAGCGCGCAGGTAATGCCGAGCGATTGCGCGCCGGCGGCGCGGGTCGGGTCGATTGCATTGAAGGCCAGGCCGACCACGGAAGCCACCGGCGCCAGCGTGATGTAGCGCTTGGAAAACGTCAGCGCAAATCCCTTGGTCATCACGCCGTTCCATTCGCGTTCCGTCAGCACGCCGAAATCGGGAATCGCTGCGGCGTCGGAGCCGGCATACGGCGACGTCAGCGCGAAGCACGGCAAGTCCTCGCCCCGTGCCAGGCGCGGCAGGTAATAATTCTTCTGCTCCTCCAGGCCGTAGCGCAACAACAACTCTGCCGGGCCGAGCGAATTCGGCACCATCACCGTGACCGCCGCCGCAATGTTGACGCTGGCGATCCGCGTCACCACTTCGGCATGGACCGCATGGCTGAATTCAAGTCCTCCGTATGCGCGCGGAATGATCATGCCGAAGAAGCCGTGCCGGCGCAGATACTGCCAGACTTCCTGCGGCAGATCCTGTTCTTGGTCGATCGCATAATCGTCGAGCATGCGGCACAGTTCCGGCACCTGCTGTTCGAGAAACGCCTGTTCCTCCGGATTCGGCCGCACCGCAGGAATCCGGGCAAGCCTTGCAAAGTCGGCCTTGCCCTCGAAGAAACATCCTTCGAATCCGACCGTGCCGGATTCCAGCGCCGCGCGTTCGGTATCGCCGATTTTCGGCAAGGCTTTCTTGAATACAGGCATCATTGCCCGTCCGAGCATATTCGACAGCATCGACTCTCCTTGATTGTCCTCAGCGATTGATTACGCTGCAGTTGCCACGGGATTGGCTGGGCCCGGCAGGCAGGCAACCGGCACCGCTTGCGGCAGCGACAACGGCTGGTGTGCCGGCAGTGCACGCGCAGGGCATTCCAGCAAGTTCGGTGCGCGCAATAACCAGTGGTCGGTGAAAAGCTCCGCAATCCATTCGACGAATACCCGAACCTTCGCCGACAGATGCCGGTTCTGCGGGTACACCACATGCAGCGGCACCGGATCGATACCCCAGTCGGTCAGCAGCAATTCGAGATTGCCGGCTTCGATGTACGGGCACAGTGCGGACAACGGCATTTGTGCGATTCCCAGTCCGGACAGGCATGCGGACAGATAGGCATCCCAGTCGTTGACCGCAATACTGCCGGGGAACTTGAGCTGGATGCGTTCATCGGCTTTCGCAAAATCCCATTCGAAAATCCGGCCGGTCTTGGACGAAAAATAATTCACGCAGCGATGCTTCATCAGGTCGTGCGGATGCATCGGACGCCCGTGCCGTGCAACATACGATGGCGAAGCGCAAGTCACGAAATGCAATGCGCCGACGCGCCGTGCAATCAGGGTCGAATCGGGCAGCACGCCGCCGCGTACCGCGCAGTCGATTCCTTCCTCGATCAGGTCGACGGTCCGGTCGTTGCAACCGATTTCAAGCTGGATGTCGGGATATCGTTCGAAAAAAAGTGGCAGCGCCGGAATGACAAGATGGCGCCCGATCCCGGTCGGCACATCGACACGCAATCTGCCGCTCGGACTGGCACGCGTCTTCGACAGCGAATCCTCCGCATCGCGCACGTCGGCCAGGATACTGAGGCAGCGCTCGTAGTAGGCCGCGCCGTCGGCCGTCACGCTGATGTGGCGCGTGGTGCGATTCAAGAGCTTGACCGCCAATGTCGATTCGAGATTGCGAATCAAGGTCGACACCGTCGCTTTCGGTAACTGCATTTGATCCGACGCGCGCGTAAAACTGCCGGCGTCGACCACTTGAACAAACACTTCCATTGCCTGCAACTTGTCCATTACTTTTCCCTCGTGAGGGTATCGCAAGAAGTTCCTGCCTTGTGGGCACACGTGCATCCACTGCGATACGGTTGATTATCCGGCCGATCGACTATTCAGGATCGTGAACAGTCAATTCGCGTTTCCGCTATTTATTTACATTGTAGTGCAACGATATAGTTCGCTCACCCAACGAACTTTATGGAGTATGAAAATGAACTTGAAAAACCTGATTGCCTCTGTTGCCCTCCTGTCTGCTGCCGGTTCCGTACTGGCCGACAATGGCCTTCCTTACGCCGAATACAGCAGCTTCGAATCCGGACGCGATCGCGCTGATGTCGTGGCCGAAATCAATCCAGGTGCTGCGGGCCAGTCGACTGCAAACAATGAATACCACCGGTTTACCACTGCCGGCTCAAGCCTCACCCGGGCTGAAGTACGCGCCGGTCTGGAAAAAGATTTCGCTGCAGGCCGCAACACCGACCTGAGAAATCCGGAATTCGCCGAGTACAAAAAATTCGCATCGACCAGGACACGTGATCAGGTCCGTGGCGAAGCCATCCGGTCCGTGAACGGCAGCACCCGCGTCAACGTTACAAGCGGCAGCTGATGTTTTAACACCTGCTTGCAATCCGGACTGTCTCGCTGGCGACAATCGAAGCAGTCCTGCCATGTCTCTTCCACTCCCCCCGGAGCTGGACTTGCCCGCAGCCAAAAGGTGTGCGGGCTTTTTTCATGGCTAACGAGTGTAAGCCCCCTTCGATTTTTTGTCTGCGCGTTGCTACCAGACTGTTCAGGATCTTGAACAGTCAATTCGGCGTACCGCTATTTATCTGAGCGGCGAACGATTTTATAGTGCGTCATGAAAAAAGGAATCGGCATTGTGAACCGTCACGAAGCGTTGCAAGCGGATGAGCTCATGGTCGAAGGTGCGCAAGGCACGCTCGCCGCGCGCCTCTACACGCCCGACCGCGCGACGGCACGAAGCCGCGGACTGATCGTGTTCTTTCCCCCTGGCGGATTCGTCAGTAACGAACTTGAAGCGGTCGATACCTTTCTTCGTGCATTGGCACTGACTACCGGATACCACGTGCTGGCATCGACTTATACGCTCGCATCCGTGCTGCCATTTCCGGCCGCAGCCGAAGATGCGCACGCAGTGCTGGCGTGGGCATTCCGGCATCGCAATAAATTGGGATGGGACGGCAGCCGTCTCATTACTGCGGGAATCGAAGCTGGTGGCAACCTGGCGGCGGTCTCGGCCTTGATGGCGCGTGACCGCGGCGGCCCGGCGCTGGCAGCGCAACTGCTGATCATGCCGATGCTGGACCCGGCGCTGACCAGTTGTTCGATGCGTACATGCGCCGGCGAACGGTTCGCGGCTTCCGTTGCGAATGCCTGTGCTGCCGCCTATCGCGGCTACCTGCCGCGTGCGACCGACCGCACTCATCCGTATGCGTCTCCGCTGCAGTCGAGTCGCATGAAAGGTTTGCCGCCGGCATTGATCCTGTCGGCCGATGATGATCCGTTGCGCGATGAAGCGGAACAGTACGGTGCCAAGCTGATTGCGGCCGGCACCAAGACACTGATCCGGCGCCTGCCGCCACTGCCGTTGCTGGAGCCGGATGCACGATGCAACTGCATGCATGAAGCAGGCGTGCTGCAGGAAATTGCCTGCTTTGTCGGAGGGCTTGCGACTACTGCGGAATCCGCAGCAGGAAAAAAGCTTGACCTTCCTGTAATGGGAAGCTCGACATTACGCAAATGAAGCCGATTGATCCAATGTATTCGCCCGGCGTAAACCGGGGATTCAACCTGTTAACAAACTTTAATACCAGCTTTAATACAAGCCTTAATACAGACGTTAATAACCCGGAACAACAACATGAAAAATATCCTTGAATTCAAAGCGGCAGCGCGTATGGCACCCGCTGCTCTAGTCGTTACCGCGATGACTGCGCTGGTCCTGTCCGGCTGCAGCAAGCCCTCCGCCCAAGAATTGGGACCGCAGACCGGCGGTCCGCCCGTATCAGCCGCTGCAGTACTGGAAAAATCGATTATTGAAACGCAGGAGTTTTCCGGACGGCTGGAAGCGGTCGATCGGGTCGACATCCGGCCGCGCGTATCGGGATTCATCGCGTCGGTCAATTTCAAGCCGGGCGCCGAAGTAAAGAAAGGCGACCTGCTGTTCGTGATCGACCAGCGTCCGTATCAGGCTGAAGCCGGTCGCGCCGAAGCTGCCGCGGCGGCTGCCCGTGCCAAGTCGGATCTGGCGAAAGTCGAACTGGCGCGCGCCGAAGCGCTGGTGGCGGAAAGGGCGATTGCGCAGCGTGAAGCCGATCAGAAGGCTGCCACTGCCAAGGAGCTCGAAGCCGATGCACGCGCCGCCGATGCTGCATACCGGACCGCCAAACTGAACCTTGACTTTACCCGCGTGCATTCCCCAATCGACGGTCGCGTCAGCAAGGCCGAGGTCACCGTCGGCAACCTGGTGGACGGCAATGTGGTGCTGACGTCGGTGGTGTCGAGCGACCCGGTGTATGCCAGCTTTGACGGTGACGAAGATTCGTTCCTGCGCGTCGGCGCGATGGCGCGCAAGGGTGTGCCGGTCACGGTACGCATCGGGCTCGCCAACGAAACCGGTTTTCCGCACGAGGGGAAACTGGAATTCGTCGATAACCGCGTCGATCCCGCAACCGGCAGCGTGCGCATGCGCGCCATCTTCAAAAATCCGGACGATGCGCTTGCACCGGGTCTGTTCGCGCGGGTCCAGCTGGAGAGCGGCAACGGCACCGGGCACAGGACCAAAGCCGCACTGATCACCGATCGGGCGGTCGGCACCGACCAGGACCGCAAGTACGTGTACGTGGTGAATGCGGAAAGCAAGGCGGAATATCGGCCGGTCGTGCTGGGTCCGGTAATCGACGGCCTGCGCGTGGTGCGTGAAGGCGTCAAGCCGGGCGAAAAAATCGTCGTTAACGGATTGCAGCGGGTTCGCCCGGGCGCACCTGTGACGGCGCAGCTGATCGCAATGGATGCCGATCCGAATCAACCCACCGCAAGCTCGCCGGCGACCAGCAAAGCGGAAGACAGCAAGGAGCAGTCCGATCCGGCGTCGGAAAAGCTCGCGGCCGCCCGATAAGAAAAAATACAAGAAAGAACTGCCATGAATTTTTCCCGATTTTTTATTGACCGCCCGATTTTCGCGGCGGTGCTGTCTGTCCTGATCTTTGTGGCCGGGCTGCTGGCCATCTTCAACCTGCCGGTATCGGAATATCCGGATGTCGTGCCGCCGTCTGTGGTGGTGCGTACCGCCTATCCCGGCGCCAATCCCAAGGTGATCGCTGCAACGGTCGCCGCGCCGCTGGAAGAACAGATCAACGGCGTCGAAAACATGCTGTACATGTCGTCGCAGTCGACTTCCGACGGCGCACTGGCGCTGACCGTCACGTTCAAGGTCGGTACCAATATCGACACTGCCGAAACGCAGGTGCAGAGCCGGGTGCAGCGCGCGCTGCCGCGACTGCCGGAAGAAGTGCGCCAGATCGGCGTAACCACGGCAAAGAGCTCTCCCAACCTGACCATGGTGGTGCACCTTTCTTCACCCAATGGCCGCTATGACGATGTCTACCTGCGCAATTACGCGGTGCTGAACGTGAAAGACCAACTGGCGCGGATTCCGGGCATGGGCGAGACGATTCTGTTCGGTGCGGGCGACTATGCAATGCGCATCTGGCTCGATCCGCAGAAGGTAGCGGCGCGCAACATGACGGCCGGCGATATTGCGGATGCGATCCGGGAGCAGAATGTCCAGGTGGCAGCCGGCGTGATCGGCGCAGCACCGGCCGAGAATGCCGAGTTCCAGCTCACCGTCAACACGCAGGGCCGGCTGAAATCCGAGGAAGAATTCGGCAACATCATCGTGCGTACCGGCCAGGATGGCTCGGTCACGCTGCTCAAGGACGTGGCACGGATCGAGCTCGGCTCTAGCAGCTACGCGTTGCGTTCGCTGCTGAACAACAAGTCGGCGGCCGCGATCGCGATTTTCGAAGCGCCGCAGTCGAATGCGCTGCAATTGTCGGCCGACGTGCGCGCCAAGATGGAAGAACTCAAGGAGGATTTCCCGGAGGGCGTCGAATACAGCGTGGTCTACGACCCGACCCAGTTCGTGCGCGAATCAATCCGCGCGGTGATATTCACGCTGCTCGAAGCGGTGGCGCTGGTGGTGCTGGTCGTGATCGTGTTTTTGCAAACCTGGCGCGCATCGATCATACCGCTGCTGGCGGTACCGGTATCCATTGTCGGTACGTTTGCGGTGCTGATGCTGTTCGGATTCTCGATCAATACGCTGTCGCTGTTCGGGCTGGTGCTGGCAATCGGCATCGTGGTCGACGATGCGATCGTAGTGGTGGAAAACGTCGAGCGCAATATCCAGGCCGGACTGACGCCGCGCAATGCGACAGTGCAGGCAATGAAAGAAGTCAGCGGCCCGATCATCGCGATTGCGCTGGTGCTGTGCGCAGTGTTCGTGCCGATCGCGTTCGTGTCCGGACTGTCGGGCCAGTTCTATCGCCAGTTCGCATTGACGATTGCGATTTCCACCGTGATTTCGGCGTTCAGCTCGTTGACGCTGTCGCCCGCACTGGCCGCCGCGCTGCTGAAGCCGCACGACGCGCCGAAAGACGCACTGACGCGCGGCATGGATCGCGTGTTCGGCGGTTTCTTCGGCTGGTTCAACCGCGCCTTCGGCCGCGCATCGCATAACTATGAGCGCGGCGTGAAAGGTCTGCTCGGCCGCAAAACCGCGGCGCTCGCCGTGTATGCAGTACTGGCTGTAGCGGCGGCATTCATGTTCAAGGCGGTACCGAGCGGATTCGTTCCGGCGCAGGACAAGCAATATCTGGTCGGTTTTGCACAGCTGCCGGATGCATCGTCGCTGGACCGCACCGATGCGGTGATCCGGCGCATGTCGGACATCGCGCAGTCGGTGCCCGGCGTGCAGGACTCGATCGCATTTCCGGGTCTGTCGATCAACGGATTCACCAACGCGCCGAACGCCGGCGTCGTGTTCATCAGCCTGAAGCCGTTCGGCGAACGCGGTTCCGGGCAAAGCGGAGGCGAGATCGCGCAGCAGATCAACCAGAAACTGGGCGCGATCCAGGATGCGTTCATCATGGTGTTTCCACCGCCGCCGGTCAACGGCCTCGGCACCATCGGCGGTTTCAAGATGATGATCGAGGATCGCGGCAACCTCGGCTATGACGAACTGTACAAGGCGGTGCAGGCGCTGCAGATGAAGGCGTGGCAGACACCGGAGCTGGCCGGCGTGTTTTCCGGTTACCAGATCAATGTGCCGCAACTGTTCGCCGATGTCGACCGCACCAAGGCCAAGCAAATGGGCGTGCCATTGTCGGTAATCTACCAGACGCTGCAGATCAACCTCGGATCGCTGTATGTCAACGACTTCAACCAGTTCGGCCGGACCTACCAGGTCAAGCTGCAGGCCGATGCGCCGTTCCGCTCGCATGCGGAAGACATCGCGCAGCTGAAGGTGCGCAACAACAAGGGAGAAATGATTCCGCTGTCGTCACTGATGCGGGTCTCGGACAGTTATGGTCCCGACATGGTGCAGCGTTACAACGCTTACCTGTCGGCCGACCTGAACGGCGGCGCGGCGCCCGGCGTATCGAGCGGCCAGGCACAGGCGGCAATGGAAAGAATCGCGAAGGAAACGCTGCCGAAAGGCATCAGCTACGAGTGGACCGACCTGACCTACCAGGAAACCCTGGCCGGCAACACCATGCTGGTGATTTTCCCGCTGTGCGTATTGCTGGTGTTCCTGGTGCTGGCGGCACAATACGAAAGCTGGACGCTACCGCTGGCGGTGATCCTGATCGTGCCGATGTCGATCCTGTTTGCATTGATCGGCGTGAAAGTGACCGGTGGCGACAACAATATCTTCACGCAAATTGCATTGTTCGTTCTGGTCGGGCTGGCGTCGAAGAACGCGATCCTGATCGTCGAATTCGCCCGCGACTTGGAAGACCACGGGCGTTCGGTGGTGCAGGCCGCGCTGGAAGCCTGCCGCCTCCGCCTGCGCCCGATCCTGATGACATCGATCGCCTTCATCATGGGCGTGGTGCCGCTGGTGTTTTCATCCGGCGCCGGGTCCGAGATGCGGCATGCGATGGGCGTGGCGGTATTTGCCGGCATGCTGGGCGTGACGCTATTCGGCCTGTTCCTCACGCCGGTGTTCTATGTACTGCTGCGCAGCTTTGCCAAACGATTTGAAAAACATAAGCCGGCGGCACGCATGCCTGAGCCGGAGGGAAATGTGAAATGAAAAACATGACAGGAATCGATTCACCGGTTTTACCGAAAACCGCAACCCTGAAAATCACCGGCCTGCTGGCGGCGCTGCTGCTGGCCGGATGCGCCGCGCCCGAACTGCGCGATCCAAAAATCGACGTTCCGGCTGCATTCAAGGAATCCACGCTTGCCGCCAATTCGGCGGAGGCCGCGCGCTGGAAGCCGGCCCAGCCGGCCGAAGCGCAAGCGCGCGGCGAATGGTGGAAGGCATTCAACGATGCCGAACTGAACCGGCTGATCGATGAAGCGACGAAGGCCAACGCCGACCTGGCGGCGGCAGCAGCGCGCGTGAAACAGGCGCGTGCGCTGGCCGGCATTGCCGAGGCGGACCGGATTCCGCAAGTCGGCGCGCAGTTCGGCCCGCAGCGCTTCCGGTCGTCGGCAGTGTCGCTCGGCCTGCCTGCCGGCACGCCGGTCGCTCCGGCGACCGCGTGGCAGGCGCAGTTCGGCGCCAGCTATGAAGCAGACCTGTTCGGCCGGGTCGCCGGCAACGTCGGTGCCGCAAGGGCCGATGCGGCGACCAGCGAAGCGACCTATCGCTCGGTGCTGCTGGCGCTGCAGGCCGATGTCGCGCAAACCTATTTCCGGCTGCGTGCCGCCGATGCGGAACAGGCGCTGCTGAATGAGACGGTGCGCTTGCGCGAAGAAAACCTGCGCATCAACCAGCGTCGTTTCGAGCTGGGCGACCTGGGCGAACTGGAACCGGAGCGGGCGCGCACCGAACTGGCAACCACGCGGGCCGAAGCGTTTGCGGTCGCACGCCAGCGCGCACAGCTGGAAAACGCGCTGGCGGTATTGCTGGGCAAGCCGGCGGCCGCATTCAATGCGGCAAACAATCCGCTTGCGGAGTCGTCGGCGCTGCCCGGCATACCTGCCGGACTGCCGTCTGCGCTGCTGGAGCGCCGTCCCGATATCGCCGCCGCGCAGCGTGCGATGATCGCCGCCAACGCGCGTATCGGCGTGGCCCGGTCGGCGATGTTCCCGGCATTGCGCATCACCGGAGCCGGCGGCGGCGAATCGGCCGATCTGTCCGACTTGTTCAACTGGAGCAGCCGCAGCTGGATCATCGGCGCACTGCTGTCGATGCCGATCATCGATGGCGGACGCAACAAGGCCAATATTGCGCGCAGCGAGGCGGCGCTGGAAGAATCGGTTGCGGTCTACCGGCAAAGCGTGCTGACTGCATTTGCCGAGGTGGAAAACAACCTGGCAGGACTGCGCACGTTGGCAGGGCAGTCCGAGGCGCTGGAGAACGCAGTGATATCCGCACGGCGCTCCGAGGTGCTGGCGGACAAGCAATATCGGGCCGGCCGCACCAGCTACCTCGACTTGCTCGACGCGCAGCGCAACCTGGTAGCGGTCGAACGCAGCGCGGTGCAATTGCGCGGTACGCGCGCTACGGCGACGGTCGCGCTGATCCGTTCGTTGGGCGGCGGCTGGTAAGTAACGTGAAGTAAGTGACGTGAATCCTGATGCTGACGCCGAATGTCGGTAGTTGGAGCCGGCAGATACAACCGGCAAATTCCGCCGGTCGGCGTCAGCAGCCGTTCAGATATTTGCGCAAATCTCTTCGGTCGGCAGCGCGGTTGCGAACAGGCCGTTCAATGCTGCAATGAACGAACTGTGGACCTGTGCCGCTTGCATGATTTTTCCGGAATATACGATATCCCTGGTGGCGCAGGCATCGTGCGCCAGCGTGCAGGAAAAGCCGAGATCGAACGCCGCACGCGTGGTCGAATCGATGCACATATGCGTCATCATGCCGGCAATCACCAGCTTGGTGATCTTGTTTTCCTGCAGATGCTGCAGCAGGCCGGTATCCCTGAAGCTGTTCGGAAATTTTTTGGTGAACTGCACTTCGCTTTCCAGCGGCGTGACGCAACTGTTGATTTCGACACCAGGGGTGCCAGGCACAAAGAATGTCGCACCCGGGCGCACCGACAGGTGTTGCATGTGGATCACCGGTAATTTCTTCGAGCGGAATTTCTCAAGCAAGATGCCGGCTTTTTGTCCCGCTTCGACGCTGTTTACCAGCGACATCGAGCCGTCCGGAAAATAGTCGTTCTGTATATCTACGAGTAGCAATGCTGTCTGCATGAAAGCCCCTGATGATGTTGGATGGAAGAAGTGTTTGGCAATGTCGCGGCAATCGGCACGCTATTCGTCTGCTACGGTATCGAAGTCGGCCGGCATCACGATCTCCAGCAGTTCGAGATCGTCCGAATGACCAAGCTCGGTATGCCGGATTCCCGGCGGCTGGTGCACGCAGGTTCCGGGCACCAGCAGCACTTCGCCGACACCCTCGTATGAAAACTTGATCCAGCCCTTCAGGCAATAGATCATCTGGAATTCCAGCGCATGATGATGGCGGCTGCCGGTCACATGCGCACCGGGATTCGCCCGAATCACATGGGCAGTCACCTTGCCGTCGGTCGCATCACGAATGCCGAGATCGCGATACTGGAAAAAATCGCGCAAGCCCTGTTTGACAAATACTGAATCAGCCGCATGGTTTACCGAAAATTTCATGATCGCCTCCGGGTTGGATTCTTCACAGAATACCGGAACACGCCGATTTCGTGTTTCCCAGTCCAGTGCCAAACGACTACGCGGTGTGACCGACAGAAGTTAATGCCTAAACCATCGGTTTTTTCCAATCGGTTGAAGGGCTCCCGCGATGTGCTGAATCGCTTGTTGCCACAGTCAGTCGCCGGCAAGAAAATATGTCATGCGCCATCCTGCATCCGTTTTTCTGAATCCTGCCCGGAAATCCAAACCTCCGTTCCCGGGGCACACGACGCTTTCCGCCTCATACGGACGGCATCCTTGGTGCAGTACCTCCGAGAGTTGTGTCAGATAAGTCTGATCCCGTCGCCATGCTTCGATCGCCAGTGCGCGGCTCTCTCCGTCAGGACCAAGATTCCATTTGAAATCGTCGGACATGAGCGCGCGTAATGCATTGAAATCGCGCGCTTGGGCGGCTTCCTTAACCTGGGCAATCACGCTTTGCGCTTCAATCGGCAGCGCCCCGATGACCGGTTGCGACCAGGCCGGTGGAGCGATACCCGTTGCCGCCACCAATAAGACAGTGACGGCAGCAGCCAGATGCTGGGAGGGCCTCATCCGCTTCTCCGGCAATGCAGCCGCGATACGATTTATCCAGGCCTTGAAGATCGACATCTTGCGTCCCATGTTCTTTGGTGAAAGCACGTTCTTGCAAAATGGCCGCCGTGAGCAGCGCATGCGGCCCGGCGCGGCACATTCGCACGATGGCGCGGCAGGTCGAACGCTGCCGTGACAAGGAAAGTGACGCCGGGATAGAGGCGGCCGGGTGCAAGCAGCCAGCAAACGCGCGGCGTGCTCCGGCTCAGGATTGCGGCGGCGACCCCACCGGCTGCCAGCAAAGCTGTGCCCATGGAAACAGTGAGTGCGATGAGCATGGAGCGTTCGTGCCTTCCGGTCTATGGCGATGAGCTATAGGGTCGGTCTTCAACGTACGTACCGTTCGTGAATTCAAGAAGGCAGAATCCGTGGCCAAACGGGTCCGAAAAAGTGATGCATTTCGACCCCATCCAATCTATGCATTCACTTTCCTGGCGCGCGCCTGCGCTGATGGCCCGGCGTGCGGATTGCTCGATATCGTCGACCACGAAATCGATATGCACCGGCGTCCAATGCCGCGAGTACCGACGCGCATCCTTGGCGGAACCGTCCGGCACCGGCTCGGCGGGCTTGGCCAGCAGATAAATGACGGACGAGGCGCCGGTGAGCTCCGCCACATCGCCGTCGAGTATGCGGTTCAGCGTCAGTCCCAGTGCTGCGCCATAGAACTCTATCGCCGGTGCGAGGTCGGGTACATCAATGTTCACTACCATTCGCATAGACTGGCGATCCGGGTAAGAGCGGCGATTTGGCGCAGGGTGCTGGCTGCAGGCACCATCCGCGGGAAATCGCCTTGATCGATGAATTGTAATTATATGTCTTTGAATGCTGCGTGGAATCGCACCATTTCGATATACCCGGCATGTGACCATGCGGCAACTCGACCAGCATGGAGGCTTTCGCGGCCTTGCTCCATCTCTGCCGCAAGGATTTTCACCTTAACGCTCCGTCAACGCATGCTCATGCCCAGCCTTGCTTCAAGCCGCGCTTTGACAGTCGGCCACTCGTCCTCGATTATGCTGAAACGCAAGGATGTTCTTTTCCGGCCATCCGGCATGATCCGCTCGTTACGGATGATGCCTTCCTCGACAGCGCCGAGACGAAGGATCGCCTTGCGTGAAGCGTCATTGAGGATGTCGGTGGTAAATTGAACCCGGACACATTGCAGCACTTCGAATGCATGCCGCAACATCAGGTATTTTGCTTCAGTGTTGGCGGCGGACCGCTGCCACGACTTGGAAAGCCAGGTATGGCCGATTTCGAGACTGCGGTTTTGCCGGTCGATTTTCCAATATCGGGTACTGCCGATCACTTTCCCGCTAGCGGCCGCAGTTGTCACAAATGGAATCACGCTCCCCTCGTCCCGCCCCCGCAAGGCGGTGTCTATGTATGCCGCAACGGTCGCAGCGGATGGAACGACAGTGAACGTCAGGTTCCAGAGCTCACCGTCTGCCGCCGCCGCGACGAGAGGATCCGCATCGCTCCTGCCCATAGGGCGCAGGTGAATATGATTTCCATTGAGATGAAGCATCGTATATGTGGTCTATCGCGTTGGTTCAAGTATGGCCGGCGCATCCCAGGCGTTGCCGGCAGCCAAATATCATGCAGCGCCAATGCCGCCCTTTACCGCTATATCAAAGTGCAGCACATCTTCGCGCACTCCGAGTTTTGTGTACAGCTCGATGGCCGGATCATCGCCGGTATCCGCCTGCACGAAAATGACGTACGCCCCGCGCGCTGCCGCAATGTTCCTGAGTTCCTGGATCAACGCGGTGGCGATGCCCTCGCGCCGGTGCGCGGCTGCAACAGCCAGATCATAGATATAGATCTCGCTGCGCTCCTGCTCGAACTTCTTCAGTTCGTAGGCTGCGATGCCGCCCACGACTTCACTTCCTTTCAACGCAGCGAGTGCGATGAAGTAGTCGCTGCCAAGCAGCCGCCGGAAATAATCTGCGCCAGGCCGGTGCTTGCCATAAGTATCCACATCATCGAAGGCTTCTCCAAAGGTCGTCAACATGGCTTCCATCAACGCCACATCGTCGGACGCGAGTTGGTGAATGCTGAAGCGGGCCGAACAGGGCATAGGTATCTCCTAAGCTGCAAAACCTTCGACATAAGGATATGCGCAGGCAGGCAAAACCCGCCGCCGCATGCCCGCTCGAAAAAGCAACGATCGGGCGCGATCCTGCATCCGTTTTCCGGTCGCCGGCTTACCGGAGCGGGGCGAAGGCAACACCGCCGGCTGCAATGACTTGCTGGGCCTATGTTTTCGATCACCGAACTTCATAAGTGACCATAAAACTCAGGCGCGCTCTGCCATTTGTCATTCAGCCCGTCGACGTAAGTGACAGGGACCTTTGAAAGCTCCTCGTCGGTGACATCGATAAGGCACCCGAGATTGACTCCGTACATCTTTCCGATCGGTGTTTCATTACCGACACCGAAACAGCGAACGCCGCAGTGCCTGCAAAAGTAGTGATGGTTTTTCTTTGTGTTGAACAGATACCGCGTCAGCTCCGGCTCGCCAGTCAGCAGGCGAAAGCCCTCCGGTTTGGCTATGGCCGGCCAGAAGCGATTGCGCCTGCATATCGAGCAATTACAACGATACGAGCTTTGCAGGAGATCCAAGTCAGCTTCGAAGGTGACGGCACCGCAATGGCAACTGCCTCGATACGTCTTTAGCATGATGAACTCTCCATGATCGTTAAGGGCGAGCTTTCACAGGTACAACGTTCGAGACAGCCTGCGGCGAAGCCGTCAGTGCTGATTGCAATGTCAGCCATATGTTCGTACATTGAAACCTTCACTGGTGTCCGGTGCAACGAACAATGACGTTATGGTCTCAAATTGCTCAATCGTCATTTCCATGGAGCCTGGAGGCTTCTCCTGGTTGCGTTTTTGGAGCTGCCGGATGCAGCGCTCATTTGGCGTGTCGACGAAGTGAAGCACATGCGCAGCCTTGGCCGACTCGAATATGCCGCGAACCCAGTTCCGTGCCGCCGGAACGTTTGCGGGGAAATCCAGCACTACCGATACCCCCTTGGAAAGAAGCTCTGCCACATGCGGTGCCACAACAGCCTTGAGGCGCTTAGAGCATCTGAGGTAGTCGTCAAAGTTGGCAATTTCGGTTGGAAACATTTGTTGAAGCCAGATATCCTCGCAAATGAGAATGGCATTCTGTTGTTCAGCCAATTTCCTGGAAAGCGTGGTCTTTCCGGAAGCCATTTTCCCGCATAAGAAATGAAGTGTTGGTTCCAAGTTTGCACCGAATTTTAGTTTACCGATCATGGTTAACGCCTCAGCTTAACCACGCAACGTTGGTTCAGGCGAGACAAGTTCCTGCTCTTGCCTGGGCTCAAACTCGTGCCCTGCGTTTCTTCTAATCCAGATAAATCTCAAGCCTGAGACCGCTGATGTCACCATCGCGCTCCTCGGCGAGCAGGCAATTGTTGACGCCGCAAAAGCGCAACGACTCCGCTTCCGCTTGAACCGGAAGGCGCTCAAGCTCAGCCACGTTCTGTCCGACCTTCAAACCGTTTTCCAGCGACCAGCAAGGGCTGGTGATCTCGATAGCCGTAACCCATGCCCGATGAGGCGCGGCCTTTTCAACAAACGCATGAATTGCCAGGCCCTCAAATACAAACTCGCGCACCTCCGTCTCGATAGCGGCATGCTCAAGCTGGTTCCTGTGCCTGTTTTCATAAAGAAGGCGGCCGAGTGAGCGAATGCCCTGCACCGTCTCCAGCGCCCGAGGACGGAATGCCTGGGATACCCATGCATCAACTGCCTCCAGCCGGCCCAGTTCGTCATGCGCGAGTTGGGCCATGCCGATGGACGGCATTAACAGAAGCAGGGTGATAAAAAGGTTCTTCATCTGCCTGCGCCTGACGCCGCGCTCACCGGCTTGCGCGATGCAGCGCATGGTCAGCTGCCTTTGGTTTCTACGTGCTTTTTAAAGTTATTCAGAATACTTTGCCATCCGTCCCGTTGCTGTTCTACAGAATGGGCCGGCTCGCTATCGAAGCTTACGCGTACGGTGACACCATTTGGGTTATCGGCAAACTCGACTTGTGCCGCACGATCGCCGAAGGAATACTCGATCAACCGGTGCTTCACGATTTTCGTATAGGTTCCGGCAAAATCGAATCCCATACTGCCATCCTTTGCCTCCATGCGTGACGAGAATGCACCGCCCTCGTGCAAATCCACCGTCGCAGTGGTCGTATGCCAGTCGTCAGATGCAGCGTTCCACTGCTTGATATCCTCGGGAGTCGTATATGCACGCCATACTTGATCGATGGGTGCCGCGACGGTGGTTTCAACGCTGATTTTCATATTTTTTTCCTGGTTAACGCCGAGACGAGGAGCGCGAAGCGTCACTCTCGACTGACAAATTAAGAATCAATACGGTATCACCTCAAACTTTCGCTGCCGATACAGCCAGCCGAATGCCGAGTAACGCCATCACACTGCTTGTCGCACGATCGATCCAACATTTGTATCGCAAATATGCGTTACGAGGGGGCGCCGACGAAAGCAATAGCGCGACAATGCTGTACCAGCCCGCTTCAATGCAGAAAACCACGACAGGTACGGCAACGGCAAGTGCCGCAGGAATCTCGCGTGGAAGAAGCGAAGCAAAGATGCTTCCGTAGACAATGGCCGTCTTCGGATTGCTCAATTGCGTAGTTAATCCCAGCATGAACGAGCGCTTTAGCGTGTGATGTGGCTCTTGCCCATCAGTTGTCGCAAGCGTCAATGGTGACTTTGCGCCTTTCCAGATTCGATATCCAAGATAGGCAAGATAAGTGCCGCCTCCGACTTTTAATGCAAGATATAGCCACGGCACAGAAGCCAGCAGCACCTGGAGCCCCAATAGAGCTGTGACAGCAAAAACGCCGCCGCCCGTCCCCATCCCGAGCGCAGCTGCCAGGCCATTTGCCCGAGTCGAAGCCACAGCCGTCCGTGCGACCATCACGAAGCTCGGCCCTGGACTCATGGCGCCAATTGCAATAACGCTACTGATACCGAGAACTGTAATTGCAGTGTTCATGATGACTTTCCTATTGCCGGAATAAACTGATTTTTAACTTTTATTTAAGCTGCATTCGTTCACTCATGCTGCAAGATATTGATGAGCTTTCCGAACGGATCGCGGACGTAGAATCTCCGCACTCCCCAGGGCTCGCTTACCGGCCCATACTCAATCGGCACGTTCGCCTGTTTGAACCGTATTATTGCGACTTCGATATTATCGACTTCAATCGATAAATCGGGTACTGGAGTTCCCGAGCCGCCCTCGGTTCCAAGACTCAGCTGAACGGTCATCTTTGCATCTGAGCCATACGTTTGAAACCAGCCGTGATCCATAAGCAGTTCCAGGCCCAATATGCCGCCGTAAAAATGTGCAGCCTTGTCGAGGTCCGTTGCAGCTATGTTCGACACGATGCGTTTTACTTTCATGTTTCACCTCGATTTCTATTTGGCAAACTCATACCTTCTTCCCGAGTGACGCCCGGCTCGCCTTCGGCCAGTGCCCTGCGACTTTGCGGCGCGGGACCGGAGATTTTCCGTGACCGCAGCCTGGATCAAAACCTTGAATGCCTCTGCATCGAACACCTCGCCCTCGCGGATCTCGATCGCGCGACGCATATTCCCAACGAGGCACCGCGGACGAAAATCAGTTTGACCGCGTGCCTGCAGGCCTCGCCGGTGCAGACGATCCCGGCATGCGACCATACGGGCAACCCCAGCGGATTGCCGGGCTTGGCCCATTTGCACTCCTCCACGATGTCCGGGCCCGCCTCGTGACCATCAGGTTGTCCATGATCTGATTAGCAATACCGAAGACCGTGGCATCCGACATGCTTTCCTGCGCCATCGCATCTTCGATGAGCGCCAACGCTGGCGGTGAACGGTGAGCGGCGGGCCGCACCCCACTAAAATGCTGTACTGCTCGTTTATTCCACTGCCTTGTTAGGCAGTGTCTGTCATTCATGGGTTCGGTGATGCCGGTCTCGTCACCCGTGGTTTGCGGAGCATTGGAAAGATGGGTGGCGACGTACCCGCCTGAATGGTGCCCAATAATTCAAACCCGTGCCGTTCATAGAGAGGAATGTTCTTCGGGTTACTGGATTCAAGATAGGCTAACGTGTGGTCGCGATCGCACGGGAGGAGAGCATGTTTCATTAACGCGGTGCCGTGCCCTTTGCCCTGTTGGAATGGATCGATCCCAATGAGCGGCAAATACCAATGCGGCTCCTGCGGATGGTAGCGCCCCATCTGTTCAAAGACCGCAAACACATCCTTTTGGGCCGGCGCAGACGCGGTGCGTTGCAGCAGCGTGATCAGCGCGTCTTCGTCAGGGCCGACCTCTGGCGGCAGCCACAGCGCCGCTCCGGCATAACCGTCCACGTAGTAGGCGCTCCCATGTGCAAACGCGTTACCCCCCAAGGCCTTGACGAAGGTGGGGAAATGCGTGAGGTATTGCTGCGGATCAGGCCAGGTCCAACGCGCAGCAGGGTCCGCGCCAAAAGCCAGTGCCACGACAGCAGTGGCTGGAGCTTCATCGGATGCCGTAGCAGTCCTGATTATCGGTGGTGCCATGGTTTGTCTCTGAAGGGAAACCGCCAGGATTTTGCTACTTCTAACGCTGAAATGGCCGCCATGACGCTGACGCTGCATCCCCGCTGCTTGAATTGTTGTGGCACGCACGCAGTTCAAGAGGTGCCAGCCAGCAAAGAAGCATTCCGGTCATGCAAAACAAGTACACAAATGCGATGGTCAAGTGAAATTTTCGTTCATCGAAACGGTATGCGGAGCAGCAATTTATTAGACCACCCGGATCTCAACCGCGAAACGCCGCCTCGATTGCAGCAATGTCGATTTTCCTCATCGTCATCATCGCATCGAATGCCCGCTTGGCAGCCAAGCGGTCAGGACTTGTGTATGCTTTCGTCAAGGCAATCGGCGTAATTTGCCATGAGATACCCCACTTGTCCTTGCACCAGCCACACTCGCTCTCCTGACCACCATTATGAACGATCGCGTTCCAATAGCGATCCGTCTCGTCCTGGTCTTCGGTCGCAACCTGAAACGAAAACGATTCGTTGTGCGTGAACGTGGGTCCGCCATTAAGCCCCAGGCACGCAATGCCAAGGACAGTGAACTCGACAGTCAATACATCCCCTTCTTTCCCCGATGGATAATCGCCAGGTGCGCGGTGTACCGCGCCGACCGACGAATCGGGAAACGTCCTGGCATAAAATCGTGCAGCGTCCTCGGCGTCATCATCGTACCAAAGGCAGATCGTGTTTTTTGGAATATCCGTCATGTCACTTCTCCATTGAGATTAGAGTTTTCGTTATTCAGAACGGCTCTACAATGTTTCGTATATCGCTCTACCGCTAAGGTAACCGGCTTGCCGGAGGCAAGTCGGCGTTGACCGCCGTGTTAGCCATCGATGCCGCACGCTTTAAAGCCAAGTGCGCAGCAATAGCCAAAAACACCCTGACGCCCACAGACCAGTAAAACGCATTCATTAGCATCGAGAACGCGTCACTTCCATGGAGGCCAAATGCGGGCAATACGATGGATAGAAAGTACACTATCGCGGACAACCATATAAGCAAGACTGACCAACGTCGTTGCCTTACCAACATGTCTGCGCCGACAAGTAAAAATGCGCCAGACAGAAAGCTTGAAAGACGGAGCATCTGCTCCACGTCTTCCATAAATAGTGCACCGCCTACCGACACTGCCCCATGGCCGGCAGCGAGTATGGCAACAATCAACAACGGCAATGGTGTACGCATGGTTAACGCCACATTGCCCAGCGTGCTTGCACGTCGGTGTCGAATATTGAGTTGGGAAGATATCTCATTAGTGCTTCACTACTTTTCTAATGACAGCCTTAACCTTAACGTCATCTTTCTTTGCCCATAGCGTCCAATGTTCACCGTCAACTCTTTGATTCGCATGCAGAATTCTTTGTAAAGATAATTTCTTTGAAGCCAATACCTGTTCACGCTCACTCATAAAACGCTGCATAGAAAATTCGCTCGCCCCTATGGTTGAAGCTGCAGCGGACTTGATCACGACTTGATTGTTGGTGTGATACAGAACGCTCCCATCATTTCGCACGTGGAATGGAACCGAACGTTTAGCGAGTATGTGCAAAAAAGCTTCCTGCACCTCATCTTCATTAAATCGAAACTGACTGCCCATTTGTTCCGGATCGTTATTCAACGCACTTACCGGGAGCGCAATTGTAAGAATTAGCAGTCTCACCAGACCATTTATTTTTCTCAACCACATCTCACGCTTCCCAACGCCGCGCTAACCAGCGCACAGTACACGCCGCGAAGCGGCATGTACTGTGCCGTGCGTCTGTGTTGAACAAAGTGTTAGCCATTTTTACTCTTCAGCTTCTCTTTCTGAGCAAATGCTAAAAATCGCTCACCCAGCGGGGTTACGCTATACACCCGCCATTGAACCCCAGCCACCTTTTCGTTTTTCACCAGACCGTGAATCTGCAGCTTAGTGCAGACGTTATAGTAGAGGAATTTTTCGACGTCGTTTGCCGCCATATTGTTTTTGACGCCAGCAACAATTTCGTCTGACATTACGGTAAATATTCGATAGAGATCGTATTTTTTCGGCTCTTTATCGTCAGGGCTATTAAATACGGTGGTTTGGATTTCAATCTTACTAAGAACAGAAGCAATCTCATGCAGATTCACTTGCTCAGCCTCGGCTTGAGCTACGCCGCGGCTAACTTTTTTGAGGTCGGCAAGCTGAAGCTCGAGCTCGTTTCGCTGTGCCGTTAGCCGCTTAATTTCTTCGAGCAAAGGTACAGTGTCGGCCACCTTATCCCCGCGAATCCAGCCACTAAACTGATATCTGCTTAAAAAATCTCCGATAGTTTCATGAACACATAACTTTATGTCCTTGGAATCTTCGAAAAATGAAGAAATATTCGAAAGAACTTTTTTTCTGAATTCAGCGAGTGCGGCAGGCTGATTTCGCTCGACGCAATCTAAACCATATGTTTTCACTTTTATGTCGATAGCAGCGTCTGTAATAACAACTGCGAACAACGGTTTTTCCTTCTCGACAGCATAGTCGTACTCAAGCTCTGTGTAGCTGAGAGAGGTCGTCGGTTCAATCGATCCATAGCGGCCTCCCAAAATAAGCATGTAGATATCTGATTCATCAATCCAACGCTTAATTGTTTCCATCTGACTTTTGTCTCCAGCAGTAAATAGCT